>DAIDMV010000007.1:18401-38954 GCA_027448765.1 bacterium | reverse complement strand
GTAAGTAGTAATAACGGATTATTCTTGGGCACTAGTCGACCACTTAAAACAATTAATGAAGTACCACAATATGTCGGTATGGTGACTAGTAATAATCAAAACGGTCAATTAACTTCTGGTTTTGATAATACCCCAGGACAATTTCACAGTTATTACAACTGGACAACTAACTCTAATTCAGCTCAAACAGAATCAATGATTGTTAGAATTCCTGTTCCAAGAAACTTTTCTTCGTTTAGTAAGAATGACCAAATTTGTTATAACGTCTGGAGTAATAGTAATAAAAATACAATTATGACTGATTTTTATGACACTAATGATACTGCTCAGCCTCAATACAATGCTTCACCGACACAGACTAATCTTTGGCAAACCAAATGTACTAATAATATTGGTGGAACGATTACCGTTAACGGCAATAGCTATATGACAGTTATGATTAACTTAACCGCTAATCCTAACAGCAATATAAGAATAGGTGAATTTAGCTTTAACTATCTAAGTGCTTTTTAAGGAGTTGACATGACATAATTTATTTAACCGATGAACAAAAATAATATAAAAAGGAAATAAAAAATGCAAAAAAGAATACAAGACGACAGATTATTAAAAAGATTATCATTTAAAGATCGAAGGAGACAAGAAGAAATTCGTCAACTTATTTGTCATGATAATGAGATTTTAACAGTCTAATTGTTTAACGGCAGTTTTGAGGTAAGGCAGCGTTAGCTTGACAGTCGAAACTAATCTGTTGAGGTATTACGGTGGTTACTTTATAGTTAATAGATTTTAAATTATTTTTTAGTTGTTGATTTTGTTGCATGAGAAAAATATCCATGCCGATAGTGACAAGTAACAATACAACTACAATAATAATAGATATCTCATGTAGGTTAATTTTTAACTTATTTTTTAAATTGAACTTTTTTGGTGAAACAATTTGTTCGTCAATGTCGGTATAGTTTGGTGGAGCTTTAATATCTTGAAAACTATTGATTGGGGTTTCATTTTGGTTATTTTCTGGTTGGTCCGTTAATTTATCCATAATAAAAGCATAACAAATCTAGCTTAAATTAAAAAACGGCTTTATAGGAATAGTATTAAATGGCTAGCATCATTTTATTAATAGAGTGATTAGTTGTTAAATGTTATACTAATAAGCATGAAAATTATTTCAATCGTTAATCAAAAAGGTGGAGTCGGTAAAACAACTACGGCTATTAATTTGAGTGCGCAATTGGCTAAAAATTGGAAAGTTTTATTAATCGACTTAGACTCTCAAGGTAATGCTACTTCTGGTTTAGGTTTTGATAGAACTGTAGTTAATTTTTCAAGTTTTAATTTTTTTGAAACAAATCTTGATAATAACAATGAACTGTACTTAAAAACTAATGTCGCAAAATTATATTTAACTCCAAGTAGTTTGGATCTCGTGAATCTTGATTTAAATTTATCTAATGTTAATAATCGAGAATACTTATTAAAAAACAGTTTAATGAAATTTGAAAATAATTTTGATTTAATTATTTTTGATTGCCCACCATCTTTAGGCTTAATCACGGTTAATGCTTTATCGGCTTCTAATTATGTTTTAATTCCAGTTCAAGCAGAATATTATGCGTTAGAAGGTTTAACTCAATTACTTCAAACTATTGCATCAGTTCAAAATAGTTTTAATGCTGATTTAGATATTTTAGGAGTAGTACTAACTATGTATGACAAAAGAACAACTCTGGCAAATGATGTGAAGAATGAAGTTAAGAATTTCTTTAACAGTAAATTATTAAAAACAGTGATTCCGAGAAACATTCGATTAGCGGAAGCACCTAGTCATGGTTTGACTATTGAACAATATGATCATTGGAGTAGGGGAGCCAAAGCTTATCGTAATTTAGCTAAAGAGCTTACGGCTATGATTAACAACTAAAAATGTGATATTATTATTTTAAATGGATAAAAAAACAAAAAAAGGTTTAGGCAGAGGTATAGATTCATTAATTCCTTCTGATTTTGATAAAGACTTAGTTTTCAAAAACGATGAGAAGATTCGAAAAATTTTGATTGAAAAAATCATCCCAACAGATAATCAACCTCGATCTAAATTTGATCAATCTAGTATCCAAGAATTAGCTGACTCAGTTAAAGTTTACGGTATTTTAATTCCATTGGTAGTTAGTCCTTTAAAGGATGATAATTTTCAGATAATTGCTGGCGAGCGAAGATGGCGAGCCGCCAAATTGATTGGTTTAAAAGAAGTACCGGTTATTGTGAGGTCATTTCAAGAAAGCGAAAAAATAGAAGTAGCTTTAATTGAAAACGTTCAACGAGTTGATCTTAGTCCTTTGGAACAGGCTATTGCTTTGTACAGATTACAGCAAGAGTTTTCTTTATCTTCAGAAGAAATTGCTCGGAAAATCGGTAAAGCGGTTTCGACGGTTAGTAATTTAATTAGATTATTGAAATTACCAGATTATGCTAAAAATTCTTTAATAGATGGTCTCATTAGTGAAGCCCATGCCCGTTCAATTTTAGCTCTTAATGATTATCCAGAACAACAGAAAATCTTACATAATTTAATTCTTAAAGAAGGTTGGTCGGTAAGACAAGCTGAAAGATTTGTAGTTTCTTGTAAAAAAGAAGGTTATAACCAAGTTCATGAATTAAAAAAACGAATTGCTATTGAATCGAATGAAACTAAAAAAATAGCGGCTAAGTTAAATACTAAAGTTTTCGTTAAAAGAACAGCTAAAGGTGGAAAATTGGAAATTATTTTTAAAGATGACAACCAATTAAAAGAAATTATTAAAATTATTCTTTAAAAAATCTTAATTTCATTAAATGGATAAAAGCGTAATATTAATTGGCCTACAATTTGATTAGTGTTAATTGGACCGAATATTCTTGAGTCACAAGAATTAGGTCGATTATCTCCTGATACAAAAATTTGATGAGATCCAAGAGTAATATGAGTAGATCCATAGGTTGGTGGAAAGTTTTTATTAAAACCTAAAGCGATGCCAGGATCAAATCCCTTAGGATGTTTTTTATTGTAGATAAAATAGTGACCGTTTTTAATAGTTATGGTATCACCAGGCAAACCGATGACTCTTTTAATTAGTTGTTTAGTTCCAGCTTGACCACAACCCAGAAGATTACTTTCGTTAAAGACTATAATGTTGCCTCTCTGAGGCACATATTGATGTCCTGTGATCATTGACCATGTTCTAGGTAGTTTCCAGACGATTAACATATTATTGTTTTGAAGGGTGTTTTCCATGCTGATTCCATCAACCTGATAAGATCTAAAAACAAAAGTTACAATTAATAAGGCGATTAGACAGGCTGATATCAATAGTATAATTAATGAAAATACCCCACCTTGTTGGTTGAGATATTGGTTTTTACGTTGTTGAGTCATTATGTTTATAAATTATAGCAAAGTTTAACGAGCATTTAAAATTAACTTTTACTGTTATGAAGTGATTTTTTTTGGTATGATAGATGAAATGTTTGGTTTTATTAAAGGTTTAAAATCAGTTAATGGTTTTGGGAAAATTTTTCATTTTTTTCTTAGAATATTTTTACCACTCTTAGTCTTTATTTTGGTTAGATTAGATTTTATTCAGTTAGCCTTCATAATAGTGATTTTAAGTAAATGGCGTATGTTCGCCGTCAAACCCAGGTTTTGGATAGCGAATTTATTAGCTAATTCAGTCGATATAGTGGTAGGTTTGTCGTTTGTTTTTTTTATGACCTATGCTTCACCGGATATAGCTTGGCAATTATTATGGGTAATAAGCTATATTGTTTGGTTGCTCTTAATTAAACCGTCTGAAAATATTTTATTAGTTTCTCTTCAGGCCTTTATTGGTCAGTTTTTAGGCTTAACAGCTTTATACCTTGTTTGGAGTGATGGACCTATTTGGGGTTTAACTGTTATGACGGCTTTAATTTGTTATATTAGTGCTCGTCATTTCTTAAATTCTTTTAATGAACCTTATTCTAATCTGATTATCTTTTTTTGGACTTATGTCGCCGCTAGTTTAGCTTGGTTAACGAGTCACTGGTTGATATATTATAAAGTTTTTTCTCAGCCTGTCATGTTATTAAGTATATTGGGTTATGGTTTAGCTATAGTTTATTATCTAGATCATTACAAAAAATTAAAAAAATTTTCCAAATGGGAAATAATCGGCGTTTTTATTTTAAGTTTAATAATTATAATTTTTTATTCCAACTGGACATATAGAGTTGTTTAAATTTAAAAGGAGTTAAAAATAGATGGCAGATAATAAAGAAAATTTAGAACAAGTCAAAGATAATAAAGTAGATAAATTTACAGTTTCTTCTAAAGAAATCTCGTCTAAGGATCGAAAAACAATTACGGTTTCTTTGCCTAATTTTTCTTTTAAGAAAAAAATTAAAAATTCTAAATTTAAAGTGTTGTATACCATTGTATTAATTATTATTTTATCTGGTGCTAGTGGATTTTTGGGTAGTTATATACAGAATAATGGACAAAGTTCATATGGAAAAATTGGTGTCGGCTTATCTAATCAAGAAAAAATTGTTACTTCTCAGAGTCAACTAATTTCGGCCATCGCTAAAGAAGTTGGGCCTAGTGTGGTTAGTGTTAATGTTAGTATTAAGGCTAATGCCGGTAGTGGTTCTGGCTCTAATCCGTTAAGTGGTTTGGGTTTGTTTGGTTTTTCTCAGCCTCAGCAAGAGCAAGCCGCCGGAACGGGCATTATTTTAACTACTAATGGTTTAATTTTAACTAACCGACACGTCGTCCCGGTTGGAACAACTAAAGTCTCTGTCACTTTAAGTAACGGCGTTCAGCTCAATAATGTTAAAGTTCTCGGAAGAACACCCCAATCTAGTAGTTTAGATGTCGCTTTTTTAAAGATTGAAAACTTAAAGGGTCAAAAATTAAAACCAGCTATTATTGGTAATTCATCTAGTGTCCAAATTGGTCAAAGTGTAGTTGCTATTGGTAATGCTTTGGGTCAGTTTCATAATACCGTTACTAGTGGCATAATTTCCGGTTTTGGGCGTAACGTTCAAGCTTCTAGTTCTATATGTGGCAGTGGATCAACCGTCAACTCTAGCTCATCATTATGTAGTACAGAGAATTTAACTGATCTGTTTCAAACAGATGCGGCTATCAATGAAGGTAATTCTGGCGGACCACTCGTAAATATGAATGGCCAGGTTATTGGTATTAATACGGCCATTGCTGGCGGAGCTCAAAATATTGGTTTTGTTATACCGATTAATGATGTAACGGGATTAATTAACCAAGTTTTAAAGACGGGTAAATTTTCGGTACCATATTTAGGTATAAGATACATTCCTTTAACAGCCGATGTGGCCTATGAATATAAACTCAAAGTTATTAACGGAGCTTTTATCGCTCCTAGCTCTAATAGTTCACTGCCTTCTATTTTGCCTAACAGTCCAGCTGCTAAGGCTGGTCTAAAAGTAGGAGATATTATCACAGCTGTTAACGGTACCAAGATTAATCAAAACAATTCATTAACCGGGTTATTGTATCAATACTCACCAGGCAGTCAAATTCAATTAACGGTTTTAAGAAATTCAGTATATTCTAATATCAATGTTCAACTGGGTGCTGAGCCGAATAATTAAGTAGAAAACAAAACATAAATTTAGTTTTGATAACTAAGCGATAACTGTTTAATTCAGCTAGCTTTAATAATTGGTCATCTAAAATTTCTATTTTTTCGAGTATTATTGACAACGGTTTGTTTGATGATTTTGAGATAACTTGAAATAATTTTGTATAATCTTTAAGTCCATCCTGGCCACTAAAAAGGGCTGTTTGGGGTTCATAACTAGTTGCTCGATTAAGCTTAAGTTTACTGGGTAAATAGGGTAGATTAGCAACCAATAAATCATAGTGAGATAGGTTAATTTTGGAAAAGTCAGATAAAAAAATTTGATTTTTTTGGTTATTTTTTACAACATTCAATCGACAGACTTTAGTGGCTTGGGGCGATTTTTCAATCAAATCTACTCGGCAGTAGGGGTTAATCAGGCTTAAGCTAATGCCAATATTGCCTGATCCGGCACCTAGATCGGCCACAGTCAATTCGAACCTTTTAAACGACTTAGGATTAATGTCTAATTCGGAATCAATTAAAACTCTAGTTATATAAAATAAATAAATCATTAAGTTAGCTTTAGTAACTAATTCTTCGCTTTCAGGCCTTGGGATTAAAACCCGGTCATCAACATGAAAATTAAAACCATAAAATCCGACAGTATTGGTAATATAGGCAATTGGTCTATGTTGAAGTCTTAACTTTAGATAATGGCTGAGTATTTTTTTTTGGGAACTATTTATAGTTTGATCGAATTGAACTAATAAATTGGTTCTAGATATTTTGAGGGTATGTTCTAAAATTATTAATGAATCTAGATGAGCAGATTTTATGCCACTAGCTTTTAATTGTTGAGTACTGGATTTAAACCAATCAGAGGCTGTCATCTTAAGATTTAAATTATAAGTTCTTCACTATAGTATATTTCTTGGAGTTTATCGATGATGTCATCAATATCTCCATTGAGGGCAGCTGGTATATTTGATCTGGAATAATTAATTCGATGATCAGTAATTCTGTCTTGAGGAAAATTGTATGTTCTAATCTTCTCAGACCGATCACCACTACCGATTAATTTTTTACGAGATTCAGATAAATTATTTTGTTCGGTTGTGATTTTAATGGCTAGTAGTCTTGATCGTAAGACACTTAAGGCCTTAGCTTTATTTTTTATTTGAGATTTTTCGTCTTGATTTGTCACAATTATGCCAGTGGGTAAATGAGTTATTCGAACAGCTGAATCAGTCGTATTAACACTTTGACCACCATGACCACCACTCCTGAAGACGTCGATCTTAATTTCATTAGGATCAATTATAATGTCTGTTTCTTCTGCTTCAGGCAAGACAGCAACCGTCACCGTACTGGTATGAATTCGACCCTGACTTTCGGTAATTGGGATTCGTTGTACACGGTGTACGCCACCTTCAAATTTAAGTTTTTGAAAGACGTTACTTCCTTTGATAGTAAAAATAACCTCTTTAAAACCACCTAATTCATTTAGACTTTGTGAGATAATTTCATATTTATAATGATGGTTTTCTGCCCATTTAGTATAAAGCTTAAATAAATCTTGGGCGAACAAACTTGCTTCATCACCACCAGCCGCCGCCCTGATTTCCATGATTATGTTTTTTGAGTCATTTTTATCTCGAGGGATTAATAGCTGAACTAATTTATTGTGCAATGCGTCGTATCGAGAATTTAATTGGTCCAGTTCGTTATAAGCTAAGTCTTTTAGCTCTTGATCGCTAGTTGTTATCAGCTCTTTGGTTGAATCTATTTCTTGGCTAATTTTTAAATATTGATTATATATTTTAAGAGTGTCGTTTATCTCAGCTTGTCTTTTGGATAAAGTCGGGAATTGAGGATTACTGTAAATATTAGCTTGCTGAAGAGTTTGATTAATTTCGGTTAGCTCTTGATTGAGAGCATTAATTTTTTTTTCCATGATAATCTTGACAGAATGGTTGGTTTATTTATCTTGAGTTTTGAGAACTTTATCTTGTTGTCTTTTTTCTTTTTTAGCGATTGAATTTAAACGTGCTTGTTGTGATTTATTAGCAGCTTCTTTTTTAGCTTTGAATTTATCAACTCTTCCTTCTATATCTAGAACTCTTTCTTCACCAGTATAAAAAGGGTGAGAGCTACTAGAAATATGAACTTTAACTAGTGGGTAGGTTTGACTATCTATTTTGATAGTCTCTTTGGTCTCTATAGTTGATTTGATCAAATAGTTAACACTATTATTTAGATCTTGAAAAATTACATAGCGATAGTTATTGGCGTGGATATCTTTTTTCATTTACTTAATTATAATTATTTACTGTGATTTAGTCAAATTGTCATGATTTCTTTTTCTTTTTCGGCGATAGTGTTTTCAATTATATTTTTTTGTTGATTAATTAGATCTTCAATTTTTTTAGTCATTAATTTAATTTCATCTTCTGACATACTTTTATCATTTTTAGCCAGACTAAGTTTACCTAAAAAATCATGTCGAAGTTGTCGGACTTTGATTAAATAATCTTCACCTTTTTGATGAATAATTTTACCTAATTCTTTTCTTCTTTCTTCAGTTAGAGGAGGTATATTAAGTCTAATATTGTGGCCATCATCAACCGGATTTAAATTAAGACTATTGTCATTACGAATAGCAGTGGCTATTTCAGCTAAATTATTAGCATCATAAGGTGTAACTTGAATTAAATGCGAGTCGACTACATTAATAGAAGCCACTTGATTGAGTGGTAAAGCGCTTTCATAAACATTGACTTTAAGATGATCAAGAATGTTAATATTAGCCCGACCGGTTTTAAAAGTTTTTAAATCATTACCTAGATTTAATGTTAATTGAGTTAATTGTTGACCTAGATTTGTTATATCTGAATCAGTCATATTAATTGATTTCTCCCAGAGCTAAACGATAAAATCGCTTAATAATAATATTTTCGCCTAGTTTAGCAATGTGTTCTTTAACTAGTTGTTCGATGGTTTGATCTGGGTTTTTAACAAAAGATTGGTTCAATAAACATTTTTCTTCAAAATATTTTTTTAGTTGACCTTCAACTATATTATCGATCATATTAGCTGGTTTATTATCAGCGATAGCCTTAGCTTTAAACTCATCTTTTAAATTAGTTAAAGTTTGTTGATCAACATTTTCTGGACTTAAAAAGCTAGGGTTAGTAGCGGCGATATGCATAGCTATATCTTTTACTAAATTAGTGAAAATTTCATTTCTAGCTACAAAATCAGTTTCACAATTAACTTCAACAATTACGCCGATTCGGTTGTCGTGGTTATAATTACCTATTAATCCTTGTCGAGCTTCTCTTTCAGATCTTTTTTCGGCTTTAGTTAAACCTTTTTTTCTCATTTCTTTTAAAGCTAAATCGAAGTCGCCTTTAGATTGTTCTAAGGCTAATTTAGCGTCAGTTAAACCAACACCAGTTAAGTTTTTTAATCGTTTAATTGAATCTATATCAACAGCCATCTTTATTTATCTACTTTCTCTTGATTCTTTAAGGTTTTATTTTTTCCATTCATAATAGCTTTTTGAGCGTAGTTACCGATTAATTCAATAGTTTTAATCGAATCATCATTGGCTGGAATAGGGAAGTCAACTAAAGTTGGATCAGAATTAGTGTCGCAAATACCTACAATTTTAATGCCTAATTTTTTAGCTTCTAAAACAGCATTATGATCGTGCACTATATCAAAAATTAATAAAGCACCAGGCTGATCATTCATTTCTTTGATGCCACCATAAATTTTATTTAAACTTTCAACTTCTTCACTAAATCTTTGAATTTCAAGTTTAGAGTATTTTTGGTTTAATTCACTAGATTCAATTTGTCGTTCTAAATTTTTTAATCTTAAGATTTGTTTCGAAATTGTAGAAAAATTAGTTAACATTCCACCCAACCAACGTTCATTAACGTAAGGCATTTTTGTTGTTTCGGCTAGTTGAGCTACGATAGGTTGAGCTTGTTTTTTCGTACCTACAATTAGAATTTGACGATTATTGGCGGCTGTATTTTCTAAAAAAGTTAAAGCTCGGTCTAAACAGTCTACTGTTTTAGTTAAATCAATAATATGTGAGCCGTTATTTTTAGTATAAATATACTGAGCCATTTTTGGTTGCCAACGACTAGTTTTGTGACCAAAATGAGCGCCTGATTTTAATAATTCTTTGATGTCGATATCGTAGGACATATATAAATTAACCTTTCTCGTTATCAGATTAGCTTTAAAAATCTTTAAAGAGGTTGATAAAATCTGATTGTTTAATATTTTATACATTGATTATACTAAAAAGTCATTAAATATAAAAGCTTTTATCATTATTGATTAATGTAAGTTATAATTCAGTTGAATCATTAATTATATAATTTAAACAATAAAGGAAGTAGTTTTTTGAAAACAAGTTACTACGATATAATTATCTTATGCCAATAATCTTATTAGTAGTGGGGATATTTTTATTTATTTGTTTAGTTATTATCCATGAGTTTGGTCATTATATTGTGGCTAAAAGAAATGGAGTTGACGTTGAAGAATTCGGTATTTTTTTTCCGCCACATCTTTATCGTCATAAAACTAAGAGTGGTATGATATTCTCGATTAATTTAATTCCGCTGGGTGGTTTTGTTAAACTAAAAGGAGAACATGACGCCGACGATAAACCCGGTAGTTTTGGAGCAGCTTCAACTTGGGTAAAAGTTAAAATTTTATTAGCTGGTGTTGTAATGAATTTATTGTCTGCTTTAGTATTGTTAACGATTTTATCTTTGATTGGTTTACCGCAATTAATCTCTAATCAGTTTAATGTTAAAAGTAATGCTCAAACTATTAGTGGAGAAACTATTATTAATTATGTTGAAAAAAAATCTCCAGCTCAAAAAGCTGGTCTTAAAGTTGATGATCAAATTATTGCAATTGGGCCAATCAATCATTTAACTGCCATTAAGAACCCGACTCAGCTAGCACACCTAACTCAGTCTTTAGCTGGACAAAAAGTTCAATTAATCTATAGGGGAGTTAACAATCATTTACATCGGGCTGAAACTACACTACTAACAACTTCGGTCGTCAGGCAATCTGATTTAGCTTACATTAAAGCCTATAATCAAGCCAAAGCTTGTCAGACTGTTCAACCACCTAAAGCTTTTTTGGGTATTGAGCCGGTTTCCTACAATTCCAATCGTTATACTTGGGCGGCCCCGATTGAGGCTATTGGTTTAAGTGCTCAAACAACAGCCTTAACTTTTCAGGGTATTGGTAACGCTCTTTATGGCTTAGGATCAACTATTAGTGGTTTTGTGACCAATAACTCGATTGCTAGACAAAATGGTGAGTGCCAAGCTTCATCTCAGGTCAGTGGACCAGTCGGTATTTATTTTATTTTAAAACAAAGTAGTTTTTTGGGTTATCGATTTATGTTAATGATTATTGCCCTGATATCTTTAACTTTGGCTATTATGAACGTTTTACCAATACCAGCTTTAGACGGTGGTCGTTTTTGGTTGATTTTAATTTTTAGATTACTTAAAAAACCTCTTAAACCTAAAACAGAAGAGACAATCAATGCTATCGGCTTTTTGATTTTAATAGTTTTGGTGATCTTAGTCACTAACGTTGATATTCAACATTATTTGATAAAATAGGATTGTGATGAAGGATTTTATCAAAAAAAATTTTTTAGAAATTCAACAAGACGATTATTCTATTTCCGTTAATAGAGCTTTTTTAGCTATTTTATTTGTTTTTGTCTTATTTTTTGCTTCTGAGATTATAGCTGGTTTTGTTGTTTTAATTTATCCAGCAATTCGAGGTTTTAGTTCGTCTCATACAGCTAGCTGGTTAAGTCAATCAATTATTGGTCAATTTTTCTATATTCTTTTAACTGAAGTCATTGTGGTTGGGTCAATTTTTTTATACTTAAAAAGACGACGGATATCTTTAAAGTTTCTTGGTTTAAGAAAATTTCAGTTAACTGATATTTTTTATGCCTTACTGGCGGTTCCATTTTTTTATGCTAGCTATATTTTTGTAGTTGATTTGGCAGTAAGTCTAAATAGTGGTTTAAACGTCAGTCAAAAACAGCATATAGGTTTTAATAGTAGTGTTGTTCATGGTCCAGAGTATTTGATTTTTACTTTCATTAGTCTAGTGATATTGCCACCCATAGCCGAGGAGATCATGTTTAGAGGATTTTTGTTTGGAAATTTAAGAAAAATTACACCTCTTGTTCCAGCTATTATTTTGACTTCGGTTTTGTTTGCTTTACCCCATTTGTTTGAGGGAGGAAAAAGTGGTTTATTGTGGATAGCAGCTATTGATACTTTTATTCTATCGATATTTTTAATTATTTTACGATTAAAAACTAAAGGTATCTATTCTTCTATTTTTCTTCACGCCATTAATAATTTGATCGCTTTTATAGCCATTTATTTAGTTAAATTTTAATATAAGGACAATAACAATGAAAATTTCATCTTTAGTGACCAAAACATCTAAAACAATTCCAAGTGACGAATTAGCCTCAAATGCTCAGCTTTTGATTAAAGCAGGTTATCTTCACAAGGAAATGGCGGGAGTTTATGCTTATTTACCACTTGGCTTGATAGTGATTGAAAAAATTAAAACTATAGTCAGGCAGGAAATGAATATGGTTGGTGGTCAGGAATTATTAATGAGTACTTTGCAACCACGGGAATTATGGGAAATCACTGATCGTTGGGATGATAAGAAAGTCGATAATTGGTTTAAGACTAAGCTTAATAACGGTGCTGAATTGGGTGTTGGATTGACTCATGAAGAACCGGTCGTCAATGCTTTAAAGGACTATATAACATCCTATAAAGATTTGCCCAAAAAAGTTTATCAGATTCAACAGAAGTACCGCAATGAATTAAGAGCTAAATCAGGTTTATTGAGAGGTCGTGAATTTATTATGAAAGATATGTATAGTTTTTCAATTGATCAGACTCAACACGATATTCAGTATGAAGAAATTGTGGCCGCTTATTTAAAAATTTACCAACGTTTAGGTCTGGGTGATTTTACTTTTAGAACTTATGCTTCAGGCGGTATTTTTACTGATAAATTTTCTGATGAATTTCAATTTATTAGTCCGATAGGTGAAGATACGATTTTTATTGATGAAAAATTAAAAATTGGGGTTAATAAAGAAGTCTTTAATGATGATAATTTGAAGAAAATGGGTCTTCATAAAAACAATTTAGTCGAGAAAAGAGCCGTAGAAGTGGGTAATACCTTTCATCTGGATAGTAAATATTCTGATGCTCTGGGTATGTATTATCATGATAAAACCGGTCAGAAAAAATCAGTTATTATGGGTAGTTACGGTATAGGGATTAGTCGTTTAATGGGTGTTATAGCCGAACATTTTTCCGACGAAAGAGGTTTGGTTTGGCCAAACCAGTTAGCGCCTTTTTTGTGTTACGTAACTTTTGTAGTCGATAACGATCAACAAATTAAAAAAACCGAAAAATTATATCAAGACTTGACATCTCTACAAATTGGAGTAATATATGATGACCGTTTTAGTCGGCCAGCTGAAAAATTCGCTGATTGTGATCTTCTAGGCATACCGATTAGAATCGTCATTAATCAAAAAACTATTGATGATGATCAATATGAAATCAAACTAAGAACAAAGAAAGATTTAGTTTATTTTAATTATCAAGAATTATTGCAGTATTTAAAGGAAAAAGGAGAATAATATATGGTTAATAAAAAAGTTTATAGATTAACTCAATCAGGTTATCAAGAATTACAAGATGAATTACAGAAATTAATTAACGATCGTCCAAAAATAGCTGAAGCCATTAAGGTGGCTCGAGATTTTGGTGATTTAAGTGAAAATGAAGAATATAGTTCTAGAAAAGAAGACCAACAAAGAAATGAAGCTAGAATTACAGAAATAGAAGCTATTTTAGCTACAGCTGAAATCATTAAAGAATCTAAAACATCTGATCAGGTAGTTTTAGGCTCTAAAGTTGTTTTAAAAAACGACAAATTAACGAAAGAATTTCAATTAGTTGGTACAGTTGAAGCCGATCCAGCAGAAGGTAAAATATCTGATGAATCACCAATTGGTCGAGAATTAATTGGTAAGAAAAAGGGTGACACTATTGTTATTAAAACTCCAAAAGATACTGTTAGCTTTAAAATAACTGATATTTCTTAAGTTGATTTTTTTGTTTAACCGTCTCTGTGGCATAATGTTACTATGGCTAATTTAATTGAATTAAGAAACGAAAGATTAAGAAAATTAGAGGCTATTAAGTCTTTGGGTTTAGATCCGTATCCACCAACGGTTAAACGAGATTTTCATTTAGGTGATTTGGTTAAAGATTTTGATCAATTATTAAATAAACAAGTTTATGTAGTTGGTCGAATTGAAACAATTCGTAAATTTGGTCAGATTAGTTTTATTAAAATCTATGATTTAAGTGGTAATCTTCAATTATTTTTAAATCGACAAAACCTTGAGTTATTAGATTCTAAAAAAAATATTTTAGGCTATGATCAAATTCCATTACTCGATGCTGGAGATTACATTGAAGCTTACGGTCAAGTTATTCTAACCAAGACAAACGAAAAATCAATTGAGGTTAAAAGATTAAAATTAATCACTAAAACCTTACGTTCTTTGCCAACCAAATCACAAGGCTTTACTTCCAAGGAAGAAAGATTAAGGCGACGCTACATTGATTTAAATGTTAATCAAGATGTCCGAGACAGATTTATAAGACGTAGTCAATTTTGGTCAGCTGTTCGAGAATTTTTAGACCAGCATCATTTTATTGAAGTTAATACACCAATTTTAGAACACACTACTGGAGGAGCTGACGCTAATCCTTTCGTGACCCATATGGATGCTTTAGACCAAGATTTTTATTTGAGAATTTCTCAAGAGCTACCTTTGAAAAGATTATTAGGTGGTGGTTTTGAGAAAGTTTACGATATTGGACCTCGCTTTAGAAACGAAAATTATTCTGACGAACATCTACCAGAACATATTGCCATGGAAAGTTATGCAGCTTTTGAAGATTACCAAGATGGCATTAAATTCTATGAAAAGTTTTTAAAATATATTGCTTTTAAAACCTGGCAGACCTATAGCTTTAATATCTACGGTCATCAAGTTAATTTAGATCAGGTTTGGCCGGTTATTAAATACCAAGATATTATGATGGATCGTTTTCAGGTTGATGTTTTTCAACCTAACTTGAAACAATTAAAAGAAATTTTATTAAAACATAAGATTAAATTAGACGGTCAAATCAATGAGATTAGAGCTTTGGATCATGTTTGGAAAATTATTCGAGCTGAATCAGCTGGACCATTTTGGTTAATCGGTGAACCAGTTACCATTTCACCTTTAGCCAAGAAAGACCCAGTAAATCCTTTAGTTTCAGAAAGATTTCATCCTGTAATTGGTGGCACAGAAATGGGTAATGGTTATTCTGAATTAAATGATCCAATTGAACAGCTAGATAGATTTAAAACTCAACAGTTAATGAGGGATCAAGGAGATCAGGAAGCTCAAATGCTAGATATAGATTTCGTAGAGATGCTTGAGTATGGTATGCCACCAGCTTGTGGGTGGGGGATGTCGGAGAGATTTTTTTGGGCTCTTGAAGGTGTTTCGGCCAGGGAAGGAGTACCTTTCCCTCAGTTGAAATTCGAAATAGACAGTGTTACAAGATCTATTTATCCAGATTTATTTGGTCAAAAAAATGTTTAAAGTTAATGATGAGGTTTTTCAAGATTTGATTGATCAGTCTTTTGATGAATTAAAAAATCAAAAAAAAATTGATAAAGTTGAAAATTTGGCGATTATTTATGAAAATTTTCCATCTTATGAACAGAGGATCGATTTAAAACTTAAGAATAATGAAACATTATTAGGACTTTATGAGGGTGTACCTTTGCCTAAAAGGCAAGGGCAAGTAGTTTTAATACCTAGCAAGATTACAATTTTTAAAGGCCCAATGGAATTGAAGGCTAATGATGTAGCTGATTTAAAAGAAATGATCAAACACACACTCTGGCATGAATTAGCTCATTATTATGGTCTTGATCATCCCTCAATTTATAAATTAGAAACATAAATTTGATAGAATAAAATAAGTAATGAATAAAACTATTATCTTTGACTTTGACGGCACAATTGTCGATAGTTTTAACCTGGCTTTAGATATTGCTTATCAGTTGACCAAGAATCCTAGTTTAACTGACCCCATAAAGGTTAATCAACTTAGAACTATGAGTTTATTTAAAGCAGCCCATGAGTTAAATGTACCTCGTCGTAGTTGGCCAATCCTACTATTTAAAGGTAAAAAAATTATGACTGATAGATTATTAGAAATTCAAATTTTCCCCGGCTTAATTAATTTAATTCAAGATTTAGCTAATTCAGACTTTAAGCTATATATTGTAAGTTCAAATTCTAAAAAAAATATTAGTAAAATTTTAGATAAAAATAATTTAAGTCAATATTTCGAAAGTATTTATGGTGGTATTGGGTTATTAGGCAAGTCTAAGATTTTAAGAATTATTATGAAACAAAAACACCTTCAACAAAAAAATGTACTCTATATTGGCGATGAAGTGCGAGATATTGATGCTTCCAATAAAGCGAAAATTAAGTCAATTGCGGTTACCTGGGGGTATATGTCAAAAGATTTATTGGTTGAACATCAACCATGGATGTTAGCTGAAAATGTCGAGCAATTAAAAAAAGCTATTTTAATCTGGCAAAATAGTTAATGGTTGAAACCGAAGTTGTTGTAATTGATAAATTAGTTTATGGTGGACAAGGCTTGGCCAGTTTGTCTTCGGGTCAAAAAGTCTTTGTTTACGGTGTTTTACCAAACGAAGAAGTTAAAATTAAGATTTTAAAACGATCAGCCGATTATTGTTTAGCTGAATTAGTTGAAGTTATTAAACCTTCTTCTTTTCGAGTTCAAGCTTTAGACCCGAATTATTTATCAACTAGTCCGTGGCAAATTTTAAATTACGAATATGAGAATCAAATAAAAGTTGAAATTATTCAGGAGATGTCTAGTAAGTATAAATTTTTACCATTAATTCAATCGATTACTAGTGATCAGCGACCTTATTATTACCGCAATAAAATGGAATTTTCGTTTTATGGTGATGAACTAGGCTTGCACTTAGCATTACATAAAAGAGGTTCTCATGCTAAAGAAATTATTCAACAAGTTTCAATTGCTAATCATACTATTATGAAGTCAGCTCAACAAATTGTTGATCAATTAGAATCTTATCAAGTTAGAGCTGCCGATTTAAAAAGTTTAATTGTTAGAGTCGATCAAAGTGATCGAGTTAGTGTGGCTTTATTTGTTAAGAAAAGATTGAATTTAAGTCTTCAGCTAATTGATGCTATTAAATCTATTAAAATTTATTTATCAGATTATAGAAGTCCAGCTTCAATTATTACGACTGATCTTTTTCAGGTTGGTCACGATATTTTACAAGATCAGTTGTTGGGGTCTGAAAAATTTGTTTATTCGGTTTTATCTTTTTTTCAAGTTAATTTAAACCTTTATCGCCAAGCTTTAAAAGATATGTCAGCCTTTGTTAAGGGTGATCAATTGGTTGATTATTTTTGCGGAGTCGGATCAATCGGTTTAAGTTTGTCTCGTCAAACCAGGTATTTGATTGATAATGATAAGTTTAATATTGAGTTGGCGAAACTTAATGCTAAGAATTTCAACTCTCCAGCTAAAACAATTTTAGGCAACTCTAATCAAAGTCTTGATTTGATTACGGCTAAAAGTTCAGTGATTGTTGATCCACCTCGAAGTGGTTTGGATAATAAATTTCTGAATTATTTAAAATTAACTAAACCTAAGAAAATTTTTTACTTAAGTTGTAATCCGATTACTCAATTTAGGGATATCGATAAATTAATTGATGATTATCGAGTTGATGAATTTAAATTATATAATTTTTTTCCAAGGACTTCTCACATAGAAAGTCTTATGATTTTGAGTCGACCGGATCGTCTAGTATAATTGGTGAATGATAGACATTAAGTTTTTAAGAGATAACCCTGATTTAGTCAAATTAAAATCAGAGCAAAAAGGTTATAAGGTTGAGGTTAACAAAATTTTAGAACTTGATCGTCAAAGACGAGAGTTGATCGTTGAAATTGATCGCTTAAGACAGAAAAGAAATGATCTGTCGAAAATAAAAATAGCTCACGATCTAGAACAGACAACGATTGATTCGGTCAAAACCATTAAAAATGATTTAAATCTTAAAACCGAACAGTTGAGTCATATTAATCAAGATTTTGATGAATACTTAAGACAGATTCCCAATATGGCTTTAGACGACGTGCCTATTGGGCCAAGTGAAGATGATAATGTGGTTGTTAGACAAGTTGGAGATTTACCTAAATTTTCATTTGAACCAAAACCTCATTATGTCTTAGCCGAGTCTTTAGGTTTAATTGACAATAAAAGAGCTGCCAAAATCAGTGGTAGCCGATTCGTTTATCTTAAGGCTGATTTAGTTAAGCTTCAATTTGCTTTAATTAATTTTGTCTTTAGTGCGTTGAGTGATCAACAAATCATCGATAAGATTATTAGGGACAATCATTTAAAAACAGTCAATAAGCCCTTTACACCTATCTTGCCACCGGCTTTATTGAAAACCCAACCATATTTAGCCAGTTCAAGACTAGATGAAGAGAATGTAACTTATAAGATTGCTCAAGATGATTTATGGTTGAATGCTAGTGCTGAACACACGCTTTGTACTATGTATTGGGATGAAGTTTTGGACTTGAAAGAGCTACCGATTCGTTATATTGGTTATTCTACTAGTTTTCGCAGGGAAGCTGGGACTTATGGTAAAGACATGGAAGGTATTTTTCGTTTACATCAGTTCGATAAACTGGAAATGGAAGTTTTTTCAACACCAGAAGATGGTTTAAGTGAACATTTATTGCTAGTAGCCATTCAGGAATATTTAGTTAGTAGTTTGGGCTTACCTTATCAGGTTTTACAGAAATGTACGGCCGATATTGGTAAACCTAATGCTCAAGGTGTTGATATTGAAACTTATTTGCCTGGTCAAGCTAAATACAGAGAGACTCATTCGGCAGATTATATGACCGATTATCAAAGTCGTGATTTAAAAATTAGATTTAAAGACGATGCGAATCAAATTCAATTCGTCCATACTAATGACGCCACAGCTTTTGCTTTAAGTCGAATTTTAATTGCTATTATAGAAAATTATCAAACAGCTGAAGGACGAATTCTGATACCTAAAATTTTACAACCGTTAATGAATCAAGAAATTATTTAATGGCTTGGTTGAAAAGTTATAATAATAAGGTGATGGCTAATCCAATAATTCAAAAAAGGAGCGAACTAGTATGATAAAAAAAATTATAATTAATCCCATTCATGTTGATTTAGATGATAATTTAATGAAATATATCAATAAAAAAATTGGTCGATTAGATAAATATTTAGGATTAGATTTAAAAGATAAATTAACAGCTGAAATTTATTTAAAAGAACTTAATAGTAAAGATAAAAATAATTGCCGTTTTGAAGTTAATTTAATTTTTCCTAATGAGAAAATAACAGCCGAAGAGAGTACCTTAAATATGTATGCTGCTGTCGATATTGTAGAAGAAAAATTAAAACATCAATTGATTAAGTATAACCAAAAACACCATTCGGCTAAATTTTATCGCCACTTAATTAATAAATTTAAGAAAAAAAATATTAATTCTATCGATAATTAGGATTAATCAATGCAAATTTAGTTTTTTCGGGTTATAATATTTTAAACTATTAAATGTATAAAAGGTTGGTTAATTGAATGAATAGTGTGTTGAAAAGACTGATGGGCGACCCTCAGATTAAAACTATTAAACGAATGAAGAAACGAGTTGAAATAGTTAACTCTTTGGAAAAAAAATATTCTAAAATGTCAGAATCAGTTTTAAAAAACCAGCCCGGTATTTTAAAAAAGAGACTAGTCAAAGAATCTTTAGATGCTATTCTACCAGATGCTTTTGCTTTAGTGAGAGAAGTTTCCAGTCGAATTCTTAATCAACGTCATTTTGATGTTCAGCTCATTGCCGGCATGTGTTTACATGAAGGAGCGATTGCTGAAATGAAGACCGGTGAAGGTAAAACTTTAGTAGCTACTGCACCAGTTTTCTTGAATGCATTAACCAAAAAGGGTGTTCACGTTGTAACAGTTAATGAATATTTAGCTCAGAGAGATGCAGGTTGGATGGGTCAAATTTATGCTTTCTTGGGTTTATCAACTAGCGTCATCGTTGCTGAGAATAGTTATATCTATGATGAAAAATTTACCAATAATGCTCATCAAGATGAAAGGTTTCGACATTTAAGGCCAATTAGTCGTAAGGAAGCTTACGCTGCCGACATTACTTATGGTGTTAATAGTGAATTCGGTTTTGATTATTTGAGAGATAATGGTGTTCAAGATAAAGAAGATTTAGTTCAGCGAGATTTAAATTTCGCTATTGTGGATGAAGTCGACTCAATTTTAATTGATGAAGCTAGGACCCCTTTGATTATCTCTGCTCCTAGCATCACTTCGGCGAGTATGTATGAGCAATATGCTAAGATTGTTAAACAACTCAAAAAAGACACTCATTATGAAACTGACGAAAAAAGAAAGTCAGTGACTTTAACAGAAGCTGGTATTGAAAAAGTAGAAAAAATTTTATCAATTGAAAATCTTTATGATGCCAGTAATATTAAAATTATTTATCACTTGCAACAAGCCTTAAGAGCACAATCATTATTTCATCGAGATAAAAATTATGTAGTTACTAAAGACGGCGAGATTGTGATTGTTGATGAAT
>DAIDMV010000007.1:0-18391 GCA_027448765.1 bacterium | reverse complement strand
CTAGTCGAATTCTTAATCAACGTCATTTTGATGTTCAGCTCATTGCCGGCATGTGTTTACATGAAGGAGCGATTGCCGAAATGAAGACCGGTGAAGGTAAAACTTTAGTAGCTACTGCACCAGTTTTTTTGAATGCATTAACTAAAAAGGGTGTTCATGTTGTAACGGTTAATGAATATTTAGCTCAAAGAGATGCGGGTTGGATGGGTCAAATTTATGCTTTCTTGGGTTTATCGACTAGTGTCATTGTTGCCGAGAATAGCTATATCTATGATGAAACATTTACCAATGATGCTCATCAAGACGAAAGGTTTCGACATTTAAGGCCAATTAGTCGTAAGGAAGCTTACGCGGCTGACATTACTTATGGTGTTAATAGTGAATTTGGTTTTGATTATTTGCGAGATAATGGTGTTCAAGATAGAGAAGATTTAGTTCAACGGGATTTAAATTTCGCTATCGTGGATGAAGTTGACTCAATCTTAATCGATGAAGCTAGAACTCCTTTGATTATCTCTGCTCCCAGTATTACTTCAGCAAGTATGTATGAACAATATGCCAAGATTGTTAAACAACTTAAAAAAGATACTCATTATGAAACTGATGAAAAAAGAAAGTCGGTGACTTTAACAGAAGCTGGTATTGAAAAGATAGAAAAAATTTTATCAATTGAAAACCTTTATGATGCCAGTAATATTAAAATTATTTATCACTTGCAACAAGCCTTAAGAGCACAATCATTATTTCATCGAGATAAAAATTATGTAGTTACTAAAGACGGCGAGATTGTGATTGTTGATGAATTTACTGGTCGATTATTGACCGGTAGAAGATATAATGAGGGTCTTCATCAGGCTTTAGAAGCCAAAGAAAATGTGGTAGTTAATACCGAGAGTATTACCTTAGCTTCAATTTCCTTTCAGAATTATTTCCGTTTATATAATAAGTTATCAGGCATGACAGGTACGGCTTTAACTGAGAGTGAAGAGTTTCATCAGATTTATAAATTGAATGTAATTGAAATACCGACTAATAAAAAGATTGTTCGTATTGATAAGTCAGATCGAATTTATAAATCTGAAAATGCTAAATTTAAAGCCATTGTCGAAGAAGTTAAGACCTTACATACTAAAGGGCAACCAGTTTTAATTGGAACTGTGTCGGTGGAAAAGAATGAAAAGTTAGCCAATTTATTGACTAAAGCAAAAATACCTTTTAGTGTTTTGAATGCTAAAAATAACGAAAAAGAAGCTTTAATTATTGCCAAAGCTGGCCAAAAGGGTGCTGTGACTTTGGCTACTAATATTGCCGGTAGAGGTACAGATATTGTTTTAGATGATGAATCAAAATCTTTAGGTGGTTTATTCGTTTTAGGTAGTGAAAGACACGAATCAAGACGAATTGACAATCAGTTAAGAGGGCGTTCTGGTCGTCAGGGTGATCCTGGAATGACTCAGTTTTTTGTTAGTACGGAAGATGATTTAATGCGAATTTTTGGTGGTGAAAGAATCGCAGCTTTAATGAATCGACTTAGTGTAAATGAAGATATGCCGATTGAAAATAGAATTATATCGCGAAGTTTAGAGAGTGCTCAGAAAAAAGTTGAGGGTTTTAATTTTGATCAACGTAAAAGTGTTGTTCAATACGATGATGTCATGAATCGACATCGTAAAGCAGTTTATTCTATGCGTCGTGAAATTTTATTTTCTGAAAATATATCTAAAAGAATTAAAATTTTTATTGAAGAAATCGTACATCAAATGTTGCAATCTTTAATGAAGGAAACTGATAAATTAGAGGATGCCGTTAGAGATATTTTTCCTTTTGATGTTGATACCTTTGACAGGTTACTCGATAGTGATATTGATACCTTTGAAAAAAATTTACTGAATGAAGCTAAGGAATTATACACCTCGAGAGAAACGGCCTTTACCCCAGAAGTTTTGCATAAAATGGAAAGAGATATTTTTATTCAATTTTTAGATCGATTATGGATGCAACACTTAGAAGACATGGATCATTTAAAAGAAGGAATTCATTGGATGAGTGTCGGACAGCAAGATCCATTAGTGGAATATAGACGACAAGGACAAATTATTTTTGAGGTCATGGAAAATAATTTACGCTATCAAATTATTAAAGCTTTATTTAATTCTCAACCAATTACTCAAGATCAACTCGATGAATTAACGGCCACTGATTTAACCAGAGCCTTAAGTCAATCAAATAGTAATACGGACATGATTAACGATAGTCAGGCAGAGTTTTTGGATAATAGTTTTGATACTAAAAAAGTTGAAGTTAAACAAAAAAAAGTTCAAAAAAATCAACAAAAGAATAGTCGTAAACTTGAGAGAAAAAGAAAGACCGTTGCAAAAAGGCGAAAAAAATAGTTTCAATGGAAGAAATATCTCATCAAATCGATGATTTAAATTCGCAGCTTCAAAAAGCCTTAAAAAAACTTAATTTAGATAAACTAGATCAAGAATTGATTCAATTAGATCAAAATAGTCAAGAACCAGATTTTTGGTCTAATCAAAGTGAAGCTCAATCAGTTATGAAACGAATCGATGAGATAAAAAATCGTCTAAAAATTTGGCGAGATTTTCAAAATAATTTAAATGATTTAGAAGAGTTAGTTAAATTAAAAGATGATAGTTTGTTGCATGAGCTTAGTCGTAATTTGATCATTAGTCAAAAACAATTTAATCAGCTTTCGAAGCAGTTAAAATTTGATCAACCTTATGATGATCATGACGCTATTATTAGTATTTTTGCCGGCGCTGGTGGAGTTGATGCTCAAGATTGGACCGCGATGTTGTTGAGGATGTATACTAGATTTTTTGAAATCAAACATTATCAATTTAATATTATCAGTCAAACTATCGGTGATGAAGCTGGTCTTAAAAGTGTATCTTTAGAGGTTCAAGGTCAACAAATCTATGGTAATTTACGCTCCGAAGATGGTGTTCATCGTTTGGTTAGATTAAGTCC
Organism: bacterium; assembly: GCA_027448765.1. Classification (GTDB taxonomy): domain Bacteria; phylum Patescibacteriota; class Saccharimonadia; order Saccharimonadales; family UBA4665; genus JAJZWG01. Next base: position 15,397 of record DAIDMV010000007.1, on the reverse strand, counting down.
ATTTAATGCAGATCATTTAAGACAAACTAGTTTTGCTAAAGTCGAAGTAATGCCTAAAATTAGATTTAACGATGAATTAGATTTAAACGATAAAGATTTGAGGGTTGATGTTTTTAGAAGTGGTGGTCATGGTGGTCAAAGCGTTAATACAACAGATTCAGCTGTCCGAATTACTCATTTGTCAACTGGCATAACTGTTTCAATGCAAAACGAAAGATCTCAACTGCAAAATAAACAATTAGCTTTAGAGATTATTAAGTCTCGTTTATTAAAATTAAAAATTGATCAACATGTCAAAGACCTTAATCAGATTAAAGGTCCTAATATTTCAGCTGAGTGGGGAAACCAAATTCGTAATTATATTTTGCACCCTTATAAATTAGTGAAAGATGTTCGAACAAAATATGAAAACAATGATGTTGAGGCGGTCTTAGACGGACATATTCAGGACTTCATAGATAGTTATTTAGACAGTTATGGTGTAAAATAGTATTGCTTATGATTTTATTAGATCGAGTTACTAAAAGTTATATTAAGAATTTGCCACCGGCTATTGATAGGATGAGTTTATATATTGAACCTAAGGAATTTGTAGTGGTAGTTGGTCAGAGTGGTTCCGGTAAAACAACTCTTTTAAAGCTTTTAACTAGAGAAGAAGTCCCAACTAGTGGAAAAATTATTGTTGGTGGAATTGATTTTGATAAATTGAAAGATTCAAGGATTCCTCAATTACGTCGAAAAATTGGAGTGGTTTTTCAGGATTTTAAATTATTGCCAAATAAAAATGTTTTTGAAAATATTGCTTTTGCACTAGAGATAGTTGGTGTTAGTAAGCGAGAGATCAAGTATACGATCCCTAAAGTTCTCGATATAGTTAACCTAAAAGGCAAGGAAAAACGTATGCCTATCGAATTATCAGGTGGTGAAAGACAGCGAGTAGCTATAGCTAGAGCGATTGTTCGACAACCTAGAATTTTAATTGCTGATGAGCCAACCGGAAACCTGGACACTAAACACGCTTGGGATGTCGTAGAAGTTTTAGAAAAAATTAATCGTTATGGTACGACAGTTTTGTTGACAACTCATAATGTTGAGATTGTTAATAAATTAAAAAGACGGGTGATTACCATCGCTGACGGTAAAATTATTAGCGATCGAGCTAATGCTGGTTATCATGATAAAATAGCTGGCGAAGAGAAGTCATAAAAATGAAAAACATTACTACTTTTTTAAGAATTATTCATAACGGTGTGGTTGGTTTTATTCGGAGCTTTTCTTTGGCCGTAGCAGCCATTGCCGTGATGGTGATCACTTTAACGATTGTACTTTTTTCAATTTTAACTAATGTGACTTTTGGTAATACTATTGCCCAAATAACATCTCAAATTGATATATCGGTTTATTTAAATAATTCTGATAGTAGTCAACAAACAACCAGTTTAGTTAATAGTTTGAAAAAATTGCCAGATGTTCAGTCTGTTCAATATCTTAATAAAACTCAAGTATTAAAAGAATATGAAAATCAAAATGGTTCTAACCAACAATTATTAAATGCTATTTCTGTCACCTCTAATCCATTGCCAGCTACTATTAATATTAAGCCTCAAAACTTAAATCAAATTTCAGTTATTAAAAATTACCTTAATCAACCTTCGGTGGTTAGTTTACAGTCTGATCCACCAAGCTATAGCGGTAATAAAGAACTAGCTATTAATCGAATCACTAAAGCCACTAATATTCTTCGAGATATTGGAGTTGTAGCTGTGGTAGCTTTTGTTATAGTTTCAGCCCTGATTATTTTTAATACAATCCAAATGATTATTTTTAATCGACGGGATGAAATCCGAACCATGAGATTACTGGGAGCTGATAAAACTTTTATTAGAGGGCCATTTATTGTGGAGAGTATTATATATGGTTTGTTGGCGGGTATTCTGTCGGTTTTAATTATTAATCAGGTTTTCGTGACAGTTAGCAGCACTCTAAAAGCTAGTAGTTTAGGCTTACTTGATATTAGTTACTCGAATACTTATTTTGATAATAATTTTTTTAAATTGTTATTAATTCAAATTTTAATTGGTGTTTTAATTGGTGTTGTATCTTCCTATAGTGCAACACGAAAATATTTAAAATTCAAAGTTCGATAATTAAAATAAATATGTTTGTGACGAATTAAAATTTAGTTATAATTATCACTTTTTAATATTAAAAGAATCAATTATAATATGATTCTTAACCTAAGTATTTTAGAAAAGGGAGGGACTTGAAAATGAGTTTAGTTGAGTGTATAATTAAAGTGTCAGATAAAAAATAAAAATGATTACAGAAATTAAAAAATATTATTCGAAGTATAACTATGCTGTATGGTTAGTTTTGGTATTGATTTTAAGTGGTGTTTTGTTGCTTAGTTTTAATTATTTAGCCCACGCTGATCAATATTCAGCTCAGATCAGTCAATTGCAATCGCAAAATCAGGCTAATCAAGCATCGTTACAAAAATTATCCTCTCAAGCTACTAATTATCAGCAAGAAATTAACTTAATTAATGCTAACATCAATAGTATTAAACAGAATATTGCAGATGATCAATATCAACAAACGATTTTAAGCAATAAAATTATTAATGATCAAAATCAAATTTCATTAAAAAAAGTCCAATTAGCAGATATTATTCGGACTATGTATCTAAGTCAGCAGATGACGACTTTAGAAGAATTGGCTACATCCCAAAACCTTAGCTCATATTTTAATAAAGAACAATATCGATTAATTGTACAAAATCAGTTAAATGGCACGATTAAGAGTATTAACTTGGAAGAAAATAATTTAATTCAAGACAAGAGTACTTTACAGACTAAAATTAATGCGGCTAGTTCTCAAAACCAGCAATTACAAGCTGATCAAAATCAAGTTAATCAGTTATTAAGTCTTAATCAGTCACAACAGTCACAGTATAATCAACAGATTCAGGCTAATCAGGCTCAAATTCAACAATTAAAACAAGCTGAGATTTTAGCCAATGAGTCAGCCAACAGCTATAGTAGTTCGGTACCATCATCTAGTACTCTTTGTGGTGGTGGTTATCCAGCTTTTTTGTGTCAAGCACCCCAAGACAGTATTGTTGACCAGTGGCATATGTTAAATCGTGAGTGTGTTAGTTATACGGCTTTTATGGCGGCTAAAGAAAGTCCTATCGCCAATATGTTATTGCAGGAATATAATTTTGGTAATGCTGATAATTGGCCAGCTTCTGCTCAGCAGTACGGAGCAAGCTACGGCGTAACAGTTACCAATACTCCTCAAGTTGGTGATATTGCGATTCGTCCTGCCATACCGGGTTTATACTTTGCTCCCGGTGAACCAGATGTGGGTCATGCAATGTATGTTGAAAAAGTTTACAGTAATGGTACTTTTTTGGCAGGTGAATATAATGAGTTTTTAGATGGCACCTATAGTCAGCAAGTTATGAGTGTTAACGGTGTTTATAACGGTTTTGGTATCTATAATTATCATTATCAGTTACAGTTTATACATTTTCCAGCTTAAAAAAATCTACTTGTCAAAGTGCTTTGAAATAAGGTAGCATAGACATAATAAAAAGGTGAAAGAATATGGCTAATCAGCCGGTTAAGTATATTTTTGTTACTGGTGGAGTAATGTCTGGGCTTGGAAAGGGTATTACAGCTGCTTCTCTCGCTAAACTATTTAAATCGCGCAATTTTAAAGTTAATTTACAAAAATGTGATCCTTATTTAAATGTTGATGCTGGCACTTTAAATCCTAAAGAACACGGTGAATGTTTCGTGACAAAAGACGGAGCAGAAACTGATTTGGATCTAGGACATTATGAAAGATTTATTGATCAAGAATTAACTCAAAGTTCATCTGTTATGGCTGGACGAGTTATTTTAAAGGTTATTCAAGATGAGAGAGCCGGTAAGTATGAAGGAGATGATGTTCAGATTATTCCTCATCTAACTAGAGCTATTCAAGAATATTTTTTGGAAGCTTCTCGAGGTTTTGAAATTCAAATTATTGAAATCGGTGGAACGGTCGGTGATTACGAATCCCTTAGTTTTTTAGAATCAATCCGGGAATTTGGTTTTAAGGTTGGTCGAGAAAATTGTCTTTATGTTCACTTAGTTCATGTACCGTTTTTAAATACTTCACAGGAACTGAAGACAAAACCAGCCCAAAATTCTGTTCGAGAGTTAAGAAGCATTGGTATTTTTCCAGATGTATTAGTCGCTAGAAGTGACCATCAAATCACTCAGCCGATTAAAGATAAGCTAGCTCTATTTAGTGGTTTAAAGCTTGACTCTATTTTGTCTTTACCAGATGCTAAAAGTATTTATGAAGTACCAATTACGATCGAAGAGTCTGGTATTATGCCAGTAATTTTTCAAAAACTACAAATAAAAAATAAAAAATCTGATCTTGATGATTGGAAAAAAATGCTAACAAAGATTAATAAAAAATTTGATCAAACCGTTAAAGTGGCCATTTTTGCTAAATATTTAGACAATAATGATACTTATATTTCGGTCTTAGAAGCTCTCAAAGCCGCTGCTTGGTATAATCAGGTCAATCTATCCTTTCAAATGATCGATGCTAGTAAGTATGATCAAGATGCTAACTCGAATAATTTAAAAAAATTATTTAATAATTTTGATGGTATTATTGTTCCGGGTGGTTTTGGAGTTCGAGGCTTAGAGGGAAAAATTAAAGCTGCTCGTTATGCCTTAGAAAATAATGTACCTTATCTTGGTCTCTGTTTGGGTATGCAAATGGCTGTTATAGCGGCCGCTAGAAATGCTGGCTTAGATCAAGCCACTAGTTTTGAGTTGAATGATCAATCTAAATATCAGGTTATCAGTACAATGAATGATCAATTAGATAAAATGATGACTGGAGGTACAATGCGACTAGGTGATTATAACTGTCATGTTTTAGATCAAACTCTAGCTAAGAAGTTATATCGTCAAAGCGATATTATCGAAAGGCATCGCCATAGAGGTGAGTGTAATCAAGTATTTGTTAATGAATACGAAAAATGGGGCATTAAAGCTAGCGGCTTTAATCTAGATAGTAATTTAGTGGAAATTATAGAGGGTATTAATCATCCGTTTTTCTTGGCTAGTCAATTTCATCCAGAATTAAAAAGTCGACCTAATCGACCTCATCCATTTTTTGTTGGCTTTATTAAAAGTTTGATCAATAATAAAAAATAACTTGAAGTTGTTTTTAAAGCATTAATAGTTTAATATATTACTGTGAATAATAAAAAAATTTTATTGGTTGAAGATGATGATTCTTTAGCTAATACCTATCTGACGAGATTACAACTTGAAGGATTTACGGTTAAAAGAGTAGCTAATGGTGAAGATGCTCTGCAAACTACTCTAGAGTTTAAACCTGATTTAATTTTACTGGATGTCATGATGCCACAAGTTAGTGGTTTTGATGTTCTTGATATTCTTAAAAATACGCCTGAGATAGCCAACATAAAGGTTATTATGTTGACGGCTTTAAGCCAGCAAGCCGATAAAGATCGAGCTGAAGCACTGGGTGCAGATGATTATTTAGTTAAATCACAGGTTGTTATCAGTGATGTTATGAACCGTATCAAACACCATCTTAATTTAGAATAAATAAAATTAAGCTTGATGAACTTCTACGAATGTTCGGTAAACACTTTTACCGCTAAATAGTCTAATTTTTTTACTAATGAAACTAACTTTTCCATCGATTGCAGCGTGAATAGTAAAATTACGACTAACTTTTGTTCCTTTTCCAGGACGTTTAGTCATTCCAACTTGTCGAACAATAACTTGGCCGGTTTTAACAGTTTGACCACCATAAAGTTTAACACCAAGTCGTTGACCGGGACTGTCATGAATATTTTTAGATGTACCACCAGCTTTAACGTGACTCATAATTATCCTTCTTGTTGACTTTTTTTAAAACTAACAACTCTCTACCAACAAATTGATTAGGTCTTTGATAAACTAATCGACCAGTAACTAATGAGAATTTAACTAGATTATAACCGATCGAGCTTAAATGGTCAATGATATCTAGATGAAAATTTTTATTATTATAAGTCCAAAATGGTACCGCTAGGCAAATTCCGGTCGATTGATCAATTTGATGATAAAGATTATTTAAAAATTTTTTAATAATTAAATTACAGGTTTGCATATTTGATTCAAAAACTTTAAGTTGAACGTGATTAGTGAAGGCAAGACCCAGGTATGTTTCACTGGCTACAAAGTTAAATTTGTCCGGCCATTGAAATGTAGTAGCGTCAGCTAAAAATAATTTGTAATTTGTGTCCTGTAGTTTTTCTTGATCGACAATCCAGCTTAAATTAGTTGAAGTATAATCAACCATCTTTTGCACCAGGTCACTGCCTAAAACTTTATACTTCATTATTAGTGCCTCTTGCAATAAAACACCTGTACCACAAAATGGATCTAGAATAGTTAAAGAATCATTTTGATCTGTAGTTGATGGAAAGGTAGCCAGATTAATGATTATTTGAGCTAATTTTGGTGGTAACATGCCGACTCTAGAATCTCTTTTAGGTCTATTGCGGTCTCGATTAGTGTAAGAATTGAAATCTTGAACTTGGGTCGTTTGAGCTAAAACGATTTGTTGAGCGCTTTCATGAAGGCCAACTATAATTTCAAGATTATGATTAGTGGTTAATCGATTATGATAAACCTGTGCGCTAGATAAAGATAAATTTTCGTTTGGCACAAATCTGACAGAGTAATTTATATTTTTCAGATATTTTTTAACTTCAAACTGTATTTTTTTTACTTTTTTTAATGAAAATTTAAAACCATAAAAACTTAAACCCAAATTAACTTTGTTTTTTGGTGATTGGTTTAAATATTGTTCAATTATTGTTTGTAGGCAATGAATAATTGTTGTTTCTTGATCTAAATTTTTTATTTCAGTTTTTTGGATTATCTTAGCTAATTTAATACTGCCACCAAGGTTGAATAAATTAATCTTAGAAGCCTCTAAATTAATCTCGGCTAATTCTTGATTATATACTGAAGCTAAATCTTTATAGAGGCTTTCCAGTTCGGCTAAACAGATATTTTTCTCTCGGCCTAAAATTAATATGCTTTGATTCATTAGTTAATTTTATAACTAATTTAAGATAATAGGAAAAGATAGTATAATTATATGATTAACTTTATAGATGGCTGATAAAAAATTTTTTGCAAGAAGGTGGAAGTTACTTTTAAACTTAGTAACTATTTTAAGTCTTTTGGTGGTTATTTATTTTACCAGAAAAGATATTTTATCAACCATCGAGAATCTTAAAAAGGTTAACGCCTATTTCTTGTTTTTATTGCTACCGATTGAGTTTTTGAATTATCATGCACAAACTAAACTTTATCAAGGTTTATTTAATGTTGTCGGTAATAAAATTAATTATAAGTCATTGTATCGTATTTCTTTGGAGCTTAATTTTGTCAATCATGTTTTCCCGAGTGGTGGTGTTAGTGGCATATCCTTTTTTGGTTTAAGATTAAGAAACGGTGATAAATTATCTGGAGGCAAGGCGACTCTGATTCAAATTATGAAGTTAGGCTTAACCTTTATATCTTTTGAAATTTTGTTAATTATAGGTATTTTTTTGTTAGCTCTTTCTGGTAACGTTAGTAACATTGTTATTGCCGTAGCCAGTGTATTGTCTACCTTACTTTTAGTCTTATCGATTTTGTTTATTTATATTGTTGGATCGCAAAAAAGGATTAATAATTTTTTTCTATCAATTACTAAAGCCACTAACTGGTTTTTGGCTCTTATTAATACTTCGAACAAAGAAACTATTAATATTAAAAAAGCCAAAAAGGCTTTCTTGGATTTTCACACTACTTACATGGAGATTAGAAATCATCTTGATCAAATAAAACAACCATTTTTGTATGCCTTATTAGCCAATGTGACAGAAATTTTAGCTATTTTTGTGGTTTATTTATCTTTTGATAAAGTAGTCAATATTGGTGCTATTATTTTAGCTTACGGAATTGCCAACTTTGCTGGTTTAGTATCAGTTTTACCTGGTGGAATTGGTATTTATGAAGCTTTAATGACTATTATTTTAGCTACAGTGGGAGTGTCACCAAAGGTTAGCTTACCAGTGACAATTATGTATCGAATTATCAATACTTTAATTCAAATTCCGCCAGGGTATTTTTTATACCAAAAAACGATCAATAACGGAAAAGCTACCAAATAGTGGATGATAAAAATTTAGTCAGATTTAGCGTTAAACAATTTATTGATGTTTTTAATCAAACCATATTTTATAGTTATCCTAAACTAATAATTGTTGGTGAAGTGACTCACATGACTATTAGTCATCAAAAATGGTTATATTTTTCCTTAAAAGAAGGCGATTCGATTGTTAATTTGTTCGGTGGAGTTGATGTTTTAGATTTTCCAGTTGAAGAAGGTATGATGGTCGAAGTTGTTTGTTATCCAAGATTACACGATCGTTATGGTCTTAAACTAAATGTTCTTAGTTTAAGTTTAATAGGTGAGGGAACTATCAAAAAATCGTTTGACTTGTTGAAAGATAAATTAACTAAAGAAGGATTATTCGAAGCTAGTCGAAAAAGGATTATTAAATATCCACCCCAAAAAATCGGGGTTATAACATCGAAAGACTCGGCTGCCTATAGTGATTTTATTAAGATTATTAATCAACGTTTTGTTGGTTTAGAGATTATAGTTAAGGATGTTTTAGTCCAGGGTGATCAAGCTTCTAAGGCGGTTATAGAAGCCATTAATTACCTTAATAATGTCAGATCAGATTTAGATGTACTGGTTATTATGAGAGGTGGTGGAAGTGCACAAGATTTACAAGCTTTTAGTAGTGAAAGCTTGACTAGAAGTGTCGCTACTAGTCGGATTCCAACTTTAGTTGCAATTGGACACGAAAGGGATGTCTCTTTAGCTGAATTAGCGGCTGACTTGAGAGCTTCAACACCCAGTAATGCTGCTGAACTTTTAGTACCACAAAAACAAGAAATTCTAGTCCAACTTCAATTAACTCGCCAGAATCTAGGTCAACGCTTGAGTTATATTTTTGAAAGAGAAACTAACTATTTTAATTATATTAAATCGACTTTATCTAACCGGATGAGTAATATTTTTAATCAAGAAAATAATCGATTAAAATTTTATCAAAATTTACTGCAAACTCTTGATCCTAACTTACCACTTAAAAGAGGTTATGTTTTGGTAAGAGCTAATAACCAACATATATCAGATTTTAAGTCCATAAAAGTCGATGATATACTGGAATTAGAGTCTTTAAACGACTTTATAAAAGTAGAAGTTAAGGCAAAGAGGATGAAAAATGACTGAAACAACAGACTATAGTTTTCTTAAACAGCAATTAGATAATATAATCGAAAAATTAAACAATGAAGAGATCAGTATTGACGAAGCCATCGAATTACATCATCAAGCTCAAAAAAATTTACAAATGCTGGAAAAATATTTAAAATTACAAAAAAATAAAGTTAAATTTTTAGATTAGGTCAAATATTGGAAATTTTTATAGTTTTATTGCTGATTGTTCTTTCTTTTAGTCTAGCAATTTTTTTTGGGCCACCTTATCTACCTATTTTCAATAATCGTTTAGCTCAAATCATTGAATTAGGTCAATTAAAGCCTGGCGATAGACTGATTGATTTGGGTTGTGGTGATGGTCGTTTACTGCGTTACGCGGCAAAACGGGGCATTCAAGTCATCGGCTATGAGATTAACCCAATTTTATTTTTGATTTGCTGGTTAACTACTAGAAGATACAGTCAAAACGTGACATTAATTTTCGGAAATTTTTGGCAGAAAGATTTTGTTGAAGCAGATGTAGTTTATGTTTTTTTATTGCCTCGCTTAATGACTAAACTAGCTAAAAAATTAGACGATTATTCTTATAAACCAGTTAGATTAATATCTTTTTCGTTTATCATACCTAATAGAAAAATAATTAAAAAAATGAATAATTTATTTTTATATTTATTTTAAGATTAATTATTTTATGACAGTGATATAATATTTTTATGAAGATAGCAGGTAATAATGATTTTGATTTACCTAGTGATCTTTTTTTGAATCTTTTACAAAATATTCAACGATCGGTTTTGAATATTTCTAATCAAGTTGACGTTATCAAATTAACCAAAAACCAAAGTCAGCTAGATGTTATTAAAAATTTATCTCAGAACACCAATCATTTGATTGAAAATTACAGCTTAATGATTAATCTTTTGCAAGATAAACAACAATTATCTTTGGAGCCCGTTTCATTAGCGGCAGTTTTATATGATGTAGTCAATAATCTGAAATCTTCGGCAGCTGATTACGGAGTTAATTTAGTTTTTAATAATGAAGGAAAATTTTTCCCAGTTTTATCCAATTATGCCGTTTTAGAAGTTTCGTTAACTAGTCTTGGTATATCCTTGATGGAAGCCTTACCGGCTTTATTAGTTAATCAACCTCATCAAATCGAATTGTTTGCCGCTATTCATCGTTCTAAATATGGTCTTGTAGTTGGTCTTTATTTCGATGAACAACCTATTTTAAGCCGATATTTAATCAATAAAAGCCAAAAAATTTTAAGAAAGTCCAAACAACCATTACCAATGTTGAGTTATGGACCAGCCAGTGGTTTGTTTTTGGCTAAAAACATGTTAAATTTCATGAATTTAGACTTAAAATCATCTAAGCATAACAATCGTTATGGTTTGGGTGTTATCGTACCGCCAATTAAACAATTATCTTTTGTCGATGAGCAGTAGTAGGTTTAAATTGTTAATTATTGAACCGGACACTGTATTTGGTAATAATCTAGTCAGTTTTTTGAATCATCAAAATTTTGATTGCCGGCTTGTTACGACTGCTCAAAAAGGTATAGAAGCCATCGATAATTTTAAGCCAAACATGATTATCTTAGAAATTCAATTAAGTGTTCATTCTGGTATAGAATTTTTATATGAATTAAGAAGCTATGATGATATTAAGAAGTGTCCAGTTATTGTCTATACTATGCTTGAAAAAAGTGTTTGGGGTTTAGGATTTGTTAATTTGAAGCTACAATTGAAGGTTGATCAGTATCTTTGTAAGCTAGACAATGATTTTTTCGATTTAACCGATGAAATAAAAAAATATTTTAATGATAATTTAAGTCATGCAATTAGTTAAAACAAGAGCGGTCGTTATTAATAGGATTAATTATTCAGAAGCCGATAAGATTATTACAGTTCTTACTAGTGAACACGGAAAAATACGTTTAATGGCTAAAGGTGTTAGAAAACAGAAAAGTCGCTTAAAGGCTAGCATAGAACTTTTACACCAGATTGAAATAATTTATAAGCCTAACAATGGTCAAATTTATACTTTAATTAACGCTCATTTACTGAAAATTTATAATTATATAATTTATGATTACGATAGATTATCGATAGCTTATTTATTTTTAAAAATTATTAATAGGGCCATTGAAGATAGAGCAGAGGATGTTTTTTTTAAACTTTTAATAGACAGTTTAGATGCTCTCAACGATCTTAAGATCAATCCTTCGTTGGTTAAAATTTGGTTTTTAATTAATTTTTTAAAAATGTCAGGTCATCAGCCTAATTTAACAAATTTAAAGAATGGTAGTAAACTTCAAGCTGGTCAAAAATATCAATTTGCTTTCAGTGATTTTTATTTTGAACCAACCTTAAATCATGATGGTATTGATGTCAATGATTTAAAGTTTTTACGATTATTAGTTAGTCTTCAGGACTTAACAATTTTAAATAACGTGATTGAACAAGAAAAATTAGTCAATAAACTTATGAAGCTGGTGGAGTCTATGTTTTATACCTATATTCAAGTATAATTTAGTTTATGTCAAAAGAAGTTAGTTTAGAAAAAATTGTTAGTTTAGCTAAGAGAAGGGGCTTTATTTTTCCTGGTTCAGAAATATATGGTGGTTTAAGTGGTACTTGGGATTATGGACCACTAGGAGTGCTTTTAAAACAAAAATTGATAGATTGGTGGAGAGATTATTTTGTTCATCAAAGATCAAATATGTTGATGGTTGATTCGTCTATTTTAATGAATTCAAGAGTTTGGCAGGCTAGTGGTCATACGGAAACTTTTACGGATCCTTTGGTTGAATGTCAAAATTGCCATAATCGATTTCGAGCCGATAAAATTGATTTATCAATTTGTCCTCATTGTTCTCAAAAAAATACCTTTGGAGAAGCCAGAAATTTTAATTTAATGTTTCAAACATTTATTGGTCCAAACTCTATTCAAGATCAGATTTTAGAGATCGATAAGAGTAAATTGCTTGATTTAATCAATCATCAGTCCAGCGATCTTTTAAAGTTGAATTTAAATGATTTTTCTAGTTTAGTGAACCCTAATTTAGTTTATTTAAGACCTGAAACCGCTCAAGGAATTTTCACTAATTTTAAAAATATTATAGATTCTATTTATCCAGATATACCGTTCGGATTAGCTCAGTATGGTAAAGCATTTCGCAATGAAATTAGTCCTAGAGATTTTATTTTTAGGTCACGAGAGTTTGAACAGTTAGAGATTGAATATTTTGTTAGACCTCAAGAATGGCAAAAACATTTTGATCAGTGGGTTGTTTTAATACAAGATTGGTATCAGCTGATAGGTTTAAGCCAAGAATCTATCCATCTTCTCGAAGTTCCTAAAGATGATTTAGCTCATTATTCTAAAAGAACAATTGATTTTGAGTATGATTTTCCAATAGGCAGGGAAGAGTTAAGTGGACTAGCTTATCGAACGGACTTTGATTTAAAAAATATTGCTAATTTTTCAAGTAAAAATATAGAATATCGTGATAAAAAAACTAATGAATCTTTTGTTCCTCATGTTATTGAACCTAGTTTTGGTGTAGAAAGAATGATTATGGCAATTTTGACAGAGGCTTATACCGAGGAAATCATGGAAGATCAGAGCAGTCGGGTAGTCTTAAAATTGGCTAAACAGTTAGCTCCAATTAAAGTAGTGGTTAGTCCTTTGTTAAAGAATAATCAACCTTTAGTCGATAAGGCTCTTTTATTGTTTAAAGATTTAAAAAAAGATTTAAAGTTTGTTTTATATGACGATAACGGAAATATAGGTAAAAGATATCGTCGAGCTGATGAAATCGGTACGCCTTATTGTGTCACTATTGATTTTCAGTCCCTAGAAGATGATACGGTAACGGTTAGAGATCGAGATACGACTTCTCAAGAACGAGTCAGCATTAATCAACTAATCGAGTATTTAAACCAATAATGACTCAAAAGCAGGCCTTAAAAATTATGCAGTCAGGCCATAATGTTTTTTTAACCGGTCCACCCGGAACGGGTAAAACCTATCTTTTAAAGACTTTTATCGATTGGGCTAAAAAAAATCGAAAAAAAATTGCTATTACTGCTTCAACTGGTATTGCAGCTAGTCAAATATCTGGTACTACTTTCCATTCTTGGTCGAGTATTGGATTAAAAAATAGTTTAAATTTGACCGAGCGTAAGATGTTAACTACTAGCGATAAGGTTGTTAAGAAATATCAACAGGCCGAAATATTAATTATTGATGAAATTTCTATGTTGGACAATGTTCGTTTTGATTTAGTCAATGATTTAGCTCAAGAAATTCGAGGTAATGACCAACCTTTTGGAGGTATCCAGTTGATCTTAGTTGGTGATTTTTTTCAGTTACCTCCGATTGATCAAAATCGTGGAGCTGATTTTGTTTTTAAGTCAAAAACTTGGTACCAGGCTGATTTAAGAATTTGTTATTTAAACCATCAACACCGGCAGGAAGAAGGTGATCAACTACTAGATATATTAATTAAAATGCGGACAAATCAAATTGATCAAACATCAATCGGTGTTTTAAAAGAACGGATTAAAGTTTCGTCTCAACCGATCAAAAAAATTTATACCGAACTTTATTCTCACAATATAGACGTTGATCAAATTAATTCCTATAGATTAAGTTTGATTAAGCAAGATCTAGTTGTTTTTCCGGCTGAAACGAAGGGTAAATCAAAAGATCTAGAAAAATTATTAAAAAATATTTTAGTACCAGTTAATTTAGAGTTAAAGGTCGGTTGCCAGGTTATGATGGTAATTAATAATTTTAAGGCTGGTTATTTTAACGGTTCTCTAGGTGAGGTAATAGGTTTTAAAGATAATCGACCAATAGTTCGTCTTCAACGGGGCCCTATTATTGTTGTTGATCAATTTAGCTGGAAATTATTTGATGAACAAGAAAAATTACAGGCTGAAGTAATTCAATTTCCTATCAGGTTAGCTTGGGCTATAACAATTCATAAAAGCCAAGGAATGAGTTTAGATGCTGCTTTGATTGATTTAACTAAGTCGTTTAGCCTTGGTATGGGCTATGTTGCTTTATCAAGGGTTAGGTCATTGGACGGTTTATATTTAAAAGGTTTTAACGACCGTTCTTTACAATTAGCTCAAGAAGTTTATGATTTAGATTTTAGTTTAAGGTATTTTTCTAAAATTAATGATTTAACTAAAAAAGATTTATTTATAGACGAGTTAGATCAAATTTATTCCAACAATAATTTAATTGACCAGACATTATTAGAAAAGTTAATTGATTGGCGAACCATTAATTTAAAAATTAATTCCGAGTTAACAGATATTTTACCCGATTCGATTTTAGAGATAATTGCAGTTTTAAAACCCTTTAATCGTTATCAATTGGAATCATTGCCAGGAATGAATAGTCATAAAATTAAAAAATATACTAGGGAACTTCTAGTGATTATTCAGGAACACGCCTTAGGACATTTAAATGTGCCTGACTATTCTTAACAAACTTTTTGATTGATGCGGGGAACCTGAATTCCATTCCCAATCTTTCCACCTAGGTATTTCGTAGAACATGCTTTCGTTGTTCGAGCGGGCTATTCCAATTGTAGCGTTTACGTGAGCGATTGTTAAGAATGTTTTCTACTTCCATTAATTCACTGGCAGTTATTTTTTTAAAATCTGTACCTTTAGGATAGTAGTCTCGTACTAATCCATTGCAGTTTTCATTTCTTCCTCGTTGACTTGACTTATAGGCGTCAGCAAAGTAAATATCTACACCTAGATCTTTTTCCGTGTTCTTCCAGGCAGAAAACTCAGACCCATTGTCGTAGGTAATAGTATGAATATTACTCCCAAATACTCTATTTATATCCTTCAGGGTTTGCTTATAAACTAGAAATGAATCATATCCTAAAACTAGGGACAATGAAACTAGCCCTGTCACACGATCCACATGACTAAGGATACGATCTTTTGTGTCACTCCCAAATATGGTGTCGCCCTCT
>DAIDMV010000006.1:38908-40619 GCA_027448765.1 bacterium | reverse complement strand
AAGATGGAGCAATGGAAAAACTATTTCAAGAAACAATACGGTGGATTAATGAAAGGAGACAATCATGACACTCAAAAATTGATATCAAAATAAATAAGGGGAGTTATAAACTCCCCTTATTTATTAGCCTTAAATTATCAATATCAATAACTATTAAAGTGTTAAATTGGAACATCATCAGATTAATGTGCTAAAAAATTTATGTCCATAAGTCTTGCAATTAGTCTATAATGAAAGCTATGGCGAAAAAAATAAAAGTTTCTATTCAGGACGAACATACTCTTATACTTCAAGAAAACGCCCAAAAAGGTGATTTAATTGATCTAAAATCTATCCATGAAACAGATATTGATCAAACTACCATTACGACCGTAATTAAATCTATCAAAGATAATGAATTTCAAGCTCAACTCCAAAAAGAAAAAGACAGCATTGAAAAAGAAAAAGAACTAGAGGCTCGACTTAAAGAACAGGCAATCATAACTCAATCAAAAGAAGCTATTGCAAAAAAAGAACAAGAAATATTTTCCTTAAAATCTCAAATTGAAACTATCGCCAAACAAACTGAGTCTGATATCAAACTTCAAGCACTAGAAAACAAACAAAAACTTGAGGATGATTTTCGTCAAAAAATTAACGACAAAGAAGTCGAAATTAATAAAATTAAGCACGAGAAAGAATTAAGTGAAGAAAAACTAAAAGAAGAGATTAGATCAAGTCAAACGGCCTTAATTTCATTAAAAGAAATGCGTTCAAAAATGAGCACCAAAATGATTGGTGAATCATTAGAAATACACTGTGAAAATGAATTTAACAGAATTCGCTCCATCGCTTTTCCTAAGGCTGAGTTTAAAAAAGATAATACCGTCTCAGCATCTGGTTCAAAAGGTGATTATATTTATCGCGAACTTGACGATGATGGTAACGAAATACTGTCAATTATGTTTGAAATGAAAAACGAAGATGAATTAACCGCTACAAAACATAAAAATAAAGATTTTTATAAAGAGCTAGATAAGGATAGACATGAAAAGAACTGTGAGTATGCAGTATTAGTTAGTTTACTCGAAAAAGATAATGAATTCTTCGATGATATTGTTACCGTTCATGATTATCCAAATATGTACGTCATACGCCCACAACATTTTATTACTATGATTGGATTTTTAAGACAGGGAAATTTAAAATCACAAGCTTTGCGACAAAAAATTCAAATACTCAATAATCAAAACATCGATGTAACTAATTTTGAAAATAATATGAACGAATTTAAAATGGCTTTTGCCCACAGAACCGACCTAGCATTTAGTCAATTCACTAAAGCTATTAATGAAATCGATCGATCGATTGATCAACTTAATAAAGTCAAAGAAGATCTAATGAAATCAGGCAATAATTTAAGATTAGCCAATAATAAAGCATCTGACTTATCAATCAAAAAACTGACAGCCAACAGTCCTAGCGTGGCTCAAGCTTTTGAAGACAAGAATCGCCTAACTTAAACAGAATTTTAAATTTATAAATTAATTAGATCTTTTAAGGTTTTACCGCAATTATTGTAAGATTATTAACATGAATGCCATTAAAACAATCAAGAATTCACCTCGCATCAAAAAAGAAGTAAAACGATTTATTAAATACATGATAGGTGGTGGAGTATATTTCTGGCTTGGTTATGGAGTTTTTGCACTTGGTTATAGTGTCTTTCACT
>DAIDMV010000006.1:32314-38808 GCA_027448765.1 bacterium | reverse complement strand
AAAACAATCAAGAATTCACCTCGCATCAAAAAAGAAGTAAAACGATTTATTAAATACATGATAGGTGGTGGAGTATATTTCTGGCTTGGTTATGGAGTTTTTGCACTTGGTTATAGTGTCTTTCACTGGAATTGGTTTCCTGCTAAAATCTTAGCCGATTTAATTGGTTGGACGAGTAATTATTTCATTCAGCGATATTGGGCTTTTTCTGATCAAGTTCATTTAAGTGAATTACAACACGTTGGTCGATATATCACTATTGAAAGTGTCGGATTTGTAATGGACTATTTAATAATATGGTGGCTAGTATCAATCGGTATAACACCATATATCGGTTTTTTTATTTCATCAGGCTTTTTCACTGTGTGGAGTTATCTGTGGTACAAATATTGGGTTTTCGCTAAAGAATAACTCGTCTAGTAAGCCAACTAATCGATCAAAAAATATCATCACATATATCAAACATACAACTAACTTGACTATTTCATTCAAAGAAAATGTTTAAAAAAGCTTTAAACCTTTAAATACTAAAACCAGCCCGACAAAACCACTCAATGTAAAATTTTTATAACCATTTATGTGCGAGTATAATAAAAGATATGCCTGAGATATATTGGTTTTGTTCAGATGAACAATTTCAACCAGAAGAATTAGTTAATCATGCCATAGTAGCTGAACAAGCTGGTTTTGATGGCATTATGATTTCAGAACATTTTCACCCTTGGGTTGATGATTATGGTGCCAGCGGTTTTGCTTATAGCACACTTGGAGCTATTGCAGCAAAAACTAAACATATCGAATTGATGACAATGGTAACAACACCTCTATTTCGTTTTCATCCAGCCGTAGTCGCTCAAGCCGCCGCAACAATTGATCGTTTAAGTAACGGTCGTTTTGCACTAGGAGTTGGAACCGGAGAAAATATTAACGAAAAACCTTTAGGTTTTGAACTACCACCATACAAAGAAAGATCTCAACGACTTAACGAAGCCAACGAAATTATTCAAAAATTATTATCTGGTCAAAGTTTAAACTTTGATGGTAATTATTACCAAACTCAAGACGCAAAATTATATAGTCCACCGCTTCATAATCTACCGATCTTTCTAGCCGCTGGTGGCCCGCAAAGCGCCACAACAGCCGGCAAGCATTATAATGGAATCATAATTAGTGTTAAAAATATTCCTGAAGCCCTAAATCTGATCAATGTTTCATCTTCTATTAGTCCCAATCAAGATTTTCAAATCATCGCTAATCTTTGGTCTATTTACGCTCAAAATGATCAGGAAGCATGGCAAGCAATTAAACCTCTAAGAGGCTTACGAGCACCTAGTCGATCAGATCCTGTTAGCCCTATTCAACTCCAAAATGAAGCCGATCAAATGCCCCATAAAGCCATATTAGATAGTTACAAACAATTAAGGAATGTTGATGATTATCTTGAAGCTTACGGACCATTAATTACAGAATTAGGTGCTGACATAGTTGGTATTCAAACAACTTCAGTCGATCAAATCGCAACAATTAAAATGCTGGGTGAAAAATTATTACCAACATTACGTCAACTTAAACAAAGGAGGCTTTCATGAAAGTAGGCTTACAAATTAACCGCTTCGATTATTCGGGCGGTAATAATAAAATCGGTCAAAACGTTCACGATGTTTCAATTGCAGCCGAACAAGCTGGTTTTGATAGTATCTGGGTGATGGATCATTTTTTTCAACTAGAACATATCGGTCAATACACCGACCCGATGCTTGAGTCTTATACTACCCTTGGCTATATTGCCGGCATTACCACTAAGGTTAAGCTAGGTACAATGGTAACTGGTGTGATTTATCGAGAACCAGCTTTATTAATCAATGCTGTCACCACTCTGGATGTTGTCTCTGGTGGACGGGCTTACCTAGGTATCGGTGCTGGTTGGAATGAACAAGAAGCAAAAGCACTTGGATTATTAAATCCTCTTCAATCAAGACGTTTCGAACGATTAGAAGACACTTTAAAATTAGCTTTACAAATGTGGTCTGGAAACAGTCAAGCTTTTAACGGTAATATTTATAATTTACCAGAACCCTATTTATCACCACAACCAATTACAAAACCCCATCCACCTATTCTGATTGGTGGCGGCGGGGAAGAGAAAACCCTACGATTAGTAGCTAAATATGGTGATGCCTGTAATCTATTTGCTCACGATATTGACATCTTAAGTCATAAACTCGAAGTCCTAAAAAAACACTGTCAAGAAATCAATCGTCCTTATGAAGAAATTGAAAAAACATCCTTAATTGGTGTCAATATAGTTACCGCCTTAAAAGACCCTCAACAAACTATCGATCAAGCTAAAACCTTAAAATCATTAGGTATTGAGCACATTATCTTTGCTAATAGTCATGATATTGAGGCCTCGGCTTATAGTAAATTTTCTCAAACAGTCCAAATCATTCATGATTTATAAAAACTAGACTACCTAACAATATTTGTTTAATGTGTAGCTAAAACTTATTCTAAATTTTTTAAAATATCTGTAGTTTGGCGCACCAATCCAATTCTAGGAAAAATAGTCTTCATCGATAAATTGTGTTCTTCTTTAGATTTTGCACCACACGCATCTTCAGCAAATATTTGCTGATAACCATATTCATAAGCAAAGCGAGCCGTACTCTCAACACCAATATTAGTAGATATACCACACAAAACAATTGTTTTAATTTGACGTCTTCTTAGTTGTAAGTCTAATTCTGTACCGTAAAAAGCACCCCATTGTCTTTTATTAATAATAAAATCTGTTTTTTCAGGACCTAACTCGGTGATAAATTCCGTCCAATCAGGTGCCATTTGAGACCGACTCGGCATTGGCTGATCATTTTTTGGTTGTAAAGCATCTTTAAAATCGGCTGACATACCGACATGTACTAAAAAAACCGGCATATTATTTTTTCTAAATGTTTGAACCAATTGAACAGCGTTATTAGTGATTGTATCAACCGAATACGGTTCAGTCGGCATCGATACAATTCCTTTTTGTAAATCAATTACTACTATAGCTGTTGATTTTTTATCGATTTCAATATTCATGATTATCTCCTTATATTAGCTTAATCTATTTTAACAAAGTAAACCTTAAGTAACTAAATAATTTATTAATAAAAAGAGCCTACTTTAAGAGCCTCGTTTTAACAAGAATCTTAGAGTAGGCCGACGAATTATTTAATTAATTCGTAACTTTTGGGCATTACGTCTAATCTGTTTTCTGATGATCGAATAATACCGTTCAGTTTGTCTTTGTAACCTAGCTGAAGCATCGGCGAATTTTAAATCGTCATTTGGTTCACTAGAATTATATAAATATTGTTGAAAGTTTGTTTTTGGATGCTTTGGGTATTTGTGCATGACTGCTCTTTTTGAGTGAGACATTGTATATCCTTTCGACATTTAATTTATTAAGTAACGATGAGGCGATTTCCAAAAGACCCTCCTTTCTTTAAATTGCTATCTATACTAATTGTAAAACTATAACTTTTGGAGTCTGTGCGGCTTATCACTGGTTAAATAATCATTAGGCACTATAATGAGGCTATGTTAGAAAGTTCATCGACCGGAATGCCCATTAAAAGAATTATAGACGAAAGTATTGTCGCCTATTTTAATGATGGAATTCCATTACACTTTAATAACGGCGAAACGATTATTAACGGAATTGATGAACCCGAAGGTGTCTATTTAATCAAAACTGGCTTCGTTAAAGCATTTTCGATTTCACATGACGAGCACGTTAATCTCTTGTTAATTCATCAAGTTGGTGATTTTATACCTCTACCATGGGCCTTAGATGGTGCTCACACCACCGGACTTTATTATGAAGCCATTCAAGCTGTTGATGTTATTAAAACTTCAAAAAACAAATTAAGAACAGCTCTCGGCGCTAATACTTGGCTATCACAAGAGATCATGAGACAGGCTATCAATATTATCACTGTTTATACTCAAAGAATCCAAACACTAGAGTTCAGATCGGCACGAGGTAGGATGATATCTGAATTATTAAATTTATCAGAAAGATTCGGTGAAAAAAATGATCGACAAATCTTAATTAACGCTCCAATCACTCATCAAGATATTGCTGATTCAATTAATATGAACAGAGAAACAGCTAGTCGTGCTTTAGAAGATCTTTTTGAAGAAGGCTTAGTTAATCAATTAAATCATATGTTTATTATTTTAGATTTACCAAGACTACAACAAGCCCTGATGTAATAAACAATCATTATGTGTCTTAACGTACAGACTAATGACTAACAGACTGTTATTCTTAATGATAAAGAAGGAGCTTATAACATGGACAACGAACCACAAAACATTAAAGAGACGACCACCAGAACTGGTGATACCGTTCAAAAAACTACACAAATTAGTCATCCACAGGATAGTCGCGAACATAGTATCAATAATATTATTGCTGATGCGGTTGCATATTTGGCTGGACTACTGATCGTTATACTTGGTATCAGATTTTTTTTAACATTATTTGGAGCAAATCCAGCCAATTTTTTTGCTAAATTTATTTACAATACCTCTCATCCTTTTGTAGCACCATTTTTTAGTTTATTTAATTATCATAGTTACAACTATGCTATTGCTCATTTTGAAGTTTATACTTTAGTAGCCATCATAGTTTATGCACTTATAGCCTGGGGAATTATTAAACTCATCAAACTTAACCAAAAATAAATTTACTTTAATAAAGCTGTCATAGGTTGAGCTTGTCGGTCGTTACTAGTTAATGACGATAAATTCCAAGCAGTTTCAATAGTCTTAAGAACCGAATAATGATTATAATAATTAGCCGACTGATAGCCTTTTTTAACGTCATTACCAACAAATAAAGCTAAAATATGATTAGTTGAAGCATAACCTTCGTCCCAAGTAATAATTAGCAAGGCTTTCTTAGTGGTAAAAGCTTTAGATTTCAAAATTAGTGGCACATTATTGGCCAACCATTTATCACCAGTGGCAATGGAGCAATTATGCATATCATTACAAAGATTAGGTGTAATAAAAGCATAATTAGGTGTAGTTTTTAATGAAGCCAAGTTGCTGCTCAGTTGACTATAAGGAACAACATGTTGGTTGCATCGACTAGAGTTATTGACTATATCTGAATAATAAAGGAACGGAACGTGCTTAGTCGCATATTCTGGTAAGGAATTTAAAGTATAGCAAGTAGATGGCATGCTTTCGGCATAAGCTTTCCAGGTTCGACCAGATTTTTGGATTTCATCAGCAATATTTGGCACATTAACTATGCAACCAGCAGCTGGAGGATTACAATCTGTTGTTGTACCATCAGTTGATCCACTAGTTAAAGCCAAATAATTAGGCAGACTAGGGTGGGCAACGGCATGATAATTACTGGCTGAGGCATAATTTTTAATCAAATAATTGATATATGGCGCACTACTATTACCGACAAGATTATTGTATGGCTGATTTTCATCAACAATCATAAAAATATAACTTAAAGTCTGAGCGGCCGGTTTTGATTTTTGAATCGTCGTTGGTTTAATTTGCTGTAAAGAATGGGCAGGAATTGTCTTTTCAGATAGTTTCAGCATTAAAAAAAAGACAGCTATAATTAAAATTACAATCACTAAACCAAAATAAAGTATTTTTTTAATTACCATATTTTAATTATAGACCCTTGAGATAACAAATAAAATTATAGCTAATTATTTTATTTAAACAATCTTAATTTTGAATTAAAAATACTGCAAAAAGAGTTACAACAAACTAATCTGTTCGATACTTAATCTTTATGATATTTGTGATACTGACGATATATTAATTTGTGAATTGGTATATAGCGAGGAATATCTCTTAAACCAGGTATAAACGGCACAAACATTAGTAAAGCTGTAGCTAGAGTAGTTAAATACACTGCAATTAGATCAACATTAACCGAAGTTGCAAAACCTGGCACCTGGTACCATAAAGTATATAACCATAGCCAAGGTTGTCCGGGATAACTACCAGATTCATTCATCACACCCCATTGAGTACCATATAAATGATCTTTTTTAGCTAAACTACTAAAATAATTTCCGTCTTCAATAAATAACAATGGTTTAGTGTAATTAGTTCCATAGAAAGGATGTTGGGACAATAAATCAGCGTCTATGGCACCAGATCGAGCTAGAATATATTCATTATTAATTAGAGTTGGGACGGGACCATCATTAATTTCTGGTACAACGGCTTGACCATTAATAATTTTTACTTTAGTGACAACACTGGCATAATTTGTTGACCAAATTTTCTGTAACTGTTTAGAAGCCTGGTTATACTCATTTAAAGCCAGAGCTAAACTAGGATTATCGAGAGAAGATTTTTCAAGTGGTTGAATAACAAAAGTTTGAGCGGTATTAATAGGTTCTCGAACACCGACCAATAGTTGCCACGAAAGACCTAATTTTTGGACCTGATGATGTCCC
>DAIDMV010000006.1:0-32207 GCA_027448765.1 bacterium | reverse complement strand
AACTGGTGGCTTATCAGGAGAAGATAATAGAAAGGCTAAACCTATCACTAAAACAAAAACAATCACAAAGGCAATTGTGCCTTCTTTTAAAATATCGTAACGACGGTTTGGACCAGTCCATTCTTGACTGTCTGCTTTTTTGACTAATAACTTTTGTTGCGCAGTTTTTGGCCTTTTCAGTGGCAAGGGATGAGAAACACCTCTAATTCTAACCAAAATAATATGAATCGCCACAATCACAACTAAAACAAGTGGTATTAATACCACATGCCAAAGAATCATTTGACCAAAATTCATCAAATTAAAAAAACTACCGACACCAAGAGCGTTAAAAGCATCTTTACCATTAGTTGCAATCCACTGAGAACTAAAATTTTGCTGAGATAAATATCCTGTAAAAGCTTCTACAATAGAAACCAAGAACGCTAAAACACCTGTCATCCAGGTTAAAGCTCGTTTACCGCGCCATGAAGCTAACCAAAATTTTCCCCAAAGATGAATCACCAAGAATGCCATAAAAGCTTCAACACTCCATAAATGAACACTATTAACAAAATGACCGACCTGACTGGTGTGCCACCAATCTACACCACCAATAGCTAGACATAAACCAGAAATGATAGCCATACCTAAAGCAGCTAGAGAAGCGACACCAAAGACATAAATCCAAGACGAAACATAAGCCGGTTGAGAATCAGGCAACATTTTTTCTGGTGGTAAAAATTTTAGCCAAATACGGCGTAATTTATAAGTCCATAAACCATTAGCAATGGGGGCTAGCTGATCAGAACTTAATTTTAAATTATCTGGCTGCTTAATGTTCTCGTCTTTATGTTTTTTATTACCAGGAAAAGGTAAACTAACAGCTAAGCCAAAAATAACTAACATGATAATAATTAAAATTAAATTAGCTAACGAAATTGATAGAAAAGAATAATTTAAATAACTATCGGGGTGATTTAAGTTGATTACAGCTGCAAATAGATTAAACATGACATATCCTTTTATTAATTTGGTGATAAATAATAGATCACTTGGCCAAATTGACCGTCCGAAAGAATGTTATTCGCGGCCATATTACCATTACCGGTTTGAGGATCAAGCTGAGCTGAATCACCATAAATAAAAGTTGGCTTGGTGCCACCAACCACTACAATCTCAACGTGTCCGCCCGGATAATCAAAAAAGGCTACATCACCAGCTTGAGGTTTATAGTATTGAGCTGAATATTGACTAAAAATAGCCTGATTAGCAATATAATTAGCATTGTATTCATCCCAACCATTTCTTTGACCAGTCGTAAAAGGAGCGCCACTAGCTTTATAAATATAACTCACAAAATCAGCACACCATTCTTCTAAACCAAAACCATCAGTGTATTTATTAAGCAGTTGCAAATGATTAGATTTTGGTTGATGCCAAACATTCCACTGCATCATCGCTTGACAACTGATTTGGTGATTTAAAGTTAATGTAGCCGGACAACTAAGACCTTGAATCGAATTAATTTTATTATTAATTTGTTGTTTAAACTGCCAATTTTGCTGAGAGTTTTTAAAGACGTTAGAGTTAATTGGCTACGTTGATTAGCTAAACATTTTTGATAGAGTGGACTAAATAAATTATTACCACTAACCAAAAAAACTTCTGATGGATTCTGATTACAATTCTCTAAATTAAAAGTAAAATTAGTTTTTTTAGTCACATTCAAGCAATCCTGACCACTATGAATAAATCCAGCTTGAGCGTAAAAAGCTTGAGTATTAACTGGCTGACAACTAGTTAAATTAACCTTAGTTGACTTAATCTTTTGATTAGTCGTGTAATCCAAACACTGATTAGTAGCTAAATTATCAATAAACTTTAAATTAATGTTATTATCAGCCATTGAAGAATAAGTTCCGAAAATTAAAATTAAAACTATCGCTACTAAGCTAATAATAATTAACCGCTTAAAAAAGTAATCATGAATTACTTTTAAATTGTTGTCCTTCGATTGAATATGTTGATGATTTAAAAACATACTAATCTTAAATTAAGTTAATTTTTTTAGTCATATTTTTGTTTTTGATTCTATAGTTGATTATACAATTTAATCGAGAAAAATAAAGTCTAATTTTTCAGTAATTTTTAATACTAGAGTATTATGATAGTAAAATGCGCATACTAGTGATAGAAGATGAACCAAAAATTGCTCGAGCCATCAAACAAGGTTTAGAGTTAAAAGGTTACGTCGTTGACAGTGTTTATGATGGTGATGATGGCTTAGCTTATGCCAAAGATTCAGTTTATGATTTAATTGTTCTAGATCGGATGTTGCCAGGTTCAAAAGACGGTATTGAAATTTGTAAAATCTTAAGAGAAGAAAAAAACTCAGTGCCAATTATCATGCTAACAGCTCGTGGTACCTTGGGTGATAAAGTTGAGGGCTTAAATGCTGGTGCCGATGATTATTTGGTCAAGCCATTTGCTTTTGATGAATTAATTGCTCGTGTCAGAGCTCTTTTACGTCGACCGAAACAAAATATTAACAATAAACTAGAAGTTGGTCCGTTGTCTCTAGATAGTATTAATTATACTGTTAAAAGAGATGATAAAATTATTAACTTAACCCACAAAGAATTTATGTTATTAGAGTATTTAATGCGTCATCCCAAACAAGTCGTCACCAAAGAAATGATTATTGATCATGTTTGGAACGAAGAATCAGATATTTTATTAAATACTGTTGAAGTTTATATTGGCTATCTTAGAAAGAAGCTTGAAGATCAAGATCAATTTAAAAACTCTGAACCAATTATTAAAACAAAACGAGGCTTTGGTTATATTCTTGATTGCTAAATAATATGTTTAAATCAGCCTATACAAAATTAACTCTTTGGTACTTAGCTATCGTTATGACGATTAGTATTATTTTTTCAGTCATTCTGTATAACATCACTTCGACTCAATTACTAGAAGAAATTAAGCGGGAAACAGCCAGAATTCACGCACACTTTCCAATTATTTACAGTGAACCAGTTCTTCATCCCCATCAAGATCTTTTAAGCGGGGATCATGTCATTATCATTCGCTTAATAATTTTTAATTTAATTGTCCTAGCGGCAGCTGGATTTGCTAGTTACTTTTTAGCTCGAATCACCCTAAAGCCAATTGAACTTAGTCACCAACAAGAAAAATTATTTACTTCTAACGTCAGTCATGAATTAAGAACACCCCTAACAGCCCTTAAAATGGAAAGTGAAATTGCTTTATTGGATCCGAAAAAAAATATCGACACTCTATCAAGCACTATTAGCTCTAACCTAGAAGAAATCGATAAAATTGAAAACTTAATCAATAATATTCTTAAGCTATCTAAACTAGAATCATCAGAATCCCAAGTCGATTTTAATTTAGCTGATTCTGAAAAAATAATTACAGCAGCTGTCAAACAATTAAATCCAATTATTAAAAATCGAGATAATAAGATTAATTTTACAGCCTCAAAAAAGAAATTATTAATTTATGTCAATCAAGAATCGATCATCCAATTAATGACTATTATCCTAGACAACGCCAACAAATATAGTCCCAAAAATTCCACTATTGATATTAATCATTATATTGAAAATCATCAAATCGTGATTGAAGTTAAAGATCATGGAGAGGGCATGGACAAAGAAACCCTGAAACACATTTTTGATAAATTTTATCGAGCCGATAACTCCAGAAATAAAACAACTGAAGGCTATGGCATTGGTTTGTCTATCGCCAAAATGATTGCGGATATCAACCAAGCCAATATTGTTATATCCAGCCAAATTCATGACGGTACGACAGTTAAAATTTACTTTAAACAATTAAAAGATAAGTTAGTTAAAACTACTTAATTAAAAAATTAAAAATTAACAAAAATATAAAGATTAAATTAACCACCAAAGAACTAATAAAAATCTTTCGAGCCCATAATTTAATTTTAATTTTATTCAGTAATCTCAGACCATAAATTAGCCAACCAAGCGTCACGATACCAAATATAAGACCAAAAAATTTTAACTGACTAGACAAGAAAACAAAAGCCAAACTAACAACAACTAATAAAACTTGATTAATTATGATTTGATTTTTAGTTTTATTTAGGCCTTTGACGACCGACCAAACTGGTAAATTAGCTTGCTTATAATCATCATAGCGATAAATACTAATGGCATAAAAATGAGCTAATTGCCAAACTATCATGATTAAAACTAAAAACAATAAAACTAACGATAGTTGATCATTCTTAGCTAAATAACCGGCCGCTAATGAAGCAGCACCCGGAATGGTTCCAATTAAAGTACCATAAATTGAATGGCGCTTAAAATAACCGTAAATAATAACGTAAAAAATAAACGACACTAACCCAAGAAAGAAAACAGTTAAATTAGTCAAAATCAATAAAATACTTAAAGAAATAATCAATAAAATTAAAGCAAAAATAATCGCGTTTTTAGTTGTAATTAATCCGGTTACTAGTTGCCGCTGAGCCGTTCTTTCCATTTTCTGATCAATATTAATATCAAGGTAATTATTAAAGACACAGGCGCTAGCAATCAAAAGACCAGTACCTAAAATTAAACCAATCAAATGAATTAACTGAAGATGTAAATTTGCCGCGACCATATAACCAGCCAAAGCTGTTAAAGTATTGGCGTAGATAATGCCTGGTTTAGTTAACTGATAATAATGCTTAAACCGGTCAATTATATACCTCCATTACCTTGCTGAACCATATATTCTTCCATTTGCTTAATGGTCATGTTGTGATTTAAATTAGACATAATCCATAAAGATCCAATTACTAGAATTAGAACTATCAACAACATAATAGAAAAAACTAGTAGACGATATCGCGGTCGTGATTCCTTGCCAAGATGTAAGAAAAATAGTAACTGAATAGCGAACTGAATGACAGCAGCTAGGCTAATTAAAACAATGATTGTATCTTTAGTGAAGGCATGTTTAATAGTTATAAAATAAGCCGACAAGGTAAAAAATAACGACAATATAAAACCAATTAAATAAGTCTTAAAGTTAGCTTCTAGTTTATTGTGCTGATTATATGATTTAATTTGACTCATAGACCAAGTACTCCATAAAGATAAACAATTGTAAAGATAAAGATCCAAACTATATCTAAGAAATGCCAGAACATACTCATTAGAGTTAAGCGTCTAGCATTAGATTCAGATAAACCAGATTTTAAAACTTTAAAAAACATAATAGCCATCCAAATCAGGCCAACCGTAATATGTAAGCCGTGAGTGCCAACCAAGACAAAAAAAGCTGACAGAAAACCACTTCGTCGCCAACTATCACCAATTGAAATTAAATGACTAAATTCATTCATCTCAATTGTCAAAAAAACTGCGCCCAACAAAAAGCTAATCACCAAATAAAGCAAAACTTTGTTGCGATGGCCTTTCTTCATCGATAATATTGCTAACCCCATGGTGAAAGAAGAAGTTAATAAAGCTAGAGTTTCAATCAAAACATTGTTAAGATTAAAGATTTGTTGCCCTGACGGTCCACCAAAAGTATTACCCTCTAAGACAGCATAAACAGCAAACAAACTAGCAAATAAAACTAGATCTGTCATTAAATAAACAAAAAAACCAAAACTAGCTGTTTCAAAAAACTTAGGAGCTTCTTTTTTATATAAACGATTCAGCAATTTTTTATGACTAATTGTTTTAACTTCTAATTCATCCATTTAAACCACATTTCCTGTTTTTAATGATTTTTCATGAGCTAAAATATCTTCAGCTGTAACAACTTCATAGGGTTTTTCATCATTTAATCTAACCATTAAAATCACGACAAAGGCAATTAAACTAACTATCACTAACCACCAGATATGCCAAATCATAGCAAAACCAAAAACTAAAGCACACATACCCAGAATAAAACTAACCGGTGCTCGTTTCGGTAAGATAATATCAACAACATCATCATCTGAGACTAAAGCTTGATGATTCTGTTTGGCAACCCAAAAAGCATCTCGATCATGAATGACGGGAATAGCTTTAAAATTATAATACGGTGCCGGGGAAGGAACTGACCATTCAATTGTTCGGCCATTCCAAGGATCACCTGTTTTATCTTTATACTCTTGGCGCCGACGATAACTAACAATTTGTTGCCAAACACCCATAGCCACACCACCAGCAATAATAACAGCACCAATACCAGCCACTATAAACAAAGGTTGCCAACCAAGATTAGCAGCATAATGATTAATCCGACGAGTAGCTCCCAAAAAGCCTAAAATATAAAGTGGGAAGAAAGCTAAGATAAAACCAATAACCCATAGGTAAAAAGTTTTAATACCTAATTTTTCATCTAATTTATAACCAAAAATTTTTGGAAACCAATAGGTAAAACCAGCAAAATAGCCAAATAGAACACCACTGACAATCATGGTATGAAAATGAGCCACTAAGAATAAACTATTGTGAAGTTGGAAATCAGCCGCTGGAATAGCCATAATAACACCAGCCACTCCACCTATAGTAAATAAAATTACAAAACCAAAAAACCAGTAAAGCGCTGAATTAAAATGGATCTTACCCTTGTACATCGTAAATAACCAGTTAAAGATTTTAACACCAGTCGGAATTGCAATAATCATAGTCATGATACCAAAGAAACCATTAACATCAGCTCCAGCTCCCATGGTGAAAAAATGATGGACCCAAACCGAAAACGATAAAACCGTGATGGCCGCTAAAGCCCAAACCATTGTTCTATAACCAAATAATTTTTTGCGAGAAAAAGTTGAGACAATTTCAGAAAACACACCAAAAGCTGGCAAAATCAAAATATAAACTTCTGGGTGTCCCCAAGCCCAAATTAAATTAACATACATCATCATGTTGCCTCCGCCACCAGCCGTAAAAAAGTGGGTACCTAAAGTTCGATCCAAGAACAACAGTGAAATCGTCACCGTCAAAATTGGAAAAGCAAAAATTACTAAAAACATAGCACACAAGACACTCCAGCTAAACAGGGGCATTTTCATTAAAGTCATACCAGGTGCACGATTTTTTATAATCGTAGTTAGAAAATTAATACCAGACATCAAACTACCAATTCCAGCAATCTCTAAAGTCCAAATCCAATAATCAATCCCGACTGAAGGTGAATATTTTAATTCAGATAATGGCGGATAAGCTAACCAACCAGCAGCTGAAAAGCTACCAATTCCAAGTGATAAATTAATTAAAATTGCCCCAGCAGCGAACAACCAAAAACTAGTTAAATTCAAAAATGGGAAAGCTACATCCCGAGTTCCAATTTGCAAGGGAACAACTAAATTAATAATGCCAAACATTAAACCCATAGCAGCAAAAAAGATCATAATGGTACCGTGAGCCGAAAAAACTTGCTGGAAAGTTGATGATGATAAAACTCCATGAGAAGCCCCGACAGCCGTGGCTTGTTGAGCCCGCATCATTAAGGCGTCAACGCCACCACGTATCAACATCAATATCGATAAAATTACATACATAACACCAATTTTCTTATGATCAGTATTAGTCAGCCATTCACGCCACAAATATCCCCATTTCTTAAAATAAGTCAGTAGAGCAGCCACCAAAATACCACCCGCCACAATAGAAACAAAAGCACCCAACGTGACAATATCTTTTGGAAAAACCTGCCAACTTAATTTACCTAATAAAACAGAGGCAAAAACCATCACATCCCCATTCCTGATTTAATTGAAGTATTAGAACTATTTTTATTAATTATTGCTGGATGACTAGCCGTCATATAACTCATAATTAATTGATCATAAATTGCTGGGTTGACTTTAGAAAAATACTGAACTTTAGAATTAAGTGAAGGCTTAGCGAGCTTTAAAAAACTAGCATAATTTAAAGTTTGACGAGATTGACTAATATTTTTGATAGTTGTTTGAAAAGCTTGGCTTGATTTCACGGCCGCTACGAAAGACATATTAGCAAAACCAACGCCACTAATATTAGCCGATAAGCCTCGATAGTTTCCATCAGAAGTAGCCATAATATGAAGTTGAGTACTCATAACAGGCATAGAATAAATTTGACCAGATAATTGAGGAATCCAAAATGAATTCATTGGTGCGTCAGATGTTAAATGAAAATCAATTGGTGTATTAATTGGCAAGGGAAGATAGTTAATCGTAGCTACCTTATAGGCTGGATAGATAAATAACCAACGCCACTGCAAAGAAATGACATCAACTCGAATTGGTTGAACTTTTGAATCGATTGGTTTAAAAGGATTTAAACTGTGAGAAGTATTCCAGGTAATCACACCCAAAATAGCAATTAAAACAGCTGGAAAAAACCACCAACTAAACTCAAGTAAATTATTTTTGTCCCAATCTGGCTTATAATCAACTTTTTTAGGATTATTTTCTCGATATTTATAGGCAAAAATAATTAACAAGCTAAAAACTGGTATAACCACGACTAAAGATAGCAATAACGCTAAGTAAATTAAATTACGTTCCTGTAAAGCAATAGTACCTTTTGGATTCAAGACTTCAAAATTTAAAGTCGATAAATACCAGACAATTCCAACTAGAACAATCAAACTAATAATTACAATAGTGAATATTTTATTTCTTTTTTTCTTCAATTTTAGCTCACTTTTATATCTATCATATAACAAAAATGCTTAAGTTAAAAGTTTTTCCAATCGGTTATAATAATCTTGAATTTTCTCAATTGGACTACAGTAAATAGCCCCTAAAACTAGAATCATTGTTAGAGCTGTGTTCGGATCAGTCATAATACCAGTAAAATACATCCCAGCCATTTGACCAATTAACCAAATCAAACTTAATAAAATTAAAGCCACCCCTAAGCCAATCTTAAAGATAATTCGATTATTCACAAAGACGATCATAGCTATAATAATTTCTAAAACTACTAATTCGAAAAGCGAACTAGGCCCTAAATAAACTATGAAATGATGAAATAACTGATCAATATTATTAAGCCACCAGGGTAATTTAAACTGGTTCATGAGATAAACGTTTTTCAGACCCTGATAACCACCAAAAGAAGGTAACATTAAACCTATAGCTGAAAAAATCCAAAATAAAAACCATAATAGCTTTAAACCAAAACCAAAATAATTAGTCTGATCAATTGATTTTTTTAAACTAATAATTAAAATAACAGATAAAATAACATAGATTAAAGCATTACCGGGAAAACCACTAAAGACGTTAAAATTACCACTAAAAATATTAGCCATATTTTCACCAAAAACCCAAACGAATAAACCCCACAATAAAGACACGTAAAGACCAATTATTCTGGTTGGCCGAAAGATAATTAAACCACCAATTAGAATTTGAGTTAAGCCAATCATTGACCCAAACAAAATAGGATTTAATAAAAAAATCCGACTGAAATGATTGGTTAAGTTAGTTAAAAAGCCAGGATAAGCCGAAAAATTAGGCTGAACAACAGCGCTAATAAATTGTTTAGTTAATAGTTTTGGCTGAAACTGACAAAGTCCATCAAAAATCCAAAAAAAAGCTAAACCATATAAGCTTAGCTTAAACGGTTTAGTCAAATAGTTCATTATTAAAAATGATCACGAATATGGGAATAACTGTAATCCCAATCGGCATCAGCTTTTTTGTGCGGATTGAAGATATTATCTGGATCAAAGATTTGTTTAACTTCTTTAAATAAATTTAATACTTCTGGACCGAACTGATTCTTTAACCAAGGACCTCTCACTAAACCATCATTGTGCTCACCAGACAATGAACCATGATAGTGTAAAACTAAATCATTCACTTCCTGCATAGCTGGTAATAATTTTTCTCGTTCTTTTTGATCTTCTAATTTCATTAAAGGAATAATATGAAAATTACCGTC
This sequence comes from bacterium, assembly GCA_027448765.1. Lineage (GTDB taxonomy): Bacteria > Patescibacteriota > Saccharimonadia > Saccharimonadales > UBA4665 > JAJZWG01. The sequence goes on along the minus strand of DAIDMV010000006.1, from coordinate 22,299 downwards.
ACCCATATGACCAGCAATTGTGGCAAATAATTTATATTTATCAATAATTTTACGTAATTTAGGTAAAAATTCAGTTAAATACTCAGGTCGAACAATCAAATCATCGATAAAAGGTGCTGTATGTTTATCTTTAACTTTAGACCTTAAAAGTTGAAAACTTTGGCGTCGCATAATCCAAAATTTTTCAGATTTACCCTCTGTAGCGTCTTCTTCAAAACCATTAATTTCATATTTGGCTTTATACTGTTTTAAATCATGGTGTAAGTTCTTAACCTTTTGACGGACTTCATCTTCGCTGTTAGCGTTAAACTCAACCATTAATATTAATTTTGGAATACCTCTCAGGAGCTGAAAACCGTCAGGAATTAAACTAAATAATAATTTAACAAACTTTTTCAAACCTAACATTTTATAAAAACTAGTCATAAACTTAATTGATAAAATTAAAGTTTGGTCATCAAAACTTTCAAAAGTAGCCGGTTTATAGTCTAAAACTTTTGGTATGATGTCACCTAGTTCATCAATGTCTCTTAAAAACAAAACCAACAAACCACTATGAGCTTTGTGAGGTACTAATCGGAAATTAATTTCAGTTACAAAGCCCAGCGTACCTTCTGAACCAACGATCAATTTAGTGATATCAAAAATCTGACTTTCACGATCCCAAACTTCCCAAAGAGTATAGCCCATAGAATTTTTACTAACTTGAGGACGAGCTGACTTAATTAAATCATAATTATCTTCACATAACCTAAATAATTTGGAATATAACTGACCTTCAAAGTCATCTTGAGACATTTTTTGATCTAACTCAGCCTTAGTTAAAGGTTTTAACTCATGAATTAAACCATCAGACAAAACAACTGATAATCGTTTCACAAAATCTTTCGTCTTACCATACTCTAAAGACTTTTCTCCGCCAGAATTATTGGCCACCATACCACCAATGGTAGCTAAATCTCGTGAAGCTGGAAAAGTTGGCATAATAGCTTGTTTTTGAAAAGTTGATTTTTCAAAATCTCGATAAAAAACACCTGGTTCAGCTATCGCATCATCGGCAGTAATTGATTTAATATCTCGAAAATGTCGATTAAAATCAACTATGATGGAATCATTAATAGCTCCACCAGCCATATCAGTACCAGCCGAACGAGCCGTTAAAGATAACTCTGGATTCTGATTTTTATTATCTCGAACTAGTTGAACTAAAATTTCAACGTCATGAGCCTCGCGCGGAAAGACAACGGCACTTGGTATGATCTCGAAAAGGGAAGCGTCATGAGAGTAAAACTCTTTTGTTTCTAAACTGTCATCAGCCTCACCCTTAAAACCATTTTGTTTTAAAGCTTTGATAAAATTTTCCATAAATCTAATTTTAACAAAAAACATAAGAACTAACAAAAAAGTTTTTAAAACAAAAAGACATGTTAAAATATATTTATGACTCAAAAAATAAAAAAAGAAAACATTGTTATCGTAGGAGGTGGCTTTGCTGGTGTCAAAGCAGCTCTCTTTTTAAGTAAATATAGTAATTTTTTTAATATCACCTTAATTTCGGAAACTGATGATTTAAGATATTATCCACTATTATATAAATTCGCCACTGGCGCTAATCAAGCCTTGGTCTCAATTCCATTAACTAAAATTTTCCAAAATAAAAAAATTAAAATCATTCATGGCTCTATAGACAGTTTGGATCGACCAACCAAATCAATTCACCTCACTGATAATCAAACTTTTAATTTTGACAAATTAATCTTAGCTCTTGGTGTAGTGACTAATTATTTTGGGATTGATGGAATTGAAAATTATGCTTATTCTATTAAGTCTGAGGTCGAAGCTATGAAATTCAATCGCCATCTTCACGATTATCTCATCACTAATCATCGGCCAGATGACAATTATATAGTTATTGGAGCTGGTCCAACTGGCATTGAACTAGCTGCTGAATTACCTGAATATCTCAGATATTTAATGAAAATTCATCATCTTGGTCGACACAATATCAAGGTTGAAATTATTGAAGCACTCAACCAATTATTACCCAGATTACCCAAACCATACGCTCAAAGAGTTTCTAAAAAACTAATCTCAATTGGTGTTAGTTTGAAATTGAATTCAAAAGTTATGTCTCAAGACGATAGCGAAATTACGGTTAATGACCAAAAAATTAAATCTAAAACTGTAGTTTGGACAGCTGGTGTGGCTAACCATCCGTTCTATAAAGCTAATAATTTTTTAATCACTCAACACGGTAAAATCTCTTGCGATATTTTTTTACAAGCTGAAGACAATATTTTTGTAGCCGGTGATAATGCTAACACACCATTTTCTGGTTTAGCTCAAACAGCTCTTCATGATGGTCAATCAATCGCTGAAAACATTGTTAGAAGTCATTTTGGCTATCAAATGAAAGCTTACAAACCAAAAAATATTATCACCGTCATCCCAGTTGGACCAAAATTTTCAGCTGTTCTCTGGGGCAAAAAAAAGTTTTACGGCTTTTACGGATCAGTCATGCGTCATTTGGCTGACATCGACGGTTATATGAACGTTTTACCATGGTATTCAGCCATTTTTTTATGGCTCAAGTATTTCCATCGACGACCTCAAACTTGTCCGATCTGTCAGTCGACTAATGATCAAAACTAAATTATGTCCAACTTCCGACCGACTGATTTTTTGACTAATCTAAACCCAGCTCAAAAAGAAGCAGTTGAAACTATTGAAGGTCCGGTCATGGTCTTAGCTGGACCGGGAAGTGGTAAAACACAACTATTAACCAGTCGAGTAGCTAACATCTTAAAATCAACCGACTCATCAGCCGACAATATTCTTTGTTTAACTTTTACCGAATCGGCAGTTTTAACCATGCGTCAGCGTCTTCTTAATCTGATCGGACAAGATGCTTACAAAGTTAAAATTATGACTTTTCACGCTTTTTGTAATGATATTATCCAAAATAATTACTATTATTTTGATCAATTTAATCTATTTCAAGTGGCTGATGAAATTACTACTTTTGAAATCATCGAAAACATCAAGGATCAGCTAGGTTACAATTTTAAAATTAAAAATCGAACCCATCGAGATATTATCAGCTTAATCTTAGGACTCAAACAAGAGTTAATCACACCGGATGACTTAGAGCTAATTATTAAAAATGATACCGATTTCATGTCTCAAATCAATCTGAGCTTAATTAGTCTTAGCCCCAAGATTCAACGTATTAGCTCTAAAACAGCCGGTCTGTTCATGGAACTGCTCAACTCAATTAAACAATCTAATTATCAACCACATTTCAAAGACTATTCCTTGAAGCAATCATTAATCGACGACCTATCATCAGCTCTAGAGCAATTTGAAGAAACCAAAAAAACAGCTACTATCACTCAATTTAAAAATAAATGGTTAAAAAAAGATCAAAACTATAATTATATTTTAAGCGACCTAAATAATTATTTAATCCTAACGGAAATAGTTGAGATTTATCGTCAGTATCAAGTTGCTTTAAAATCTAAAAAATTACTAGATTATCCTGATTTAATTTTAACTGTCATCAATACATTAACAACTGAAAAAGATTTACTTTATAATTTACAAGAACAATTTCAATATATTTTAGTTGATGAATTTCAAGACACTAATCAATCGCAATATAAAATCATTGAACTCTTAGCTGATAATCCAGTTAACAATAATCGACCCAATATCTTAATTGTTGGAGATGATGATCAAGCTATCTTTAGTTTTCAGGGTGCCAATTACTCTCACATGGTAAAATTTTACCAAACTTATGATCAAGTTAAATTAATTAACTTAACGACCAACTATCGATCCGATCAAGCTATAGTAAAATTCAGTCAACATTTAGTCGTAAACATTACTGATCGAGTCACTAATTTCTTAAGCCATATTACTAAAAAATTAGAGGCCCATAATCAACAAAAAGGCCTAATTGATCGACAAGTGTTTCAAACTAAAACTGACCAACTAGACTACATAGCTAAGCTATGTCATCAATTAATCAATCAAGATAAACATCAAGCCAGTGAGATTGCTATTATCGCTCCAAAACATGCTCTATTAAAAGAACTAATTCCTTTTTTAAAAAAAAATGATCTCAATATTAATTACGATAAAAGAGATAATATTCTAGAAGACCCTTTAATTAATTATTTAATTACCGGCTGTCGATTAATTGACAGCTTAACTCGAGATAATCAATTTATTCAAACAGATCAATTGTGGAGTCAATTTTTAAGTTCGCAGTTTTTAACTATTGATCCAATCAAAATCTGGTCAATTGCAGAACAAGCTATGAATCAAAGAATTAGTTGGACAAAACTAATTATTGAAGATCCTGAATTGAATCAAGTAGGGAAATTTGTAATCGGTTTATCTCAACAAACTAATTTTTATTCCATTGAAGAAATTCTTGATTTTTTAATCGGCCTTCAACCCTTCAACGATTATCAATCACCCTTTTATCAGTTTTATTTTGCTCAAGCCAAAGATTTAACTTTTTACAACTTACTGTTATCTAATTTAGTCACACTTAAAAAATCATTGACTGATTACCAAAAAAACAGTGGAAAAATTTTACTCTTAGCGGATTTTATTAGATATATCGACTTAGTCCAGGATAGTCAAGAAGTTCTTTTAAATAATGATGCCCATTTTGATCATCAAGATGCTATTAGTCTGTTAACTGTTCATAAAGCCAAAGGACAAGAATATAACATAGTCATCTTATTCAATCTGACTGATCAGGTGTGGGGCCAATCAACTAAAAATAATCATGGCATCAAATTACCTCAAGTGCTGGAGTTTATTAATTATAAAGATAGTTTAAATGAAAAAAATCGTGCTCTATACGTTTCAATTACTAGAGCTAAATCTCAACTTTATCTCTTCAGTTCAGCCGAACAAGATGGCCTGGCTATCCTGCAAGAATCATTAACCGAACAAGGTCTCAACAGTCCGTTAATTAAACCACCAGATGAATTTATCGCAATTAACCCCCATCAAGCTCAACCGCTATCAAACGCGGAACAGATTAACTCTTGGCAACGAAATCATCTTGATGCTACTAGTTCCAGCAAAAATAGATTATTTTTATTAGATCGCCTTCAAACATACCAATTAAGTCCGACTAATTTAAATAGTTTTGTTGACACACAATATGGTGGTCCTCAAAATTTCTTCATTGAAAACATTTTAAGATTACCAAAAACTATTGATGAAAAATTGGCTTATGGCAATGCTATGCATGGCGTTTTAAATCAACTAAGTCAAAGTATTAATCACGATCAAGAAAACAGTTTTGATCAATCTGTTAAAATTTTGAATGAATTTTTAAAAAAACAAAGAATCAGCCCACACTCTATAGCTTTGCTACAGGAAAGAGGACAACGGACTCTTCAAATATTTTATCAAGAACATCTTGATCAACTTCATCAAAAACATTTATCAGAAGTCAGCTTTAAACGTCAAGGCATTACCAACGGACCAGCTTTACTGACCGGACAAGTTGATAGAATTGACATTGATGAGCCCAATCATATCATCCATTTAATCGACTATAAAACTTCACGATCTAGTACAAGTATTAAATACAATTATCGAAAACAACTCTATTTTTATATCTATCTACTACAGCAATCAAAAGAGTATAAAAACTGGCAAATCAAAGCGTCATTATTGTTTTTAGAACCAGACGAAAATAATCATTTACCAATACTTGATTTAAATTTTAAAGACAAAGAATACCAACATGTTTTAAGCCTAATGCCAATTGTTTGGCAAAAAATATTCGATCTAGATTTTCCCGAAATTAGTCAATATGCTAAAAATGAAGCCGGAACCAAACAGTTTGAAAACGATCTAATTAAAGGACTTATCTAGATTTTTTTCGATTAGCAGTTGATCGTTTTTTATTGTTAGTTTTAGTAGTTGTCTTTTTCTTAGTAGTGGTTGAAGTTTTAGCAGCAACGCTTTTATTACCAGTTTTGTCTGACTCAGCTTCAACATCAACGGCAACATCTTTTTTAACTGATGTACTCTTAAGATTAGTTTGACTGTTTTCTTTTGATGGAGCAAATAGTAATCCGTAAAGATTAACACCAATGACAGCACCTAAAACTGGACCTAAAACATAAGTACCCCAAACCCAAGCTCGAGCACCCAAAGCAACAGCTGGATTAACGATACCGATTGCAGCTACAGAAGCAGCTAAAATACCTAACAAAAATGCAACTCCACCAACTGATGCTCTAACTGCAGTAGATAATTTTTGAAACATTGCTGATGACCAAATAAAACCAAGTATAAATGCACCAAATGATTCAGATAATAAAATCTTAGCAGTGTAATGACCACCGATTGGAGCAAAACTTTTACCCGTTAAATAAGTAAACAAATAATAAGCTACCCAACCACCTAATAACTGAGCCACAATATAAGCAACGGCTCTTATTGTTGAAACCTTACGAGCTGTCCATAAAGCAACAGTTAAAGCTGGGTTAAAATGAGCCCCTGAGACATTAATTAAAGCAAACATTAAAACGATAACAACTAAACCGACGGCAATAGCGATAAAAAAGGGTACACCAATAGTCGACCTTTGAACCGTTAAAAATAACATTGTTAATATTCCCACACCAAAAAATTCAGCTAGAAAAGCTGAAATATGTTTTTTGTTAAGCATCGTACTTCTCCTATTATTTTGCATTATAGATTAAGATTACATCTAAGTTGACTATTTGTAAATAGCTTGTTAAAAAAAATATTATTTTTTTATAAGATGTTTACGTAAATTAACCACTTGGAGACGAATTTGTGAACGATCAATCAGTTGTTGAGCATGATTGAGACTAATTTCATCATGAGCATTTTTTTTCATTTCTAAAGCTTTATCGTAGGCCAGTTCGACTTCAGCTTGATCAATAGAATCAGCATGATCGGCTTCATCAACTAAAATATTGAGCTGATTGTTTTTGACTTCAACCACACCGCCATAGGTAGCAAACATTTCTAAACGACTATCGGGATCTTTGGCGCTACGTCTTATCGATAAAACTCCTGATTGAATACTAGTCACAATCGGCATATGGTCATTTAAAACAGCGATTTGTCCATCACTAGTCGGAATAACAACTTCATAAACGTCATCATCAAATTTAAGACCAGTTTGAGAAACTAATTTTAAATGAACCATATTTAAGCCTTGACCTGAGAGATAGCACCCTTCATATAAAAGGCGCTCTCGGGTTTATCATCGTGTTTACCAGTCAAAATTTCTTCAAAACCGGCTACCGTATCGTCTAATTTGACATACTGTCCTTGATTACCGGTAAACTGCTCAGCTACAAAGAATGGTTGCGACAAAAAACGTTGAATTTTACGAGCTCGCTGAACTGTTTGTTTGTCTTCATCGGATAATTCTTCCATACCAAGAATAGCAATGATATCTTGCAGATCTTTATAGCGCTGTAAAATTCTCTGAACTTCACGAGCAACTCGATAGTGTCTTTCACCAACAATTTCAGGATCTAAAATAGTCGAACTAGAATCTAAAGGATCAACTGCTGGATAAATACCGATTTCAGTTAAAGCTCGACTTAAAACAATGGTAGAGTCTAAATGAGAAAAAGTTGTAGCTGGAGCCGGATCAGTTAAGTCGTCAGCTGGCACATAAACCGCTTGAACAGAAGTAATAGAACCTTGTTTAGTTGTCGTAATTCGTTCTTGCAACTGACCCATTTCTTGAGCTAAATTTGGCTGATAACCAACCGCGGAAGGCAAACGACCTAGTAAAGCTGAAACTTCAGCCCCAGCTTGAGTGAAACGAAAAATATTATCGATAAATAACAAAACATCACTACCGCTATCTCTAAAACCTTCAGCAATCGTTAAACCAGATAAAGCAACTCTTAAACGAGCACCAGGCGGTTCGTTCATTTGACCAAAAACTAAAGCTGTATTTTTGAGCACGTTAGCTTCGGCCATTTCATGATACAAATCATTACCTTCACGAGTTCTTTCACCAACACCAGCAAAAACTGAATAGCCGGAATGAAATTTAGCAATATTGTTAATTAATTCTTGAATTAAAACTGTTTTACCAACACCAGCCCCACCGAACAAACCGGCTTTACCACCCTTAGTCATAGGACAAATTAAATCAATTACTTTAATACCAGTTTCTAGAATCTCGATTTTACCTGATTGATCAATAAAAGCTGGAGGATTGCGGTGAATTGGTGCAAACTTATCAAACTTATTATCCATATGATCAATTGGTTGACCAGTGACATTAAACATTCGACCAAGAGTCTTTTTACCAATCGGCATGACAATTGGTTGACCAGTATCAATGACTTCAGTCCCACGAGCTAAACCATCAGTTGAACTTAAGGCAATAGCTCGAACTGATGATTCGCTTAAATGTTGAGCAACTTCTAAAACAATTTTAGTTTTATTAATTTCAACTTCTAAAGCATTATTAATTCGTGGTAGGGAATCGGCTGAAAAATCAATATCAACCACCACACCAACAACCTGAGTCACTCGACCGACTTGTTTAGTTTTTTCGCTAGTATTGGTTGCCATCTTTATCTCCTTAATTTATAAATTACTGTTTCAAAGCTTCAACGCCACCAGAAATTTCAGCCAATTCTTGAGTAATTCTTGACTGTCGCACGGTGTTCAAAGTTAAAGTATAATCATCAATCAAATCTTTAGCATTATCAGTTGCATTTTTCATAGCTAACATTCTCATAGCATTTTCAGATATTAAACTATCCAGTAAAGCTTGCCATAGATTAGCCTCAACTAAACGAAAACTAATTTCATCAATAATACTCTCAATATCTGGTTCAAAATTAGTAAAATTTAGTGCCTCTTTAGTTGACGACTGATTTTCCTCAAGGGTAATTGGTAGAATAACTTGACTGATGACTTTTTGATTAATATTAGAAATAGATTTAGTGTAAATTAAATTAACCTGGTCAATTTGAGACTCTTTAAACATTTCAACTGCTGTTTTTAAAATTGGCCGGATATCGTTAGCCGTTGGTTTATCAGAAAAATCATTATAAACTGCCATGAGATCAATTTCTTTTAAATTGCGACAATAATTAGCTGCCTTATTACCAATGGCAATAATTTTTGGTGGATTTTTATCGCCTGACTGTTGAAGCTGTCGAACAAATTGTCGAATTAAATTAGAATTATAGGCTCCAGCTAGACCACTATTAGAACTAATGACAATATAGAGCTGTCGACTAATGGGGCGAACTTGAAAGTAACTATATTTTTCCAACTCATGAATGGAAGCCAAATAATGGCCTAACTTTTCGGCTAAGAGGGCATACTCTCGACTCATAGTAGCATAATCTTGTGATCTTTTTAATTTAGAAGCGGCCACCAACTGAAGAGCTTTAGTGATTTGTCGAATGCTCTTAACTGAATTAATCCGTCTTTTTAAGGTAATAGTAGTAGCCATTTAGTTTTATTCCTGAATATCCTCAAAAGTTTTAAAAACTTTTTTAGCCACGTCAGACAAAATTTGATTATCGTGATCAGTTGGTTTATCGCCAGTATTAAGTTTTTTAATTAAAGCTGCCTGATGTTGAGCTAAATTATTGAGAAAAACATCCTCAGCCGTTTTAATTTTATCAACCTTAATTTTATCCATTAAACCATTAGTTGCAACATACAAAGAACCATACATTTGCCAGATAGAATATGGACTAAACTGAGCTTGTTTTAATAACTCAGTTAAACGTTGACCACGTTCAATAATTTGCTTAGTTTCATCATCCAAATCAGTTGAAAATTGACTAAAAGAAGCTAGTTCTCGAAATTGAGCTAAAGAAAGTTTTAAACCACCACCAACAGCTTTAATAGCTTTATTTTGGGCCGATCCACCAACTCTAGAAACCGATAAACCGACTGAAATAGCTGGTCTAATACCTTGATAGAATAAATTGGTTTCCAAGAAGATTTGACCGTCAGTAATAGAAATAACGTTAGTTGGAATATAAGCTGAAATATCTCCCGCCTGGGTTTCAATAATGGGTAAAGCTGTTAAAGAACCACCACCCAATTCATCATTGAGCTTAGCCGCCCTTTCTAGCAAACGAGAATGAAGATAGAAAACATCGCCCGGATAAGCTTCACGACCCGGTGGTCGTCTTAAAAGAAGTGACATTTGACGATAAGCCGCTGCATGCTTAGACAAATCATCAAAAACTATTAAAGCGTGCTGGCCATTATCTCTAAAATATTCTCCAATCGTAGCTCCTGTGTAGGGAGCTAAATAAAGCATGGCTGCCGGATCAGCTGAACTAGTAGCAATAATAATTGTCTTATCTAAAGCACCTTCACGTCTTAGTCTTTCCTGAAGGGCTGCAATCTTCGATAACTTTTGACCGATAGCTACATAAATATTAATCACTCCAGTTTCTTGACGACTTTGATTAATCATAGCGTCAACTGCAATGGCTGTTTTACCGGTTTGACGATCGCCAATAATTAACTCTCTCTGACCTTTACCAATCGGAATCATGGCATCAATAGCCATAATACCGGTCATTAAAGGTTCAAAAACAGCTTTACGATCTAAAACACCTGGTGCGGCTTTTTCAACTCGAGACATTAAACTGGTTTTGACTGGACCCCTACCATCAAGTGGTCGTCCAAGCGGATCAATCACTCGGCCAATTAATTCTGGACCAACTGCTACCTCTAAAATATTACCGGATAATTGAACTTCAGCTCCAGCTTCAACCAAATCATCATCAGCTAAAATAACCGCCCCAATTTCATCAACCGCCAAATTAAAAGCAAAGGCCATAACCTTACGACCATCATGACCACTAATTTCCAACATTTCATTGTAAGAACAATCACTTAGTCCATAAATCCAGGCAATACCATCACCAACTCGGGTGACAATGCCAACATTTTTAATTTCCGGTCGTTTTTTAAGATTTTCAATGGCGCTTCGGATATCGCTAGATAATTCTTCAATTGATAAATTTGACACTTTTAAATCCTTTTCTGTTTAGTTAATGAAAGTAAAGATTTTAATTGGTTTGACATACTTAAATCAAGACTACTGTCGGCCATCTCTAATCTCACACCACCAATCAAATTAATATCAATAATTGGTTCAATTAAGATTTCTTTAACATTATTATAATACTGTTTTAATAAATTCTTAATACTGCTAAGCATTGATTGGTTGATAGGGTAGCGAGAAATAACTTTGACATCTAATATACCGTTCTGTTGACGAATTAATTTGACATCTCTAATGATTGAATCTAACTGATCAGTTAAATTGTTATTCAATAAAAAGGCAGCAATTTCTTGAGCTAGTTGTTTGGTATCGGTAGAATTTAAGGTTTGACCATAAATAATCTGAGCTAGTTCTAAGCGATTATATTTCATTGGACAGTCTTTTCTTCTTCTTGTAATAATCGTTTAATAAATCGATTATCTTCCTCTTGGTTTAACTTCTGTCTCAGTAAAGCCCCAGTTGTTTGACCAATTAAAGATAAAATTTCGCTTTCTAATTCTTTTTTAGCTCGACTAGTTTCCAATTTAATTCGTTCTTTAGCTTCCTCGATTAATAATTCGCCCCGTTTGTTGGCATCATTTTCAGCCTTTTTAACTAAACTTTGAGCTTCTGAACTAGCGTCAGCAATCATTTGATCAGCTTCTTGACGGGCCTGATGCAATAAATTATCAACCTTAATTTTTAATTCTTTTTCTTGTTTGATCATAACTTCACTTAACTCTAAACCTTGTTCAATTTTCTGACGACGATCGTCAAGAATTTTCATAATAGGTTTAACGGCATATTTTTTAATCAGCAAAAAACCTAAAACAAAAGTAATCAATTGAATAACTAAAGCCGACCAGCTAACCCCAAGGGCAGCTAGTCCGGAAGTTGAAGCTAAAAATAAAGGTAAATTTAAAATCATTGCAAAATAATTAAATAATAAAGATTGAAGCGAAAGCTAGTAAACCAAATAACTCTACGATAGCCACAAAAATTAAAGCTTGACCTAAAAATTTAGCGGCTTCAGGATTGCGACCAACAGCTTGTAAATAATTACCTCCTATTAAACCAATCCCGATACCTGGGCCAATAAAACCACCACCAATCATCAAACCTTTGGCTAAAAGGGTGGTACTAATTGTCGTTGCTAAAAACATGAAAATCTCCTTACTTTATTGTTCATTTATTATTGTTTCAAAAAAACGTACTAGATTCAAGCAGTTTGAACCTCCTTTTCACTAGCATGATTAACTACAATAGCCAGATACATCACCGATAAAACAGTAAAAATATAAGCCTGCAAAGCCATAATAAAGACTTCAATTAAACTAAAAGGTAGAGCACTAATCGGCGCTAAAAATTGACCAAGGTAAGAAAAAACTCCAATCACAATTTCACCAATCGTAACGTTTAAAAACAATCGAAGCGATAAACTAAAAACTCTAGTTAAATCTGTAGTCATTTCTAAAATCCCAATAATTAAATAGAGTGGATTAAACGGACTACCAACAAAAAAATGACCTAAATATTTTCTAAAACCACCTGATTCTTTAACTGACGAATAATAAACATAACCCATCGTAATAGCCGCCATAGCAAAAGTGGCGTTTAAGTCAGCGGTAAACGGTCTTAAGAGAGGCCATCCCATTGATTTAAAAGCTTCACCAGCAAAAGGAAAAAGCTCAAACTCATTATTGATTAAAATGATTAAAAATAAAGTAATAAAGTATGGCTGATATTTCTTAGCTTTATTTTTATCTTCAAAACTAGTGTTAATTAAATTAATAATAAACTCAAAAGCATACTCAATTAATTGAATAATCCCTCTGGCTGGTTTAATTTTAACTCGATGCGCTACATAGATTAAAAAAACAATCACAAAAATAAAAACTAACCAACCATAAAAGATAGAATTAGTAATTGGAATATGTCCAAGATGAAAAATAACCTTTGGTGATATATAAACCACCGGACCACTACTAGCAAATAACTTAAATATCATTTTTTTCTTTCGATCCTTCTACTTGATTGTGCTTGATTTGATCACTTTTTTCAAGTTGATGATTGATTTTTTTAAATGACTGTAAAACAATCACCACACTTAAGACAATTCCTATCACCAGTCCAATTAAGGTCCAAAATGGTGAGGTTTTAAAATAATTATCTATAAAAAAACCAGCAAAAAATGGCACTAAAAAAGCTATCGCTAATCGCCAACTCATGTCTAGGGTTGAGGCATAAAAAATAGCTTTAGATTGATCTTTGGAAGATTTCTTTTGATTCACTCTTTCATCATATTATCACACCATAAAACTTAGTTTAAGAGTCAATTGAATTTTTTAATTTTTATTCGTATAATAAAGTTATGAATAATCAGGTTACCATTTACTCAGCTGATTGGTGTGGTTTTTGTCGATCAGCTAAAGAATATTTAAAATCAATCAACGTTAATTTTGTTGAAAAAAATATTGAAACAAATCCCGCTGACGGTCAAGAAGCTTTTGAAAAATCTGGTCAACGCGGAATTCCAGTTCTAGATATCGCCGGAGACATTGTTATCGGTTTTGATCGACCAAAAATTAATGACAGTCTCAAAAAGCATCAACTAGTTAGTTAGATGGCTTTTGAAGACTATCAAACCAAATCATCAGTTGTAATTGTTTATACCGGTGAAGGTAAGGGTAAGACTTCGGCGGCACTCGGACTGATGGTTCGTTCTTTGGGCAATAATAACCAAACGGCGTTTTTACAATTTATAAAATACTGGGGCGTAGCTGAGCATATTTTTATTAGAAATATTCAGTCGGTTTATCATGATCAATTATTTTTTTATAAAGGTGGAAAAGGTTTTTACAATGCTGGAGAATTAAGTCCTCATCATATTAGTCAAGAAGACCATCATCGAGCCGCTCAAGAAACTCTTCAACTAGCCCAATCATTAAGTCGAAGTGGCAAATATCAAGTAGTCATTTGTGACGAAATTAATAACGCGGTTAACGATGGTCTAATTTCCAAACAAGCTTTAAAAAATTTAATTATTAAAAAACATCCCACCACTAGCTTATGTCTAACTGGTCGTAATTTTCCAACTGATTTATTTAATTTAGTTGATATCGCCACTGACATGACTAAAATTAAACATCATTTTGATCAAAAATTCCTAGCTAATCCTGGAATTGATTTTTAGTAATTTTATGGTATAATAAAATAATGGAAGTCAACCCTAGTAGATATAATCGCGGGTTTCAATCATCACAAATTGAAAAATTTATCATTTTAGGTAATCCGAATCGTCATGGAGTTTTAAAAAGTGCTAGTAATCTAAAAAGAATTATTAGCCAAGATAGGCCAATTGATTTTATCGAAACCGGACAAAATCCTCGAAAAACTTTCGAAAAAATTTATGATCAATCTTTAGACTCCGATAAAGATTGCCTCATCGTTGTTGGAGGTGATGGAACCATCAGAAATGTCTTTGAATCACTACGTATTGACGAATCTTTTCGATCAACTCCAGTTATTACAACTAAATTTGTCGGTGGAGCCAGAGACTTAAACAGTAATTTTGAAATGAGAAAATCCCCATATGATCTAATTGGCTTAATCTTGCAAGATCAATTAGTTAAAGGCGAAATTCATCCCATTGAAGCTCGTATCAATCAGTCAGATATTATTCGAGCTTATAACGTTTTAGGTGTCGGATTAAGTGGCCTGACAGCCGAAAAGATTAATCAGATGCAACTATTCAAACATCGTTCACCGCAAATGTTTTTAAACGGCTTAATTGTTGCTAAAACACTTTTAGAACATAGTTCTAGCTTCGGACTTAATCAAACTGGCAAAAATAATATTCAGCCCGTCAAAGAATTAGTTGTTACTAAAGGAAGACGATTTGCTGGTTTTATTAAAACTACCTCAAAAAATCTTGAACCAGAAAGTCAAGTTCACATTATTAATGGTATTACTTTTAAATTTTTAATCGATTTAGTCTTGGGTAATCATTTAGATTCAGACCATAAAATTAGTACCGAAGAATCTCAAGATTTTGATCTTAGTATTTATGACGGACTCGTCTTGCAGGCTGACGGTGATACCTTCAAATTAACTCCCCAAAATAATCAACCAATTCACCTCAACCTGGGATTATCAAAAAAAAGCTCTACTATTTTAACGATTAAAAAATAATCACCATTA
This sequence comes from bacterium, assembly GCA_027448765.1. GTDB lineage: Bacteria > Patescibacteriota > Saccharimonadia > Saccharimonadales > UBA4665 > JAJZWG01. The sequence goes on along the minus strand of DAIDMV010000006.1, from coordinate 7,031 downwards.
ATTGATTGGATTAGCTCGTTTAAAGGATTGCTGTGAAGCCACTGGCTGAACATTAAACCAGATAAAAACATAAAAAACCATACTCAAAAGTAACAAAGGATAAAAATAAACTCCTTTAAATTTTTTATGATGAAAATAGGTAACTGGAGTCGCCAAAAAATATAACATAAAATCTTTAAAACCAACCGCAAATCTTCTTGAAGAAACATTAACCAACAATTCTTTTTTATAAACTACACTTAAATGTTCTTCTTGACAATGAAGAGCTAAATCAATATCTTCATGAATTTTTGAATTAAAAGACAGTCTGTCTCTCACTTTTAAATAAGCAGACTTTTTAATTACCATATTGGAACCATATAGAAACATTGCTTTATCCAGTAAAGTCACTAAACCACGTCTCAAAATTAAATCTACCTGATAAGATAATTTAGGCCACAAACAATCATAATAAGCCACCGAACCAGTTACAGCATCTAAATCTGGTTGAGAAGCAAATACACGATTAACAGTTTCTATATAATCTACCGGCAAAATACTGTCAGCATCAATTCGAACCATTAAATCAGCCTTAGAATAATCAAAACCTTTAGTCCTAGCGTAAAATACACCTTGTCTAGTTTCATTAATAACCGTCACAAAAGGGTAACGTTTAATAATCTCCAGGCTCTGGTCGGTTGAATTATTGTTAACAAGAATGACGTTATCTGGTTTCAAACTCTGCCGCTGAATCGAATCGAGACAATCAACTAAAAAATCCTGTTCATTGTATACTGGAATGATAAGGTCAATTTTCATAAACTAAGTAACATTATATGGCAAAAAGATTAAATAAAGCTTACATTTTAGTTAAAAAACATTTTTTTCATTATTGGCAGACTAGTTTATGGCAAAAATTTGTCGTGATATTTTTGTTATTTATTTTTGTAGTTGGTATCTTGATGTATTCGTTTGGTGAATATTATATTATTCAACAATCAAACCAACCAATTACCTTAGGCGTAAGTTTTATACCTGATTATGCCAGTTATTTAGGCCTCAACCCTCAACAAACCATGAAAGCTTTACTCAAAATTGGTGTTCGTGATTTTAGGTTAACTAGCTATTGGACAGATCTTGAACCAACCAAAGGTCATTATAATTTTTCTCAACTTAACTGGGAATTTAAATTAGCCCAAGAGTATCATGCAAAAATTACATTGGTATTAGGTTTAAGACAACCAAACTGGCCGGAATGCCATATTCCTAACTGGGCAACTAATGAACCCAGTAAAACCTGGCAACCACAACTCTATACAGTTATGGAAAAAGTGATTAATCGGTTCAAGAACTCACCAAGTCTTCAATATTATCAATTAGAAAATGAATATTTTCTAAAAGGTTTTGGTAATTGTACTAATTTTTCAAGAAAAAGATTAATTCATGAATTTAATTTAATCAAACGATTAGATCCTCATCACCAAATCATTATTGGTCGTAGCAATAACGCTATCGGTTTACCAATTGGCCAGCCACAACCAAATATTTTTAGTATTTCAATTTATCGACGAGTTTGGGATGCCAGCGTTACTCATTTATACCTAGAATACCCATATCCGTCGTGGTATTTTGCTTTTTTGGCTGAAATGCAACAAATCTTTGAAGGTAAAAATATGTACATCGAAGAAATGCAAGCTGAACCATGGACACCTAACGGTCTAACCATTACCCAAACACCTTTGAAAGTCCTAAATCACGCTCTCAATGCCCATCAATTTCAACAAAATATTACTTTCGCTAAAAATACTGGCATGAAAACTATCATGTTATGGGGAGCAGAATACTGGTATTATCTTAAGATTAAGTATCACGATTCCAGTTTTTGGAATGTAGCTAAACAGGAATTTAAAAGAACTAAATGAGCCAACATACTAAAAAAATCACTAATCGCCGAGCTAGTTTCGATTATTTCTTGGAAGATGAATTTTTAGCCGGTATTATTCTCAATGGTCGAGAAGTTAAAAACTTAAGACTTGGTCATGGAGATTTAACCGGTGCTTATGTCACCATCAAAAACCAAGAACTATGGTTAATCAATTGCATGATTTCTGGTATTAATGGTATTCCAATCAATGAAGACGAAAAAACTCAACCACGCAAACTATTAGTTAAAAAAAACGAATTTAAAAAAATACTTCAGCATAAAGAACAAGGTAAAACCATTATACCTTTAGAAATTTTAACTAAATATCGCTATATAAAAATTAAAATTGCTGTCGGTAAAGGCAAAAAACACTACGACAAGAGACAAAGTTTAAAACAAAAAGAACAAAAACGAATTATTAACCAAAATTTAAAACAAAAATTCAAAAATTAATTGATTCATAAACTTTAATCATTTATAATTCAATATTATATTCCGGGGTAGCTCAGCGGTAGAGCGGGTGGCTGTTAACCACTAGGTCGCTGGTTCGAATCCAGTCCCCGGAGCCAGACCAAGCACCAACAGAGGTAGACCAGGTTCCTAGACCTGGTTTTTTCTTTTGACTTGTTGGCCTCTCTCTGTTAGTTGGTTCGAAACCAGTTCCTCTCAAAAACTCCATTAACCCTGTATATGTTGGAATCATCAAAACCAGCGATTCTTACATTTCTAACTCTGTTATTTTGTTCTAGAAACGACCTCTTAACCTATGGAAAGCAAGCACCCAAAATAGAGACCGAGTTCCTTGACCGGTGTGCTTAAATTCACATAATTACAAGGAATAATCCTATTCTAGGTATAGCTTAGAGAATTTTTTACCATCAATAACGTGCAGCACCGATCCATCACCAAAAGGGTTGCCGTCAGGCATGGTAGAGAACGTATCGATACACCACATTCCAGGCTTAACCTCATAACAGGTATCGGAAGGAGTATGTCCGAATACTTGAGGTATACTTTCGTATGTAATGCTACCACCAGGTCTTGCCCAGATAGGGCTCATGTCATTCCATAGGCCATTCACATCTTTTGCTCCAGACCACTCATTTGCTATACCAGCGTGAGAATAGGTAACGCCATCAATTTCGATAATAACAGGTAAGCCAGTAAGCCACTTTTTCAGATTTTTATTTTCTGGAGCATCGATTAAAACTTGTGTCATAGGATTGTAGCCTGATTGCAATGAAGGCGTATCGTTGACATATATATAGTCATGATTACCTGTAGCGAGCTCGACCTTGCCTTGGTTTTTAGTCTGCAGATCTTTTAGGGTGCTCCAGGTGTTTAGGGTATCTTGCGGACTTGCACTAAAGTCGTCCGCATAATCACCACAGAAAATAACCTTATCATAATCGTTAATGACTTTAGCGACTTTCTCAATAATCCAGATCTTTGTGTGGATGTCGCCAATTGCGAGTACTTTTCCCATACCTATAGTATATCCTGCAGAACACTAGTTATGCTTAATCGTGCAATTTGCGTATACGTTCACGTACCGATTCTTGATATTGCACGGGGTTTTGCATCTGGTGATATGCACGAACAGCAATCACCTCAAAACGATCGTCATCCACAAGATACACAATCGCTACTTTGTGGTTTTCCATCTGAACTTTGCGCAGATCCGGATCGGCTTTGAATACGGCATTGGCTCGTGGCAAGTTTTCCAAGTTCGCTACGGTTTCCATAGCTTCATCAAAAAACTTCATCGCCGATTCAGCATCCACCAGCTCTTCGTAAAATGCCATTAGCTCGGCAATATCGTTTTCAGCATCTTCTGTTAGACTTACGCTATACTTTTGCACCCGCCAGCTCCTGATATTTTTTTAGAATATCTTTCTTGGCTATGCTAAGTGGTATACGATTTTTAGGATTTTTAGCAAGTTTAATGCGTCGCTCCAATTCAAACAGGAACTCTGGGCTGTTTTCATTTACATTAATAACTTTGCTATTACTCATAGCCTTATTGTATCACATTTCATGCATAAAATATATGCAAAAATTTGACAAATTACAGAGGTAAGCTAAAGTGAAGTGAGCCCAATATTTAGGTGGTAGAAGTGTTTGGTTCGAATCCAGTTTGGGGAGCCAATTTCGAGTTTTAGTTTCAGATACCAATCCAGAGAAGGGCTTTAACAGATTGAATTGAAGCCTTTTTTGGTCTAAAGTACGGTTCGCAAGTAACATTTGTAAAATCTTGTTCTTTTTAGCTGGTTGCGAACTATCAAAGATTTCCTTAGCCCTTGAAGCCAGTCTTAACAGATACTCACTGATCATTACAAAGCTTTTATCGTTGTTAGTGAAATCTACTAGCTTTCGGTCTAATGCGTCCATTTTCAGCCTTTGTCTTAGTTACATATTTGTCATAGTCAGCGAAAGTAATCCTCCCTTAGATCAATAATCACAAAGTCTCTACGATCAGGCTATCTGGGCCATCATGCCCAAACCAATAGTTGCGCTCAAGCTTGCTATAACAGTGGAAATAAATAAAAATAATGTAAAGGAGAATAAATATGGGAATGCCTGAAGATTTTGTGATGGTTCGTCATGGCCAGTCTGAGGCTAATATTATTCAGAAACTATGAAAAGATGATCCTGAGGCTCACACGCCTGATGGCTTTTTTGATACTCATGACATGTCACATAAGATGTCTAAAGTTTCAGATCCTTGATTAGTGTTTTATATTTTTTTTAAAGTCAATTGCAAAGATATTCTTTAATTCTTTCGGGTGAGTAATACCTATACCTTCATACGGATTTAGTTGTAAGAGGTCATGATCGGCTGTAACTATGAGTTGTACTTGAGCCTCTACCGCACATTCAAGTATGGCATTGTCATCTTTATCGTTTGGAACAGCATTAATATGTACAGTTGGTTTAACGATGATTGCAGATATTTTAATACGACTTATGAATTGCCTAACTTCATCTTCCTTAAAACCAAACCTGTCAACAAGTTTTGATTGAACTTCATAAATTATATCTGGAGAGGTAAATAATTGCATGCCTGAGTTTGGCAATATCGCAATATCTAGCCATCGGTCTGCATATTGACCAGGACGTAAAGCGGCTGCTACATATATATTAGAATCAAAAACAACTTTAAGCTGCACGATTTTTACTTAGGTAGTTGTAGACATCATCGTCAGTTTCAAGCCCTAACCGTTCCGCGATTAAAGTACCTTGTTCTTGAACTCTACTAAGAGTTACTTTAAAACGATAGTAGTTATACATCTCTCTAAATAAGTCACTCTTAGAGCGTCTTTCCTTAGCAGCAAGTTTATCTAAGTCATCTTTAAGCTCAGTGTCTACTGAAAAGCTAACGGTTGCGGGTTGATGCTTAATCATATTTTGTTCTCCTACATTAATAGTAATGAATCTCATTATTATTGTCAATATTGGCCTTATCACAAGTATAATTTTCTAGTAACTTATTAAGCTCAATTAAATCTAAATTAGTACTAGTATTTAAGGTTATATTAATGAACTCAACGGCGAGCCAAAAAAAAATATTCAGTGTTAACTTCTTATAAATAGTTAATCGATCCAATAAGCCAAAAAGAAAATTATAACTTTTTTGATTTTAAACCTCTTTTAATCAATATCGACAAGCTTCTATTCGGTAATTGTTAGATTATATCTATTATAGCTATGCAATTTAATATCAAAATGCATATTGACATTATGCATTTTATAGGTATATAATCTACTTATGCTAAAAAGATTAATTGAACAAGAAACAAAATCTTACATAAATAATTCAGATGAAAAAATATTTTTTATTTGGGGACCTAGAAGAAGTGGCAAAACAACGTTACTAAAAAAAATTGCTGATGAAATTAGAACATCAATCTTTAATTTTGATTTGCTGTCTGATAGAGAAATTTTCAAACCATCTGAAGAAACGCTATCTAGAATTGCATCAGAACATAAAATAATCTTAATAGATGAAGTTCAAAGCTATCCTGAAAGCACAATTGCATTAAAAATACTTCATGATGTATATAACGTAAAAATAATAGCGACAGGGAGTAGCGAACTAAGACAAAAAACTAAAGATTTTGATTCACTAGCAGGTCGTTATACGGAACATTATTGTTTACCGTTATCTATAGATGAGATTAATGATAATACCATTATTCGTCAGTATGATCGTACTAATTTTGAATCAAAATTATCTAATGTTTTACAAATTTATGGATCATATCCGGAAATATATGCCACTCATAATATTTCCGATGATCAAAAAATTGAAATACTACAAAATATTCTAGATTCATATGTATTGAAAGATGTCATAAATATATATGATCTAAAAAACGAAAAACTAGCTAAAGATATATTAACTAAAATTGCTTTACAAATTGGCTCAGAAGTTTCAATTAGAGAGATTGCTAAGAGTCTAGGAGCTAATGACTCAACTGTAGCGAGCTATATTGAAATATTTATTAAAAATTACATATTAATTCCTTTACCATCCTTCAAAACAAATCTTAGAAGAGCTGTATCAGAAAACAGAAAATTATACTTTTATGACCTTGGGATTAGAAACATACTGGTTAAAGATTTTCGAGAATTAGATTTAAGACCCGATAAAGGTGGGGTATTTGAAAACTTTATAGTTTCAGAAATAGAAAAGAAGAGAAGAAATTTAAAGTCTCAAATTAATATGTATTTTTATAGGGAATATTCTGGCAACGAAGTAGATATGATACTTGAAGACTATCATAAAAACTATACTTGCTTAGAGATTAAAACTAACCCCAAGAAACATGTTAAAGACATTTTTCCTATTAATCATAAATTTAAGATTATTAATAGTAGTAATTATTTCGACATTATTGATAGTATTTTGTAATCCTATTCCTATAAATGTTCTCGAAGCTTATACTTATGAACATTAGGTATATTAATCCAAATAGTTAAAATACACAGAAAAGAAAAGCATAATACTATTATTAGATTTAAACATTATGACAAATCTTCCTTAGCTACAGAATCATTATTAAGTATGGAAATAGTCTTATCTTCTAGCAGCTTATTAAGTTCAATTAAATCTAAATTAGTATTA
>DAIDMV010000005.1:9529-50881 GCA_027448765.1 bacterium | reverse complement strand
CATTTAGTTTTTTATAAGATTTAATAGTTATAGGGTTCATATGTATATATATAATAGAATGGTAGACAAAAAAAATAAAACAACAGATAAGAATTTAAGTCTAAATAGATAAATCGATCGATCTATTAAACTGTTAATCTCATCTTGATTAGTATTATTTTCAAAAATTATTTATTATGATAATGGTTATGATTGTTAATTACCCGATTTATTTATTTTGTTTATTGATTGCCACAGAATATTTTCTTTTAAAGCTAAATCCTCATTTTAAGTTAATTAATCTGTTAGTTTATCTACAAATAATATTATTAATTTTTTCTAGTTTAGTGCTACTCTTTTATTACTATGATTTAACTATCGTCATTGGGATTATAACGGCTTATCGAATCATTAATCTTTATTTTCATTTCAACCATCAATCAAGCCATAGTTTAAAACTAAAAGGATCACTTAAGACTAGTTTAAATTTAAGTCTCATTCAGTTGGCTTTAATTCTAGTTCAATTAATGATTAGTTATAATTTAATTACTAACTTGTCTTTGATTAATGTTATATCCGTCATAATTTTAATTATATTAATTGGTTTAAGTCTCAAACTGATTAAAACCAGTCGTAAGTTAAAACCACCACGAGTTTCTGTTCATTATTACGATAAAGATTTACCAACTATTAGTGTTTTAATTCCGGCTCGAAATGAATCAGAGAATTTATTCCGATGCTTAGAGAGTTTGGTGGCTTCTGATTATCCTAAGTTGGAAATTTTAGTTCTAGATGATTGCTCGCAAAATAAACATACGGCTGAAATTATTAAAAGCTTTGCTCATCAAGGAGTTGTGTTTATTGAAGGCCAACTTCCACCAGATAATTGGTTGGCTAAAAATTATGCCTATCAACAACTATTTGAACAATCCAATGGAGACATTCTACTTTTTTGTGGTGTTGATATGATTTTCAATCAACATTCTATCAGATCAATGGTCGAATTAATGTTAAGTCAAAAAGATAATTTAATTAGTTTTTTACCGAGAAATTACTTTAATAAAACTAAAATTTTATCTAACTTTAATTATCAGGTAATTAGGTATAATTTTGAAGCTATGCTATCCGGTCTAATTAATAAAAAACCAGGTTCATTGACTTCTTGTTGGATGATCGATACTAAAACTCTTCATAAACTTGATGGATTTAATCGATTAAAAAGAAATTTATTACCTGAAAAAAGTTTAGCTAAAGCTATGGTCGACAATCAATTAAAATATCGATTCTATGAATCGGGTAAATATATTGATTTGACATCTAATAAAGCCTTAAGCGATCAAAAAGATACAGCTATAAGATTAAGTTTTCCGAAGTTAAATCAACAAATTGGTAATTTGGCCTTAGTCAGTCTCTTTGATTTAGTTTTATTTGTTTTGCCCTTTATCTTAATTTTTGTTGGCTTATTAAGTCACAACTACTTCTTAAGTATTGTTTCAATTTTATCGTTCATGATTTCAATTTTTTATTTTGATAACTTAATGAAAATTACTTATCATCATTTATTTAGATTTTTAGGCATATTTTATTTTATTTATATTTATTATGATATCTACATCAACCACAAATCAATGATTAGTTACTTAACTTCCAATGTTTCTTGGAAAGAACGTAATATTTGTTTACCTTATAGTGAAAACAATCAAACGTCTTACTTAGAATTATAGATTTGGAAAATCGATTAAAAAAGTACTACCTTTATTGAGCTGACTTTTTAGTTTAATTTTAGCTTGCAATAATTTAGCGAGCTTAAGCGTGACATAAAGACCTAATCCAGTTCCGCTAGCTTGTCTAGTTTTATAATCTTCTGAACGAAAGAACTTTTCGAAAACCCGTTCTTGGTCAGCTTTAGAAATACCAATACCTTGATCTTTAACTGATAGAATCACACCTGTTAAACTTTTTTCGGCTGATATCGTAATAGTCCCTTTTTCACTATACTTAATAGCATTAGTAATGAAATTCTGTAATATTTCTCGAACGTATAGATCAGTTGAGATTAAACTAAGTTTTGGTTCGGATTTGTCATCGACTACAATTCTTAAGGCTTTTTGTCTGGCTTCTGGTTCATAATTAACAATCATATCGTGTAATAAATTATCAATATCTATTTGGTCTTTACTGATTTCTAAAACATTTCGTTCTGATCGAGATAAAATTGATAAATCATTGACTAAATCGGCTAGAAAAAGAATTTGCTGATGAGCTTGATCAATTGTTTCTTTGATAACAGTTTTATCGTCAGATTTATCGACCAATAATAAAGCATTGGACAAATTACCTTCACTGATGGCAATTGGTGTTCTTAATTCATGCGAGACGACTGAAATAAACTCGTCTTTTTCTTCTTCAATAGTTTTTTCCCTGGTAATGTCACGAATTATAATCACATAACCGCTCAATGGATCTGAAGACAAATAAGTATGTTCAATGGGTGAAATCGATAGATAGAGATTTATTTGACTATCGTCATCGTATTTTAGAATAAAATCTTTAGTAGTTATCTGATGCTGGGCAGATAAAATAAATTGACTCAAATCAACAGGTTGTCCTTCGGGATTAATTGGTTTAAAAATATTTAATAGATTGTCTTCAAGCTGAATAATGTTAAGATCTAGAATATTGAGCGCTGAAGAGTTATATAACTCAATCTTAAAGTCATTGTTAATCAAAATAATAGCATCATCAAGACTATTAATTAAATTACGTACGCCGTCCTTGGTTAAAATTTCATCAGTCGACTTTATCATATTTAGATTATATTAAACTTTGCTTGATTTATTAAATTTGCGGTTGGAATTTTTTAATCATTTTTCGATATTTTAGACTACCAGGGTAAATTGATTCTAATAATTGCCAAAAATTTACTGAATGATTTAAGACTTTGGTATGGCATAATTCGTGATAAATAACATAGTCGACTAATTCGTTTGGTAGGTTCATTAAAAAGAAATTGAAGGTAATATTTTTTTTATTATCACAACTACCCCAACGTCTTTTCAACTGTTTAATTTTAACAGATTGATAATCATAATCAATTATATCGGCTAATTGGCTTAATCTTTGAGGTAAATAATCTTCAGCTTCAGTTTTTAATATTTTTAAAGCTTTTAAATTAATTTTGCTTTGAACTTCTGGATCTTCAATTTGATAATTTGGTGGCAAGCTAACGATTAAATTATTAGAAGTTATTTTTAGTTTTAAAGGACTAGAACTATCTATTGGTTCAACTAATATGCGATGATAGCGACCAATTAACTGATTATTTTGAAAAGGTAATTTTTCATGATAATTATCTTTAATAAAATCAAGCTGGTTTTCTAAAAATTCTAAGGCTAAACGATTACTGACCCATTTTGGGGTTGTTAGTCTAATATCCCCATTTTGTGATAGAGTTAATCGAATTGATTTGACACCTTTTTTCTTAAAAATTTTAATTAAAAATTTTTTATTTAATAAAACAGTTTTTGAGGTTTGTGACATTAGAATTATCTAATAACAATATTCCTTTTTGATAAATCATTATGATTAGAATAACTATTTGGAACTAAATTAACCATTCCCGGCATAGTAACGTGGTTATTGATGTCTTCGCTGGAAATTATTCCAAAACTTTTTAGTTTGTTAATAATCGAGTTTTTTTGAGTTTGATAAGAATGTTTACCACTAACTACCATGTAATTATCTAAAGTAGAAGGGTTTTGCATTTTAGAAATAAAATCTTTAAATTCAGTTTGATTTAAGGAATGAGAATATTTGTCATCATTTTTTCTTTTATCTCTTTTATAATTTCTCAGATAAGCTGTCTCCATATCTAGTTGTAACCAGACTAGTAAACTTTCAGCCTTACTGTTGCGAGCCAATTCTCTTAAAAATCGTCTTTGTGAATTGCGTATTGCATTAAAATCATAAACAACTGAGACGCCAGCTTTAAGAAATTCTTCAGTCATATAGTTCATTAACTGGTTGATGATATCGTTCTCAGATTGATCATACTTTGGTCCAGTGAATAATTCATTACGAATTCGATCGGCTTGAATATGTGCTACTTGAATATCTTCTGATAATTGTCGAGCTAAATAAGTTTTACCGGCGCCTGGAAATCCATACATATACATTAAAAAAGGCTTCTGTGGTCTGATTTTGTTCATATTAAAGTTTATTATATAACATATTTTTTTATTAAAAAACTTTATTTATGTTTGTTGTTCAATTAATTAAATAGTAAAATCATTCTTATAGGGGAGTAGCTCAGCTGGTAGAGCACCGGTCTCCAAAACCGGTTGTCGCAGGTTCGATCCCTGTCTCCCCTGCCAGGATTGATATTATATAATACTAAAATGAACACAAGTAATGAGGTTTTATCAGATTTAGAGTCCACCAAATCAGAATGTCATGATGTGGCTCGGTCTACTTTTTAAATACTGTTAATAAAGCCCCTTTGAGAGGCATACTATAATATATTTAACAGTCCTTATTGGTTGAATACGACTTATAAATATAAATTAAATTGTTACCGTTGAAGTTAACTGAGAATAATTGGAGGACCATTGTAGACTTTACTGCGACAAAAATACAAGGGAGTTCTGGGCTATTTATCGCTCAATTTCAATGATTTGGAATACCCACCAGCACGATATTCTGTTAGCTCTGCCTCATTTATTAAAAATTGGAGGATTTTATTAAGAATTATGATCTTGAAAGGTGAAGGAAAAAAATCGATATTTTCAACTAAAACAACGAGAGATTTAATACTCGTAGTACAAAACCTAAATGACTTATCAAGTTTAGTTAGAGTCGCTAAAATCACCCATCGTAATATGTCCAGTATTTGGATATTTAGTACTTGAGGGCAGCATTTTCTTTAATTCACTTTGTACTGATTTGTAATAGTCGGTTATATCATTACTTGGGCGAAAGACGATATATTGTTGGCCTTCTAGTGATTGCAGTAAATTATTATCTGTTATAAAAGCTGGTCCCATCTAACTATCATATCAAAAACACCAACTACTCAAACTTTTTAACACTAGACTGAATGTCGTTAAAATTTTTGGCTACCGACCGCCTCCCCTGTCACGAAAGTGACAACTTGACAACATTCACACTATTCGATAATATTTAGTTATGAAAACCATGACTACGGCTGATTTTAAAGCAAACTTTTCATCTGTCGTTGATGAGCTAAAAAAAGGCAATGAGGTGGCTATAACTTATGGTCGGAATAAGCAACCTTTAGCTACTATAATTCCTCAAAGTAAGCTAATAAAGCCAGACTATTCAATTAAGCTTGGAGATCTTGAGGACGCTGGATATACCTATAAACTAGTAGATTTTGAAATGACAGATGAAGATCTGTTAAAGTCATGAATTATTTACTCGATACTCATATTTTAATATGGGCTCGACTTGATCAAAAGAAACTAACTAAGGCACATAAAATAATACTTGAATCAGTTACTGATAAAAAATTTATAAGCGCAATTAGTGTTTGGGAAATAAGTTTAAAATATTCCATTGGTAAGCTTGAGTTAGGTGGCCTTACTCCAGATGAATTTATTGCTGGAATTAACAAACTAGGAATTAAAGTTATAGCACCCTCAACTGAACAATACTCGTCTTTTTATTTGTTACCTACGATTAATAAACACAAAGACCCTTTTGACAGGATGATTATCTGGCATTCTATAGAAAGTGGCTTAATTCTAATCTCAAGCGATAAACAGATGTCAGAATATAAGATTCACGGATTACATTTAGCATAAGTTCGAGTTATATCTCCCTTACCAATCTGTGTTTGTTAGTTATAACTTTTTTTTGTTACAATAAAGCTTATGTTGAAAGACAAAAACTACCCACAATTATCTAATCACAATATTGATAAACTAAGACAGCAATTTGGATTTAACGAGATAAAAACAAAAAAACCGAATAAAATTTTAATTTGGCTAAAAAATTTCTGGGGTCCATTGCCTTTCATGCTAGAAATTTCGGCTATTTTATTATTTTTAATTCATAATGACTTAGAAGTTATTTTAATTCTTTTTTTATTATTTATTAATAGCTTTATATCCTACTCTCAACAACTTAGAACTAATAAAGCACTAGAAAAATTACAAGAAAAATTACAAATTTTCGTCCGCGTTTGTCGTGATAACAACTGGGTTAATATCCCATCGAGAGAATTATTACCAGGTGATTTAATCAGGATTAGAACTGGCGACATTATAACGGCTGATTTAACCGTCATTGACGGGCAAATTGAAGCTGATCAATCCAGTTTAACTGGTGAATCAATGTCAATTGCCAAAAATAAAAATGATGATGTCTTTTCTGGTAGCTTAATTGTTCGAGGTGAAGCTACGGCAACAGTCAAAAACACCGGTTCGAATACTAAATATGGTCAGCTAACTAATCTAATTAACAAAGCTCACCCTCCGACTAATTTAGAAAAGATTGTTTTTGCTATTATTAAATACCAATTCATCATTAATATTATTTTAGTTGCAATCATCGGTATCTTAAATTTTTATATTCAGTTAAGCTTAATGGATTTTATTTTAGTTGCTATTGTTTTACTACTGGCTGCTGTTCCAGCGGCTTTTCCGACCATGTTTATTGTAGCTCAAACTTACGGTGCTTTTGAAATGTCCGGAATTACTAAAAACAAAAAAGGTGTCTTAGTCAGACGACTAACTGCCGTCCAAGATGCGGCTTCAATGTCAGTTATTTGTTTAGACAAAACCGGTACTTTAACTATGAATAAACCTGAGGTTGTTGATATTAAAGCTTACTATGGATATTCAACCGATGAAGTAGCTAAAATTGCTGCCTCGGCTAGTAGTCAATCAGATAATGATCCAATTGATTTAGCTTTTATCGATTATGCTACAAAGTCAAACCTTACCCTTTATAAACAAACTGATTTTTCACCATTTGATATTAAAACCAAATCAACTAATGCCACCATTAAGATCGATGATCAATCAATTAACATCACTAAAGGTTTGCCGTCATCATTAATTAAAAATAATTTTCAAACTGATCATAATTATCAGACAGATATTGATTTTTTAACCGAGAAAGGTTATCGAGTTGTTGGTATTGCTCAAGAAAAAAATCATCAATTATTATTAATTGGTTTAATATCGATGGCCGATCCGATTCGACATGATTCTAAGCAGTTACTAGATAATTTAAGAGAATATGGTGTTCAACCTAAAATTATTTCAGGCGATAATCTTAAAACCGCCAAAACTATTGCTGAACAATTAGGCTTTCAAGATAAATGTGTTTCAATTAATGATTTAAAAAACGATAATAGCTTAGTTTTTAAAAATGATGTTTTCGCTGAAGCATTTCCAGAAGATAAATTAATTATTATTGAGGCGCTTCAAAAGGCCGGTCATATTGTTGGTATGACTGGTGATGGAGTCAATGATGCACCCGCTTTAAGTCAAGCTGAAGTTGGTATTGCGGTTTCTAATGCGACTGATGTAGCTAAAAATTCAGCAAGCATTGTTTTATCTAATAACGCTTTAAACGATATATATTCCGTTGTTGAAATTTCTCGTCAAGTCGATGCTAGAATTAAAATTTGGGCTATTAATAAAATTACAAAAGTTTTAGAAATGTCTTTACTAATAGTAGTCTATTTATTAATTTTTAAATCGCTGATCTTAACACCTTTATTTGTTATCTTAATCTTTTTCGCTAATGATTTTGTAACCATCGCCATATCGACTGATAATTTAAATGGCTCACCTAGCCCCAGTAAATGGAAGATTAAAAAAATGATAGAGTCTGGTTTAATTTTTAATATTTTTCTGTTTAGTTTCTTACTAATTTCAGTCTTAATAGCAAAATATTATCTTAATTATGGTTTAAACGAATTAAGATCTTTCACCCTACTCGTTTTAGTTTTCCAAGGTCAAGCTAGCTTATATGCATTAAGAGCAAGAAGCCATTTTTGGAGTTTAAAACCAAGCAATATTCTCTTAACTTCAACTGTAGCTGTTGGTATTATTTTATTACTCATGGCTATTTTCGGTGTTATCATTCATTCAATTAGTATAAGTGGTTTAATCGTTATTATTATAACCGCCTTAATTAGTTTAATTGTGGCCGATAAAGTGAAAAAAATCTTACCTATTTTTAAATAAAGACTATAATAAACTAATGGAACTATCGAAATCTGATTATATTTTATTTTTAAAACATCCAGCTTGGCTGTGGCTTAAAAAACACCAAAAAAATCTCTTACCTCCGATTGATGAAAATACTCAAGCTTTATTTGATGCTGGTCACCTGTTTGAGTCATACGCAGAGAAAATTTTTAAAGGCGAAGTCGAGAAACTTGGCTTTGATATGAGTATTCCAAACGATTACGATAACCTACTTCAAAAAACCAATCAAGCCCTGCAAAACCCACCTCAATTTTTGTTACAAGCTCGTTTTAAATACGAAGAACTAACTTGCATTTGTGATGTAATTGAATTTATCTCTCAAAAAGAGATTAATCTTTATGAGATTAAATCTAGTACCAGAGTTAAGCCCGACCATCATTACGATCTAGCTTTTCAAGCTTTTATTCTTGAAAAATTAGGTTTTTTGGTTCATCAAATTTTCGTTGCCCATGTTAATAATAGTTATGTCCGTCAAGGAGAGATCGATCCAGAAAAACTCACTAAAGTGACTGAAGTAACTGAAGAAGTTAAAAAACTAAGAAAATTAACCTCTCATCAAATTCAAAAAGCTTTAAAAACAGCAACAAGTTACCAAAAACCAGACTTATCACCAATTTACTGCCGACTCAATTCTTTTCAAGATTGGCTCAAAATCTATAAGTCAATCGAAACGGTTCCAGCTGATTCGATTTTAAACTTATACTTATTAAACGCTCAATTATTAATCAAATTTGACGAAATGAATATCACTAGTTTAAGTCAAATTCCAGATGATTTTTATTTAACCACCAAGCAACAACGCCAGGTGCAAGCTTTTAAAGATAAAAAACCTATTATCGATCAAACAAAAATCCATAGCTTTTTAGAGACATTAAAATTCCCAATCTATTTTCTTGATTACGAAACCTTAGCCAGCGTTATTCCACCATTTGACGGCTTAAAACCTTACCAACAACTACCATTTCAATATTCCTTAGATGTGATTGAAGCTCCAGATAAAAAATTAAAACACTTCGAGTATATTCACCAAGACTCAACAAACCCCGTTAAACCATTAACAGATCAACTAATTGATAATATAGGTGAAACTGGTTCAATTGTAGTTTGGAACATGTCCTTCGAATCAAGCTGTAATGTTTTATTGGCTAAATTATATCCTGAAAAAAAAGATCAATTAAAAAAAATCAATTCACGGATAGTTGATTTAATGGTTCCATTTAGTGATGGGTTATACATCGATAAAGATTTTCAAGGTTCAGCTTCAATTAAAAAGGTTTTACCCGTTTTAAACCAAAAATTGTCTTATAAATCATTAAATATTTCAGAAGGTGAATCAGCTCAAAGAATTTGGATGCAAACCTTTTTAGACAATAATCCTCAATTTAGCAAAGAAAAAGTCATTAAAGATTTGTTGGTCTATTGTGGTTTAGACACTTTAGCTATGGTTGAGATCTATAATTATTTAAAAGCTCTCTAATTGCTCGTTCAAGAATTTACAACCAAACGTACTATTGCAAAATGCACCTATGACAATATCAAGCTCTTGAATACAATCATCTTTAATTTTTTGATGATGTATGATTTTTTTTGCAGTCATAGCTTCCTGAGTAGCATATTTTAAATGCTTCCCAAGAGCATAAACCACGAATTGACTCACGAATAAAGCACCATACTGATTATTTTCAAAATTCATGGATTCAAGTCGTTTTTCCAGAATGTCGTTTTTTTGTGCGATATAAGATCTTTTTTGAGCTAGATCGTTTAATCTATCGTTTTCATAACTAATCTTATGAATTAATTCTTGACTAATCTGACAGCAATTTTTTACCATTGTTATATGCTATTATAATTAATATTATAGCAAATTAAAACTGCTTGTGTTTAGATTTTAATGAGGGTACAATGTAATTAATAAAAATAATAGGGATAAAAAACAAAGGTAATGAAAGTCTTGATGCTTGGGTGGGAATTGCCTCCACATAATAGTGGTGGATTAGGTGTCGCTTCATACAATATTTGCCGTTCACTTAAAAAACGGAATATTGAAATTGAGTTTGTTTTGCCTTATACAAGTACTTATAACTTTGATTTCATGAATGTTATTCCGGCAATTCCTCAATCAGGTATCGAATTTATGATGAGTGGTTCATCATACGATTCTTTTAAATATATAGATGCCAACAATAACGAGGTTTGGGTTGACTTCTCAGATCAAGAAAAATTGTATGAAACAGCTGTTTTAAAAATTATCGAGACTAAAAAATATGATATTGTTCATGCCCATGACTGGATCACATTTAGAACTGCCCTGAGAGTTAAAGAGAGAAAAAATATTCCTGTTGTCTTGCATGTTCATTCCGTAGAATCTGATCGATCTGGTGGCAATCAACCGAATCCACTTCATTTTGAAATAGAATCATTAGCTTTTCGACTAGCTGATAGTATTGTTGCAGTATCAAACCATACAAAAAACAAAATCATTCAAGATTACGATATACCAGCCGATAAAATTTCTGTCATTCACAACAGCATTAACCCAGAAGATTTTGCAATTGATATCAACGAATCTAACACCTACACATATCTTAGACAGTTAAAAAGCCAAGGTTACAAAATTGTTACCAATATTGGTCGAATGACCATCCAAAAAGGCTTAACTAATTTACTCTATGCGGCTAAGGAAGTAATTTACTATAATCCTAAAACATTTTTTTTATTAGTTGGTAATGGAGAACAGTTCCTAGAGTTAGTTACTTTGGCAGCTGATTTAGGTATCGGTGATAAAGTTCTATTCACCGATTTTCAAAGAGGTAAAAATTTAAGAGATGCTTTTGCTATCGGCGATTTATTTGTTATGCCATCAGTATCTGAACCTTTTGGTTTAACTGCTCTTGAGTCAATCGGATATGGTGTACCGGCTCTCATCTCTAAACAATCTGGTGTAGCCGAAGTTATTAATAATTTTTTAAAGGTTGATTTTTGGGATATTAAAGAAATTACCAATCAAATTTCATCAACACTTCGATACGACACTTTAAAAAATGAACTTTACAATAATTCTTACCGTGAATTTAATAATTTATCATGGGATCATACGGCTGAAAAATTAGATAATTTATATCACTATCACACCAGAGCAGGTGCCGTATGAACTACCAAAAAGCAATTGTACTTTATCTACATGTACATCAACCCTTTAGAATTAAACACTATACGGTTTTTGATATTGGAGTCGACCATAACTACTTTAACTCTTACGAGGATAATTTAACTAATAACGTTCAAATTATTAATAAAGTCGCCGAAAAATCATACTTACCAACTAATAATCTTTTATTAAGATTATTAAATAAACACCCTGAATTCAAATTAAGTTTATCAATCTCGGGAACCGTTCTAGAACAAATGGAAAATTTCGCTCCTAATGTTCTTAATTCTTTCAAGGAATTAGTCTCTAGTGGTCGAGTAGAAATTGTAGCTGAAACATACTATCATTCTCTAGCCTTCTTTTATTCAAAAGACGAATTTCAACGTCAAGTCGATATGCATCAAAAAAAGATATTTGAAATTTTTGGTCAAAAGCCTAATGTTTTCAGAAATACTGAGCTCGCTTACAACAATGAATTAGCTAGCTGGGCTGAAGAAGCTGGCTTTAAAGGAATTTTAGCAGAAGGTTGGGACAATATTTTAAATTGGCGAAGCCCCAACTTTGTTTATCGTCCGGTTAACACTTCCAAGATCAGCTTATTGTTAAAAAACTACAAATTATCTGACGACATTGCCTTTCGGTTTGGAGATAAAAATTGGTCTGAATGGCCGTTAACAGCTAATAAATTTTGTCACTGGGTATCAGAAGACCATAACGCTACTAATATTGATTTATTCATGGATTATGAAACGTTCGGTGAGCATCAATGGGAACATACCGGAATTTTTGATTTTATGGAACACCTACCAGTCGAATGGTTAAAAAACGACAATCATCGCTTTATGACAGTTTCAGAAGCCATTGATAATTTTGAACCAGTTGACTATATTGATATGCCCTATACTGTTACCTGGGCAGATACCGAACGAGATCTTTCAGCTTGGCTCGGTAATTCTATGCAACAAAATTCTATTTCGGCGTTATATCAATTAGAACAACAAGTTCTTTCAACGAATAATATCAATTTAATCTCTGATTGGCGTAAATTACAAACATCTGATCATTTTTACTACATGTGTACTAAATGGTTTAATGATGGTGATATTCATGCCTATTTTAGCGCCTATGATACTCCCTACATCGCTTACATGAACTTCATGAATGCTTTAAATGATATTCGTTCTAGATTATTCGACTTAGGAGTCGATTTTAATGGCTAGACCAATTGTTTTAAGTAACAACCAAATATTTGTCGGTTTAGATGAATTTGGCTTGGTTAATGATTTTTATTTCCCCTATGTGGGTCTAGATAATTTAATTACGGAAAGAAACTGCCACCATAAAATTGGTATTTTCGTCAATGATCAATTTAGTTGGGTTAACGATGGTCAATGGCAAATTAACTTAGATTATGTTAAAGACAGTCTAGTATCTCGTATTACAATGGAAAATGAAGCCTTAAAAATTAGATTAACTTTTAATGATTATACTGATCCCGACTTTAATTCCTTTATCCGTCATGTTGTTATTGACAACTTATCAGATAAAGCTCAAGCAATTAAAATTTTTTTTCACCAAGTTTTCGTTTTATCTAACGAAGGACGAGGTGATACAGCTATGTATGTTCCAAGCGGTAACTATATTTATAATTATCGAGATAAAAAATCTTTAATTATCAGTGGCAAATTCGAAGATGGCAAAAGTTTTGACCAGTATTCGGTTGGTAATTATCATATTGAAGGCAAGACTGGCACTTATGTCGATGCTGAAGATGGTGAATTATCTAACAATTCTATTGAACACGCGTCAGTTGATTCTACGATTAGATTTAGTAGAACTGTTGAAGCTAGCGATCAGATTCAACTTGATTATTGGGTAATTGCTAATCATAAAAAAGAAAGTGCAGAAAAAATTCACTATAATTATCTGTTTAATTCTATGGAAAGTCGGCTTGATTACACCATTCATTATTGGAAAAAATGGCTAGAAAATTCAAATTTAAGTGATTTTAAATATAGATCTGACATCACCAAAAACTTACTAATTATTAAAGCCCATTGCGATCAAGATGGCTCAATAATTGCCAGCGGCGATTCCAGTATTTTAAACTATGGAAGAGACTATTATGCTTACTGCTGGCCACGTGACGCATTTTTTGCTTTAAACCCATTATTAAAACTTGGCTTTATAGATGAAGCCAAACAATTTTTACAGTTTTGTATCGACACTATAACTATTCATGGCTATATGCAACACAAATACTTATCAGATAAAGCCGTCGGAAGTACTTGGCATCCACTAATTAATAACAATCAACCTAATTTAGCTATTCAAGAAGATGAGACTGCAGTCGTACTAATATTAGTTAGAAATTACTTCAAAATGAATTCTGATAAGAATTTTCTTGAAGAATGTTATAAAAAACTAGTCATACCAGCAGCTAATTTTATGGCTTCATTTATTGATCCTGAAACTGGTTTACCTCATCCTAGCTATGATCTATGGGAAGAAAAATTTCTAACTTCAACCTATACCGTATCTTGCGTCATTGAAGGTCTTCGATCAGCAGTTGAAGTAGCTTTGATGGTAGGTGACACGAACTATAGCCATTGGCAAGATGCTCTTGATCAAATTATTAAAAATTTTGATTTATTATATGATGAATCAAACGGCTATTTCATTAAAGGCATATTGATTGATCAGGATCATCAGCTTCAACGCGATACGACCTTAGATATTTCGAGTCTAATTGGACCGTTTATTTTTAATGTCTTAAAGTCTGATTCAAAAGAGATGCTTTCGACGCTAAAGCAGGTAGAAGTTAATTTAAAAAATACTTCGCCAGCCGGTGGTGTCATCAGATATGTTAACGATAAATATTTTTTAAAAAATAACCAGTTCAAGGGTAATCCATGGATAGTTTGTACTTTATGGTTAGCTAAGTATTATCTAGAAATTAATAAAATTAACGAAGCCAAACAATTAATTGATTGGTCGAAATCTTTAATGAGATCAACCGGAGCTGTTAGTGAACAATTTGATGCTCTCACAAGACAAGAAATTGGCGTCAATCCACTTGTTTGGAGTGAATCATCATTTGTAGATATTTTTCTTAGCTTAAAATAATTATTTTTTACGAGGTTTAACTTCGTTACGACCTAGCGACTTCTTAGTTTCAGTAAAAACAACATGACGTCTTAACTTAGGACTATATTTTTTAAGAGATAATTTTTCTGGAGTATTTTGAGTGTTTTTATGAGTATAATAAATTCTTTCCCCACTCTCTTCAGAAATCAAACCGATTAATTTTCTTTTATCACCTTTTTTTGCCATATAGACTATATACTATCATTAAAAATAAAAAAAATAAATAAAAAAAGCACCGATTGATCATTCCAGTGCTTTTTTGTTCTTATAAGAACTTTATTTTAAGTATTTTTTTTATACTTAACATTAATATTTAACTACAATACTATATCAAAATCTATGATTTTTATCACAAATGGAGCCATCTTCGGGAATTGAACCCGAGACCTCTTCCTTACCATGGAAGCGCTCTACCAGCTGAGCTAAGACGGCTTTTAAGCTGGTGCAGGGAGAGGGATTCGAACCCCCGAAGGCGAATGCCAGTAGATTTACAGTCTACCGTGTTTGACCGCTTCACTATCCCTGCTGATGGAGCCGACAGAGGGATTTGAACCCACGACCCGCTGTTTACAAAACAGCCGCTCTGGCCACTGAGCTATGTCGGCATTTAATATATAGAAGTTTATCAAACATAACTTTAAACTACAACTTTTCTAGCTCGTTTTAATTGTTTAATTTTAATAGGAGAATGAGTTAATTTTTTTATCCGATTAGCGGTTCTGTCTGCTTCTTTAGTATATCCAAGATCTTTATAGGCTTTATAGAGTAAACCTAATGTTTGCTTTGTTGGCTCTAACCTAACCGATTCAATTAATTCGTTTAACATTTGCTTCTCATTACCAATTTTTTCTAAAACTTTAGCGTAAGCAACGTGACGAGCAGCTAAATTTGATTCTAGTTTAATAGCTTGCTCAAAAGCAATAGCTGCTTTTTCATAATTTTCAGTTTCAAAATAGATTAATCCTAAATTATGTAAACTTGAAGGACTAGAATCAATGCTCGACGCAATTTCAAAACAATCAATTGCATCCTTGTATTCTTTTCGCTTAGCATATAAAACTCCAAGACGATTATAAGCCGCTGCATTTTTTTCTTCAATTTTTAAAATAGTTAAAAGAGCCTTTTCAGCTCTCAAAAATCTATTTTGTTTCATAGATAAATGAGCAATATCCCACAATTTAGAAATTTTAGATGAATTTATATCTAGGATTTCATCATCCTTATTTTGTCGAGTAAAATAGATAACTATAATACCAACTAAGGCTATAATAAGTATATCTAGCATTACTTAATTATAACATTGTTTTAGTTCGAATTAAATTTCAATATAATTAATCTTAATTGTATGTTTTGATTAATATTTTCAATGGCAGTCGAAGACTTTTTTAGTATATTAATCCACTGTTTTTGATCTTTAGGATTTATTTTTTGACTTAGCTTCAAAATTGACATTTGCTGTAATATTTTAAAAAAAATTAAACTTAAAACTTTATCCTTCATCAATTGTTGAGTCAAAACAACTTTATGTCGATTATCTGAAGTTAAATAAGCCGCTGCCAAATCTCTAGCCTCTAATTCTAGTCCATTAGTTGAATCATTTAGCAAACGGTTCATTAATCCAAGCAAACCATCAGATAAACGATAAATTCGTTCAATTTCACTAGCATCAAAATTATTAATAAAATAATTTTTAATTTTACTTAAGTCATTTTTTTTAACTTCTATGTTGATAGTCCTAGATTGAATAGTTTGTGGTATTAAATTTAAGTTATTAACTGTCATAATAATCAACGAATCAACAATATTCTCTTCTAATGTTTTAAGTAAAGCATTTTTTGCTTCGACAGAATAATTATCTAGGTTTTCAATTAAAACAATTCTAGATATGGCTTGATCAAAGTTAGATTTCAACTTCAAAAATTTACTAATCTCTAAGACACTCTCAATACCACTAGAATCAATATTATCTAAAATTAAAATTCTTGGGTCATTAAATATTTTTTCAATACTTATATCTAGAATTCTAGTAATTACAGCTAAGGCTAAACTTCTTTTACCGCTACCAGCTGGTCCATATAGAATTAAATTTTGATTAGGTCTGGTTAAATAATTAACTAAACTATTTTTTGTTGAATCTTCTAATAATAATTGCTCAAAGTTCATTTTAAATACTCGTTGAATTCATTTGGTAGCTTCGATTTGAAGGTCTTTAATTGACCATCTAGCAAATTAACCCGAATTGAATATGCATGCAACATCATTCTTTTCGCAGGAGATATTTTTTTATTATATAATGGATCTCCAACAATCGGATGCTTGATATAATTTAAATGAACTCTTAACTGATGAGTCCGTCCAGTTTTAGGTTTAAGTTCAACTAGACTGATCCGATTCACTGTATCCATTTTTTTAACAGTCAAAAATGTTTGACTAGTTTTTCCATTGATATCAACTACAAATTTATTAGGGAATTTAATGCTTCGTTTAATTTGTAAATCAATCAAAATTTTATTATCATCAAACAAACCATCAACTACCGCATAATACGTTTTTTCAATTAGTCTTTGCGAAAATTGTCTTTTTAAAGAATCAATACTCTCTTGATTAAGCCCAACTACCATTACGCCCGATGTTAACCTATCAAGTCGATGTACTATACCGGCACGTTGATTGTCTAAGTTAGGAAACTTGTCATTTAACCAATTTTCTAATGTAAACTCTTGATCAAATTTATCTTTAGCATGAACCAATAAACCATAGGGTTTATCAATTACCAAGATATTATCATCCTGATAAATAATTCTAATAATAAAATTATTTTTTTTATCATTATTTATTTCTAGAAATTGGATTAAATCATTATAATGCAATTTTAAAGATGCCTTATCAACAATTTGATGATTGATCTTAATATATTTTTTTTTAATCAGCTTAGCCGTAAATGATCTAGTATAACCAAGCTTTTTAGCTAAAAATACATCTAATCTAATCGACTCGACTTGATCAAACGAGACTGTTTTCAAGGTCTTAAACCTATTATTTGTTGAATTTTATATAATTTTTGAGTAGCAACATCTCTTAACAAGTACTCACTTGATTCAATCTTTCTCATTAAATCAGATTCATCAATGTTATTTAAAGTTTTCTGGTAACCTTCTAAAAATATCCGGACTTCATCCGCTACAGCTGTTTTGAATTTACTGTAATTTTTTTGACCTTGCCAAATAGTAATAACTTTTTCAATTGGCTCATCAACTAAATTGGCTAAAATATTCATCAAATTAGTAATACCAGGTTGATTAACAGGATTATAGTTAATAACTCCAACAGAATCAGTTGTGGCCGTCATAACTTTTTTATAAGCATCCTCAGGCTTATCTGTTAATAAGATAGTACCATTGGGATCATCTCTAAAATTAGATTTTGACATTTTTTTATCAGGATTTTTTAGACTTTTAATTCTTAACCCAGACGAATGGCCGGCAAACTTGACTTGATCCTGCCATTCGTGAGGTACTTGAAATAAATCAGTATTAAAACGATTATTAATCCTCATAGCAATATCCCGCGTAAATTCTAGATGTTGTTTTTGATCTTCGCCAACTGGAATATAACTAGCACCATATAATAAAATATCAGCCGCCATCAAAATTGGATAAGTAAATAATCCTACTGAAATTAATTCTTTTTCTTTACCCAAACTTTTATCTTTGAATTGAGTCATTCGACTCATTTCACCAAAACCACTAAAATTACAAAAGATCACTGCTAATTCACTCAAAGCTGGAACGTAGCTCTGGCGATAAATAAAGATATTATCATAATTAATGTTTATACCTGCCGCTACATAATATTTTAGATTCTGGACAGTATTAAGATATAAATCTTGGTGATTAATTGGAGTCGTAAAACTCAAAATATCTGGAATAAACAAATTAAATTGATACTCATCAACATATTTATTTTGTAATTTAATAACTGGAACTATAGATCCAATATAATTACCTAGGGTTGGTGTATCGTTAGATCTAATGCCATTTAAAATTATTTCTTGACTCATTACAATATTATAGCAAAATAGTTGCTATAATATTAAATATGCAAGTTACAGTCTTTGGTGCAAATGGAAAAGTTGGTCGGTTAGTGGTTAACATGCTAGTTCAAAAAAAATATCAAGTCATAGCAGTAGTTAATAGTCACAGTAACTTTATTCCTAAAAACAGCTTAATAACTGTAGTAAGTCTTAGTAACCAATCCTCATTAAAACAATTTATCAAATCATCAGATGCAATTATTTCAGTCGTGTCTAGTTGGAAAAAGTATAATCGATATAGCTTAAGTAACACCATGAAATTCTTGATACCAATTCTAAGTAAAAACCCTTCCAAAAGATTAATTTCACTTACAGGCTCCGACGCCAAAGATATTGACGATAATTTTAATATCATCAATTTCTTTTTTCACCCAATTTTAAATCGTATTGCTAAAGATGTTTTGCAGGACAGTGAAAATCATTTAAAAATTTTACATCAATCAAATATCAATTGGACCGTTCTAAGATCTCCAACTATGAAAAATAGTTCATCAACGAAAGTATTTTACTTATCAATAAAAAAACGACCGCCAATTTGGCATAGGGTCTCAAGAACTAATGTAACTATTGCAATTATTGAATTATTGGATAGTAAAGAATTTATTCAAAAAGCACCATTTATCTTTTAGCGAATTGTCGCTTTTTACGGGCACCCTTAAGACCAAATTTCTTTCTTTCTTTGTCTCTTGAATCTCTACTCAATAAATCAGCTCTTTTTAATGTGTTTTTAAAATCAGCGTTTAGACTAACTAATGATTTAGCGATAGCCAATTGACTAGCCTCAATTTGACCATTTTTACCACCACCTTTTACCAAAATTGAAACATCGTACTTACTCATAATATCTAAGACAATAAACGGCTGTAAGATTTTATTAATCAAAGGCTTAGAACTAGTAACATATTCATTATAATCTTGACCATTAATTATAATTTTACCACTACCTTTGTGCAGTCTTGCTCGAGCAGTAGCTGACTTTCTTCTACCTAAAGCATAAAAATATTGATCTTTCATAAATTAGTTCCTTTCAAAGAAATAATTTCAGGACTTTGCGCTTGATGAACATGACTAGAGTCTTTATAAACTTTCAATCTAAGCAAACGAGCATCTCTTAATTTATTGACTGGAATCATACCTCTGATTGAATGAATAATAATCTTAGTTGAATCTTTTTCAAGTTGCTGTTCTAGAGTAAGTTCTTTTAGATTACCCGGATAACCACTATGTCGATAATATTTCTTATCTGTTAATTTCTTACCAGTTACTTTTAATTGATCCGAGTTAATAATAATTAAATAATCACCACAATCAATATGTTTAGTAAATATTGATTTATTTTTTCCGGTTAATATATTAGCTGCGATAGTTGATAAACGACCCAAACTAATTTCGGAAGCATCAATTAGATACCATTTTCGAGTTACGTCTTGTGGCTTAGCGCTATAAGTTTTGTTCATTATGCTTTATCCTTTTGAGCTTTAACTACTTTGGAGGTATTTTTAACAGGTGCTTCTGTTTTAGCGTCTTTCACGACTGAAACTTGTTCAACATTATCATCAATTAAATTAATGTCATCAACAAATGAAATTCTAGCCATTTGAGCATTGTCACCAATTCGACTTTTGGTTTTTTTTATTCTTAAATAACCGCTTGTTCTACTTTGTAATTGAGGTACAATTTGATCCATTAATTTATGAGCACTTTCCAAAGTTTGCAATCGAGAAATCACTATTCTTCGACTCTGTAAATCTTGTTTTTTAGCTCTAGTAATTAATTTTTCAACATAAGGTCTAATTTCTTTTGCCTTATAAAGTGATGTTTCTATTGAACCATACTTAACTAAGGAATCCGCTAAACCTTTAATTAAAGCTTGGCGTTGATCTGTTTTTCGGTGAAATTTTCTTCCCTGATAACCGTGACGATGCATTTTATAACTCCAATTCGGATAATTTATCTTTTACTTCGTCAAGAGCGCGACTACCGAAACCCTTAAGATCTTTTAATTCGACATCATTTAAACTAAATAAATCTTTAATAGTATGAATTTCATTATTAATTAAAGCATTAGTGGTTCTGGCTGATAAATTTAAATCTTCAATAGAAGTATTTAAAACACCATCATCTTCGTCATTTTGAATATTTTCGTTGTCGTCTAAATTTTCAGTTGATGGATTGATTTCAATTGGTTTTGATTCAACTCTTGTTTTGCCGGCTAAAGCAGTGTATTGATTGATTAAAATAGCTGCTGCTTCTTCAAAGGCATCACGAGGACTAATAGTTCCATCGGTATCAATGGTAATAATTAATTTATCAAGGTCAGTTGCTTCACCAA
Organism: bacterium; assembly: GCA_027448765.1. GTDB lineage: Bacteria > Patescibacteriota > Saccharimonadia > Saccharimonadales > UBA4665 > JAJZWG01. The sequence goes on along the minus strand of DAIDMV010000005.1, from coordinate 29,939 downwards.
CTCGAGTATTTTCAACTTTATACCTAACTCTTAAAACAGGACTAAAAATAGCATCTAAAGCAACAGTATCACTTGGTTTCTTTTCTGAACTTTCTTCAATTGTTCGGTAACCACGACCAATCTCAACGTTTAAATCAATCACAAGTTCAGTATTATCATTGTCAATAGTAGCTATGAAATGATCTGGATTAACAACTTCAACATCAGCATTTGATTCAATCTGACGACATGTTACATCGCCCTTACCTTTTTTTATTAATCTTAATGTCTGTTTTTCTTCACCGTATACTTTTAACTTAATACCTTTAATATTCTGCATAATATCAATTGCGTCTTCAACCACACCAGGCATATCAGTAAACTCATGGCTAACGCCTTGAATCTTAAACGAAGTAACAGCTGCACCAGAAATACTAGATATTAAAACACGTCTTAACGAATTACCCAGTGTATTTCCATATCCACTATGCAAGGGCTCCACAATAAAAGTAGCACTAGTTTCGTTATGCTCTTTGACATCTACTATATTGGCGGTATAAATATTATTTGACATACTTTCCTTCCTATTATCTTGAGTAATATTCAACTATTAATTGTTCATTAATATCAACTTCAGCATTGTCTCTTAACGGCAATGATGAAACTTCAATTTCGAATTTCTTACGGTTAATTTTTAACCAATCAGGTATTTCACTTGGTACTGGAGACAAATCATCAATGTGTAGAAAATAACTAGATTTTTTAGATTTATCACGTAGAGTTAACTTATCACCAACTTTTAATCTAATTGATGGAATATCTACTCTTCTGCCATTTAGTAGAAAATGACCATGACTAACTAATTGACGAGCTGCCTTACGACTACTGGCAAAACCAGATCGATAAACAGAATTATCTAATCGTCGTTCTAATAATTCTAATAATGCAACACCAGAGTTAGCCTTACTTTTAGAAGCTTCTTTCATTAAATTAGAAAACTGTTTTTCTAATAATCCATAGATTCTTTTTACTTTTTGTTTTTCACGTAATTGAATAGAATATTGACTGCCTTTACCGGTGTGAAGTCGTCCGTTGGAATTATAACCAGGCAAAACATTATGCTTGACCAAACCCTTATGAGCCTTAGGATGAAGTGCATATCCCTCACGACGGCTCATTTTAACAACTGATTGAAGATTTCTTGCCATCTTTTAGACTCTCCTTGCTTTCTTAGGTCGTACGCCACCATGTGGTATGCCAGTTACATCAGTAATTGATTCAACAAATATATCTAAACCAGCTAAAGCTCGAACTGCTGAATCTCTGCCTAAACCAATGCCTTTAATAAAAACAACGGCTTTAGATAATCCAAATGATTGTTTAGCTGTTGTAGCTGCTTTTTCAGCTGCCACTTGAGCAGCGTAAGCTGTGCCTTTTTTTGAACCCCTAAAACCACAAGCACCAGCGCTACAAGAGGAAATAACATTACCTTTTTGATCGCAAATACTTATGATTGTATTATTAAAAGACGCCATAACATGTACTTCACCGGTCGGTACAGATTTTTTAACTTTTTTCTTCTTAATATTATCAGCCATATAAATAATCCTTTAAAAATTAAGTTTTTGATGCAACTTTTTTAGCTGTACCGCCAACCGTTACTCTTCGTCCTCTTCTGGTTCGAGCATTAGTTTTGGTTCTTTGTCCTCTAGTCGGTAAATTAGCTGAGTGTCTTAAACCTCGGTAACTTTTAATATCCTTTAATCGTTTGATATTACCACTAATAATACGCTGGAGTTCACCTTCTACGACATAATCTTTATTGATAATATCTTGTATTTTAGTAATTTCATTTTCGGTTAGATTTTTAGTTCTAGTAGTAGGTTCAATCGAAGCTTGAGCTAAAATTTTTTGAGACATATTAAGCCCAATTCCATAAACATATGTTAAAGAAATCTGTATCTGCTTTTCATTTGGTATAGTAACACCAGATATTCTAGCCATAATTAACCTTGCCTCTGCTTATGTTTAGGTTTTAACTTGTTTATAACATATAGACGACCTTTACGTCGAACAATCTTATCATCAGGACTGATTTTTTTAACACTTGCACGCACCTTCATGCGGATCACTATACCTTTCTTAGCAATAATGACACACTGCTTATTTAAGTTTTACGATATGTTATACGTCCTTTAGATAAATCATAAGGAGTTAACTCGACTGTCACGCTATCACCTGGAACTATTTTTATAAAATGCTTTCTCATTTTTCCAGCAACGTGAGCAATTATTATATGGCCGTTTTCTAATTCTACTTTAAATTGAGTACCAGGTAAAGTTTCAATAACTGTACCAGATAATTCAATCAATTCCTTATTAACTGCCATAAATATAATAATTAATTATAGCATTAATAAATATAATGTAAAGAAAAAATCTTTTAATAACTATTTATTATCAATATATTAATCTTTTTTTTAAAAAAATTCAATATTAATCAATAATTAGGAACTTACTTTTTTGCCAAGTATGCCAAATAGCTTTTTTTTAGTTTTCGGCTTTTCTTCTTCATCATCGTGGAAAAAACCACTATCAGTATAGTTGTCGTAAGTAACCATAATCGCTCTTGACTCAATTGCTCTCAAGGTTTGTAAAGCTACAGACACTAAGATCAAAATACTTGTTCCACCAATCGTGATACTGACAGGAATAAATATCTGAGCAATAATAGGCATTAAAGCTAGAATACCTAAACTTAAAGCACCAAACAATGTTAAACGATTAACGACTCTAGATAAGTATTTTTCAGTTTGTTTACCAGACCTAATACCCTCAATAAAGCCACCTTGTTTATCAAGATTTTCCGCTATCTCCTGTGCATTGAAAGAAATTGAAGTATAAAAAAATGTAAATAAAAAAACTAGCAAAAAATAGACTACGGGATATATATAAGCATCTAATCCTTCAGTCTTAAAGCTTGTTGGTGTTGGTGCTGAAAACCAAGTTGTCAATTTCGCTCCTAGATTAGCCAGATTAACACTATGTAGTCCTTGTAAAACTTGGCCTATAAAACTTGGCACACTTAAAAAAGCCACCGCAAAAATAATTGGAATGACTCCAGCCGTAATTAGCTTAACCGGTAACGTCGTAGTTACTCCACCATAAGCGCGATTACCTTGAACCTTTTTAGCATAACTGACTTTTAAATTCCTAGACGCCTCATTCAGCATCACAACCAGATAAGTCACTAATAGAATTAATCCGACTGTTATGACAAGGTAATAAAAGCTGGTCCTAGAAAAAGGTAATTTGTCATGACCAAAAATAACCCAATTAGCTTTTTTGCCAACCGAATTAACAATACTGGCTATATTATAAGGTAACTGAGAAACAATACTGACCGTAATGATTAAAGAGATACCGTTACCAATACTTTGTTCAGTAATTAATTCACCCAACCACATCAATAACATTGATCCACCAGTCAATGCACTAACCATTAAAACCCACTGCATTAAAGATGCATTAGCGGTTATACTGCTGGCACCACTAATCGATGAAGCAGCCTCTCTGATTAAAAAGATTGAACCAATCGACTGAATAATAGCCAAAGGGAAAGTTAAAATTCTAGTATACTGATTAATTTTATTCTGACCAGATTCACCATCTTTATGTAAAGCTTCTAATTTTGGAATAGCTCTAGTTAGTAGCTGCATAATAATCGAAGCATTAATATATGGCCCTACACCTGCAATCATAATTGAAAAATTCGCTAAAGCTCCGCCAGACAAAACATTAATAAAACTTAATAATTGTGGTGAGCTTTTAGAGTTAAATAAACTTTGTAAAATTTGATGGGTAGTTTGAGCATTAGCAATAGGTACTGGCACTTGGGCTAAAATTCTAAAAACAATTAAAATACCAATGACAGCTAAGATACGATTTCTCATATCTTTTTCTTTTAAAGATTTCCAGATAACTCGCCAATTCATAATTTAAAAATATTACCCTCTTATATTCAAAACTTTATAGATTTGACTTCTTTTCTCTAGCCAGTCTTTCAACTTTAATGAACTGACCACCTTTCGATTCAAGACTTTCAATAGCTTGTTGACTGGCGCCATTTAAGCTAATCGTCATCTTTTTATCAATTGGAGTAGACATGACTAATTTAACCTTAATATAAGGACTAGAAATCAAACCAGCTTGATGTAAAATCAATGTATTAATTTGAGTTTTAGTCAACTTGTTTAATTGTCCTGTTTTAACAATTTCTGGTTTAATTAAATGACTACGAAAACCAGGCAACTTAGGTAATTGTTGCAATAAAGGGTTACTGCCACCACTAAAACCTGGCCTTAGCTTTTTTCCAGTACGAGATTTTTGTCCTTTGGTACCACGACCAGCTGTTTTACCTTGACCACTGGAAATACCTCGGCCGACTCGTTTAATTTTTTTTTGTTTATCTAATTTAAGTTGATTATATTTCATTTCTTAGCTCCAATATTGGCTTTTTTCTTTATATGCAATTGATCGTTGACCAACCATTGATCTTTTGGAACTAATTGAGTTAAGGCTTTCAAGGTTGCGTAAGACATATTAATTTTATTAGATGAGCCCAAAGACTTAGATACAATATTATTAATACCGGCTAACTCAAGAATACTTCTAACAACTCCACCGGCTATTAAACCCCGACCATTAGATGCTGGTTTTAACAAAATAACTGCACCACCTTTTTTAGATTGAATTTCATGAGGAATCGTTTCATTATGAATTGCAACATTAATAAGATTTTTCTTTGCAGTAGCACTTGCTTTCGTAATAGCGGCTGTAACATCAGCACCCTTTGCGATACCTATGCCGACCTGACCATGACCGTCGCCAACCACAACTAAAGCTCGAAAACGGAATCGTCGTCCACCTTTGACTACTCTAGCGATTCGATCAATATCTAGAGTTCTTTCTTGCCAGACAATTTCTTCAGTTATGTCTGATTGATTTTCTTTTAGATTGCTACTAACCATTAGAATTCCAGTCCTTTCGCACGTGCAGCTTCAGCTAATTCTTTAACTCTTCCGTGATAAATTTTATAACCTCGATCAAAAACGACTTGTTTAATATTATTTTTTAAAGCTTTATCAGCAATATTTTGACCAATCAGTTGAGATTTTTTAGTCAAATTACCACTAAGCTTTTTATTTCCAATGCTAGTAGAATAAGCAATTGTGTGATGTAAATCATCATTAATTAACTGGGCACTAACGTGTCTCAAAGAGATATGGATACTCAATCTTGGAACTTGAGCAGTACCATGTAATTTAGAGCGAGTTCTTTTTAGTCTTAAATGACGGTGTTCTAATTTTGTCTGCAGATTTTTCATAATTATTTATCCTTACCGCTCTTACCGCTTTTACGTATGATAACTTCATCACTATACTTAATGCCTTTACCTTTGTAAGGTTCAGGTTTTTTAAGTTTTCGAATCTCGGCAGCAACTTGACCAACTTTTTGTTTATCAATTCCGGAAATAGTAATCGTATTCTGCTCAACTGTTGCGACGATTCCATCTTGCAGCGGATACTTTATATCGTGAGAAAAACCAAGACTTAGATTTAAGCTATTACCGTTTAACGCCACCTTAAAACCTACTCCATTTATTTCTAGTTTCTTCGAAAAACCTTCACTTACTCCTATAACCATATTATTTATTAAAGCTCTTGTCAATCCGTGCTTAGCTTTTATGCTCAATTCATCGTTAGCTCTTGTGACAACCATAGTGTTATCATCAACTTGACATTGAATACCGTCAAGCAATAAAAGATCTAATTCTCCTTTAGGGCCTTTAACTAAAACCTTATTTGAATCAACAGTGATTGTCACACCATTTGGTACTTTAATTGGTAGTTTTCCTATTCGACTCATCTTATTTTATCCTTATTAATAAATTTGACACAAAATTTCACCACCGATATTTTTTTTCTTAGCCTCAAAACTTGTCATTATACCTTTTGAAGTAGAAATAATCAAGAAACCTCTTCCCTGTTTCACAGTTGGAATATCTTTAGAATTAACATAAATTCGGCGACCAGGCTTAGAGACTCTTTTTAATTCATTAATCCTGGTTGGCTGATTATCGGCATTAATTTCAATTAAAATCTTCTTATCGGTCACACCATTATCGATAACTTTATAGCTATCAATCAATCGATTATCTTTAAAAATCTTCAAAATATCTTCCTTTATTCTACTATAAGGAACATTAGTTGTTGATTTATGCACTAAAATAACATTACGAATTCTAGTTAACATGTCTGAAATTGGATCTGTAGTGGTTAAGCTCATATATTATTCTCCTTTTTTTACCAGCTAGATTTCGTTATACCAGGAATTTCACCTTTTGATGCATGTTCTCGAAATGAAATTCTCGATAAACCAAAACGTCTCATATAACCTCTTGATCTGCCAGTCTCGATACAACGGTTTGTTAATCTTGTTCTTGATGAATTTCTTGGTAATTTTGCCAAAGATTCATAATCTCCGATTTTTTTTAACTCAATTCTTTTTTCTGCATATTGAGCAATCATCTTTTTTCGTTTTTCATCTCGAGCGACAATTGATTTTTTAGCCATTTACTTATTCTCCTTTATGAAAGGTATACCGAATTCTCTCATTAAACTTTTATTCATGTCAATATTATGACGATCAAAAACAAAATTAATTTGTAAACCATGTAAAACTGATGTTTCTTCAAATGATAATTCAGGAAAAATAGTTTGGTCATGTAAACCAAGCGAATAATTACCCTGCTTATCGAATGCTTTATCGCTTATACCATGAAAGTCTCTTAATCTTGGTAATACTATGTGAATTAATCGATATAGAAAATCATACATATAGTCATTACGAAGAGTAACTTTTAAACCAACCACATTGCCTTCTCTTAATTTAAAACTAGCGATTGATTTTTTGGCTAATTGCTTGACAGGTTTTTGACCAGTAATCTTCAAGAAAGTGTTCTCAGCTACTTCAAGGATCTTTTTATCATCTTTAGCTGAGCCAATACCACTGTTAATCACAATTTTAGTTAGTTTGCTGACTTGGTTTTTATTGGTTAAATTAAACTGTTTCATTAAATTAACTAAAATTTCGTTATTGTAAGTTTCTTTTAAACTAGTAGAAATTTGCTGCTTAGCCATTATTTAATTTCCTTATTAGAAGTTTTATAATAACGAATTTTTTTGTCACCTTCTAATCGATAACCAATTCTAGAAACTTTTTTTGTATCTGCGTCAAAAATGCCAACCTTAGAAACATCAATTGGTTTAGTGATTTCAAGAATTGTTCCTTGAGGATATGTGTTATTTGGTTTGAGGTGTTTTTTGACGACATTAATATTTTCAATCGTTACTTGATTTGTTTTAGGGTGAGTTTTCAAAATTTTACCAGTTTTACCTTTATATTTACCAACTCTAACCATAACAAGATCACCTTTTTTAAGTCTAATTTTATATAAACTTTGCATTACAAAACCTCCGGAGCTAAGTTAATGATTTTAATATAACCTAGGTCTCTCAGTTCACGCGGTACTGGACCGAAAATTCTAGTTGCTTTTGGCAATTTATCATCACCAACAATTACAGCAGCATTATCATCAAAGGCAATTGTTGAGCCATCAGGACGTTGAATTTTATTTCTAGTTCTAACAACAACTGCTTTAACGACTGATTTTTTCTTAACGTTACCGTTTGGTGCTGCTTCTTTAACGGTAGCAACAATCATATCACCAACTCTTGCGTATCGTCTTTTAGTCCCGCCCAAAACTCTAATGCAGAGAATTTCTTTAGCACCTGAATTATCACATACATTTAGTCTTGTTTCTTGTTGAATCATGTCAAATCTCCGTCTTCAATGGTTGTTTTTACTTTATCAACCTGAGTTTTTAATTCCGAATGATTTAAAATTTTTGCTAGAATATGACGTTTACGAGCACTCAATGGTCGGGTTTCAACAATCATGACCTTATCACCCAATTGAGCTTGATTTTTAGCATCATGAGCTAAAAATTTCTTAGTTACAGTGTACTGTTTTTTATATATAGGATGAGTTTTTTTATATTCAACACTAACCGTAATGGTTTTATCATTTTTAGTGGAAGAGACAACACCAATTAAATTTTTTGACATTATTCTGTCTCCTTTGCTAACTCATCGCTTAAAACAGTTAAAACACGAGCTAAATCTTTACGTTTCATTTTAATCTGTCGTACATTAGTTAATTGACCTAATTTAATCTGCGATTTTAATGTCATAATTTCTTCTCGTAATTTGACGCTTTCTTTCGTTAATTCTTCAACTGATAATTTTCTAATTTCAACTGTTTTCATTATGAATCCTCACGAACAATAAATTTAGTCTTAATTGGTAATTTATTAGCGGCTAGTCGCATTGCTTCACGAGCAACAGCTTCATCAACACCCTGCATTTCAAACAAAACAGTACCAGGTTTAACTTTAGCTGCAAAGTATTCAGGATTCCCCTTACCGCTGCCCATTTTAACATCTAGAGGCTTTTTAGTAACAGGTGTGTGTGGGAAAATTCTAATCCAAATCTTGCCACCTCTTTTTATATGACGTGTCATAGCTTGCCTAGAGGCTTCAATCTGTCTAGAGGTTATTCTTTCGTGTCCAAGAGACATTAGACCATAATCACCAAAGGCAATAAAATTACCAGATGAAGCATTACCTCTAATTTTACCCTTTCGGACTTTTCGAAATTTAGTTCTGGATGGCATCAACATTTTAAGCTACCTCCCCTTTGTAAATCCAAACTTTAATGCCAATTAAACCAGCGATTGTATGAGCATCAACTTTTGCAAAATCAATATTAGCTCTAAGTGTGTGAAGTGGTACAGAACCAGCTACTTCCTTCTCTCGTCTTGACATTTCAGCACCATTTAAAGGACCAGATACTTCAATCCTAACACCTTGAGCTCCAGCTTTCATAGCATTAGAAGAAGCTGATTTAATAGCTCGTCTAAAATTAATTCTTTTTTCTAATTGATAAGCGATATTCTGAGCTAATAATTTAGCATATAAATCTGGTTTTTTAAGCTCTTCAATATTAATTTTAACCGACGTAGCATAGATCTTTTCGGTTTCATTCTTTAGTTCATTAGCGCCAACTCCACCTTTACCAATTACTACACCAGCTTTAGCAGTAGATATAGTAACTGTTACTAAGTTTGGAGTACGGTTAATGTCAACACGATTAATGGCAGCACGAGAACCAAATTTTTTGTCAATAATATTACGGACCGCTAAATCTTGAGATAAGAATTTAGCATAATCATTTTTATTAGCAAACCACTTAGAAGACCAATCATGATTAATTTGTAATCTCATTGATATTGGATTAACTTTTTGACCCATTACTTTGACTCCTTCTTTGGTTTATTGACAGATTTAGTAGTACTAGTTTTGGTTGGTTTTTTAACCTCCCTTAAACTGCCATCAACAATAACTGTAATATGTGAAGTTCTTCTTGTAATACCATGGGCAATACCTTTAGCAACTGGTCTTATTCTTTTTAGTCTTGGTCCATGATTCACTAAAATAGACTGAATGTACAAACCTTCTGATCGATAACCATGATTATGAATTGCATTAGCTTTAGCGCTTTCAATAACTTTCTTAACAGCCAATGAACTTTTTGGTCGTGGAGTATTGTTCAAAATCACTACAGCGTCTTCAATAGTTCGACCACGAACTAAAGATGCCACAACTGAAACTTTACGAGGGCTAATTTTTACTCCATTGGCTATTGCTTTAACAGACATATAAATTCCTTATTTCTTTCCTTTGGCTAATTTACCACCATGTGATCTAAATTTGCGAGTTGGAGAAAATTCACCTAATTTATGTCCAACCATATTTTCAGTTATAAATACAGGTACATGAACTTTTCCGTTATGAATAGCAAAAGTATGGCCTACAAATTCAGGTGAGATAGTACTAGCTCTAGCCCATGTTCTGATAATAGTTCTATCATCGCTAGCCAATGCTTCAACTTTTTTAGCTAGTTTAAAATCTACGTATGGTCCTTTTTTGAGTGATCTTGACATAACTTATTTCCTTTTCGCCAAATGACGACTTCTTATAATAAATTTATTAGACTTTCTAGTGTGTCTTGTTTTATAACCAAGCGTTTTCTGTCCCCAAGGCGTTTTTGGAGCTGAACCATGATTTTTACCACCACCAATACCGTGACGGCCTCCATCACCTCCTCCATGAGGGTGATCAACAGCATTCATGACTACACCACGAACTGATGGCCTAATACCACGATGACGGTTTGATCCAGCTTTTCCGATTTTAACATTTTGATGCTGCTCGTTACCGACAACACCGATTGAGGCCTGACAATCTTGATGGATTAATCTCATTTCACCACTTGGTAATCTAACTTGAGCATAATTATTATCTAATCCCATTAACTGCGCACTCGTACCAGCCGATCGCACCAATTGACCACCATGATTCTTGACTAACTCAATATTATAAATTGTACTTCCGACAGGAATATCTTTTAAGCAAAGTCGATTACCATTTTCAATGGGTACATCTTGACCGGTTCTGATAATTTGACCGATTTTAAAATTAGCAGCAGCAACAATATAATGATACTTTCCTGCCTCATCTTTTAATCTAGCTATCCTAGCGCTACGATTTGGATCGTATTCAATATGCTCAATAGTTCCAATAAAATCATTAGGTAACTTAAAATCAATTTTTCGATAATAAACGCGATTACCACCTCCTTGATGTCGGGTTGTAATGCGACCTTGGTTATTGCGACCTGAATGTTTTTTCTTGATAACCAATAAACTTCTAACTGGTTTCTTAGTTGTAATATCTGAAAAATCTTGGGTCGTTTTACCTCTTAGAGCAGGACTAGTTGGATTATAATATTTAAGGGCCATCTGATTATTCCTTTTCCTTGGACTTACGATTACCTAAAATTTTTCTAGGTTTCTTTTCCGATTTCTTTAATTCTTTTTCGGCAATTTTATCAAAATTTTTCTGAGCTTTTTCTTCTTTCTTGGTTTCTTCTTCAATAGCATCGAAAATTGGAATTTTAAAACCATCTTTCAGATAAACAAAGGCTCGTTTAGTATTATTACGATAGCCGAATTGATTTGATTGTCGCTTACCTGTAATCGACATAACTCTTTTTTTCTTACCTTTTAAATTAGTTATATTGACATCTTTAACTTTAACGTTATAGTTTTTTTCAATTGTCTTCGTGACCTCAATTTTATTATAATTTTTAGAAACTGAGAAAACATAACAATTTCTTTTTAAGGAGAGCTGGTAAGACTTTTCACTTAAAACTGGAATAATAGATAAACTATTCATCGATTTGCTCCTTTGAAGAGTCTAACCATTGATTTAAAATACCTAAAACTGATTTTTCTAAAACAATATTGTCGGCGTTTAAAAGATTAAAAGCATTAATATATCTAGCGCTAACTATTTTGACATTAGGAATATTACGAAATGCTAGATCAAGGTTTTGGCTATGGGTTTGAACGACTAGTAAAATATTACCTTTAAGATCCAGGTTACTAATTAAATTCAAACCATTTTTTATACTTATAGACTTAAAATCTATATCATTAACAATGACTATATTCTTGTTTTGATATTTATCTGATAAGGCCAATCTAATAGCTAGTCGTTTGGTTTTAATATTTATTTTTCGGCTAAAATTTTCATAACCAGTTGGCCCGAAAGCAATACCACCACCACGCCAGATAGGATTTCTAGTTGATCCAAACCTAGCTTTACCTAAACCTTTTTGTCGCCAAGGTTTACGACCGCCTCCAGAAACTAAACCACGGGTTTTAGTTTGAGCATAATTATCTCTTCGATTAGCTAAATGGGCTAAATAGGCTTCTTTCAAAACAGTGTGATTAAGCTCTTTAATACCGAAAATATTATCTGAAATCTTAACTTTTTCAGTAGTTTTCTTGCCTTTTTGGTCATAAATTGCACTAGTCATTTTGGATTCCTTTGACTAAGACTAAGCCTTTTTTAGGCCCTGGTACAGCGCCAGTTACACCAATTACTTTCAATTCAGGGTCAATTAGTTTGATGGTCAAATTTTTAATTGTTACCAAATCATGTCCCATACGACCTGCCATTTTCTTACCTTTAAAAATTTTTTGAGGAAACATTGAGCCAATCGATCCGGGACGACGATAACTACCACCACCATGAGTTTTACGTCCTCGATGAAAATTATGTCGTTTAATTGTTCCAGCAAAACCTTTACCTTTTGAAACAGACTGAACATTAACAACATCATTCATTTTAAAAACATTAACGTCAATAACAGTACCAAGTTCAATTTGTTCCTCTTTACTCAATCGATACTCTTTTAATGTTTTAGCGTTAAAATTTATCTTTTTTAAATGGCCAGCCTGGGGTTTTGTAATTTTTTTAGTTTCTTCGGCAGCAACTTGAACGGCCGAGTATCCATCGTTTTCGACGGTTTTGATTTGACTGACTCTTTGATCTGGCACAAATAATAGAGTAATAACCTCAACACTACCATCTTCAGCAATGGTATTGGTCATTCCTAATTTTCTAGTGATTAATTGTGACATATTTTATGGTCTCATTTTAATAATTAATAATACTCTGGCTAATTAATCGGTATCATTTTCATGACCTAATACAAAAAGCCTTTTGTATTAATCAAACAGATTGATACAAGAGTATCACAAAATTAATACATCTGTCAAACTGTTGTGTAAACAACAAGCTACATTTTGATTTCGACGTCACAGCCGGCCGGTAAAGACAAGCTCATTAGTGAGTCTACTGTTTTTGTGGTTGGTTCAAGTACGTCAATTAGTCTTTTATGAGTTCTCATTTCGAATTGCTCACGACTTTTTTTGTAAATAAACGGACTTTTAATAACCGTAAAAACATTCTTTTTAGTTGGAAGTGGAATAGGACCAGCCAACGAAGCACCAGTCCTTAAAGCAGTGTCAACAATTTGCTTAGAAGCTTGGTCGATCACTTTATGATCATAAGCTTTTAATCTAATTCTAATTCGTTGTTTTTGAACTTGCTTTTTACTATCTTCCACTTGATTCCTTTATTTAATAACTTGATTTTACAATATTTACTTAATTTAGGCAATTATTAAATTTATTTAATAATTTTGGTAACAACACCAGCACCAACGGTTTTACCACCTTCTCGAATAGCAAATCTTAATCCTTGATCCATTGCAATTGGAGCTAATAATTTAACTTTGAAAGTAATTGTATCACCAGGCATAACCATTTCTTTGTCAGCAGGTAACTCTACTTCACCAGTTACATCTGTGGTTCGGAAATAAAACTGTGGCTTGTATCCTTTAAAGAAAGGAGTGTGTCGACCACCTTCTTCTTTAGTTAAAATATAAACTTCAGAATCAAATTCAGTATGAGGTGTAATTGAACCAGGCTTAGCTAAAACTTGACCACGTTCAATATCATTTCGTTCAATACCTCGCAATAAGACGCCGGCGTTATCTCCAGCTTGACCCTGATCAAGACTTTTCTTAAAAGCTTCAATACCAGTCACAACAGATTTCCGAGAAGGCTTGATACCAACGATTTCAACTTCCTCGTTAATTTTAACAATACCTGACTCAATTCTTCCGGTAGCAACTGTACCACGACCTTTAATTGAAAAAACATCTTCTATTGGCATTAAGAATGGTTTATCTAATTCTCTTTTAGGTTCAGGAATATAGTCATCCATAGCTTCAACTAAGGCCATAACAGCATCTTGGTTTTCTTTATCGCCTTCCATAGCTTTAGTAGCAGATCCACGTATAATTGGAGCGTCTTTGTCGAAACCATTCTTTTCTAATAATTCACGAATTTCTTCTTCAACTAAATCAACTAATTCAGCATCAGCTAAGTCCATTTTATTTAAGAAAACTAAAATTTTAGGAACACCAACCTGACGAGCTAACAAGACATGTTCTCGAGTTTGAGGCATTGGACCATCGGCAGCTGAAACGACTAATATAGCTCCATCGATCTGAGCAGCACCTGTAATCATATTCTTAACATAATCAGCATGTCCAGGCATATCAACGTGAGCATAATGTCTTTTTGCACTTTCATATTCAGTATGAGAAGTAGAGATAGTAATACCTCTTTGTCGCTCTTCTGGAGCTTTATCTATTTCATCATAGGCAACTGCCTTATTAATACTACTAGGTAATCTCTCAGATAAAATTTTAGTGATTGCCGCAGTTAAACTTGTTTTACCATGATCAACATGACCCATGGTTCCAACATTTACGTGAGGTTTAGTACGATCGAATTGTACAGCCATTGTTTATTCTCCTTAATTAAAAATTTTATTAGCCAATCTTTTGCATCAGACACTCAATCTCACGCAAAGTGATATCTTAGTATAAGATAAAAATATTACTTTTGTAAAGATCTATCTAGCATTTTTTGCAATAATTGCTTCCGTAACATTATTTGGTACTTCAGCGTAGTGATCTAATTCCATTGAAGAACTAGCTCGACCTTGAGTCATTGACCTTAAACTAGTGGTATAACCAAACATCTCACCAAGTGGTACAAAAGCAGTAATTTCCTTAATACCACTATTTAAATCCTCCATGGACTCGACGCGACCGCGTTTACTATTCAAATCGCCAATTACATCACCCATAAATTGTTCTGGCGTGACAACTACAATTTTCATAACTGGTTCCAATAATATTGGTGAAGCATTTTTAACACCACTGGTCAAAGCCATTGAACCAGCTATTTTAAAGGCTAGCTCAGATGAATCGACATCATGATAAGATCCATCATACAATTCAGCCACAACATCAACAACCGGATAACCAGCTAATACGCCATTATTCAAAGCTTCTTTGATGCCTTGTTCAACCGGTTTAATATATTCAGATGGTACAACACCACCCTTAATAGAGTTAATAAACTTAAAGCCGCCTCCTTGTTCGTTGGGCGATAACCGTAACCAAACGTCACCATATTGACCACGACCACCAGATTGTCGAATAAACTTACCTTGAATCTCAACATTAGATTTTTTAATTGTCTCTCGATAAGCTACTTGAGGTTGACCAATGTTAGCTTCAACTGAAAATTCTCGTTTCATTCTATCAACCAGTATTTCTAAATGTAATTCACCCATACCATTTAAGATAGTTTGTCCGGTTTCTTCATTAACGTTAATTTTAAAAGTTGGGTCTTCCTCGGCTAAACGTTGCAGAGCTAAACTCATTTTTTCTTGGTCGGCTTTAGTTTTAGGTTCGATAGCAATTGAAACAGGCGGCTCAGGAAAATTTATACTTTCTAATAAAATTGGATTATTTAGTTCACAGAGGGTATTACCAGTCGTAGTGCCCTTCAAACCAACTATGGCAGCAATATCACCGGCTACAACTTCATTGACGTCTTCACGTTTATCTGCCTGCATTCTAACGATACGTCCAACTCGTTCTTTTTCACCTGTTGACGAATTAAGAATATAACTACCGGCTAATATTTTGCCAGAATAAACTCTAAAATAAGCTAATTTTCCGACAAAAGGATCAGTTGCAATTTTAAAAGCTAAAGCAGCAAACGGTTGGCTAATATCAGGTTTTCGTTCAATTTCTGATAAATCTTTAGGATTAATACCCCACGTTGATTGTTTATCAAGTGGACTTGGCAAAAAGTCAACCACGCTATCTAATAATTTTTCAACGATTACACCTCGGCCATCACCTCCGGTTACAACATAAAATTTACCATTTAGAACGGCTTGGCGGACCGCATGACGAATTTCTTCCTCACTTAAACTATCCTCACCGACTTCAAAGTATCTTTCTAGCATCGATTCGTCTTCGCTGACGGCGTTTTCAATCAATAATGATCGATATTTTTTAGCTTCATCCAACATATCATTAGGAATTTCACTAACCTTTAACTCATGGTCGGTAAAATTATCATACGTATAAGCTTTCATTGTTATTAAATCAACTACACCATTGATTGATTGCTCGAAACCAATTGGTAAATGGATCGGGAAAGCTCTTTTAGATAAACGAGCATGAATTGATTCTAATGATTTATAAAAATCTCCACCAGTTTGATTGATCTTATTAATAAAACAAATTCTTGGGACTGAATATTTATCGGCTTGTCGCCAAACAGTTTCAGATTGACTTTCAACACCCATTTTACCGTCAAAGACCACACAGGCGCCGTCTAGAACTCTTAAAGAACGTTCAACTTCAACGGTAAAATCAATATGTCCAGGAGTATCAATAATATTAATTTGATGATCTTTCCAATAACAAGTTACAGCAGCCGAAACAATAGTAATGCCTCTCTCGCGTTCTTGAGCCATCCAGTCAGTTGTGGTTTCACCTTCATGAACAGCACCAATTTTATGCTTTAAACCTGTTCGATACAAAATACCTTCAGTAGTAGTTGTTTTACCGGCGTCAATATGAGCAATAATACCAATATTACGTAGTTTATCAATTTGATATTTTTTTTCAGCCATAAATTTCCTATTAAATTATTAATTTTTTGTTTAAGACATACGTGCAAAATGAGCAAAAGCCCGATTGGCTTCGGCCATTTTATGAGTATCTTCTTTCTTTTTGACTGCAGCTCCTTGGTTATTGTAAGCATCACAAAATTCTGCAGACATCGCCTCAACACTATTGGTACCTTTTCGAGCTCTAAAAGCTGCAACAAACCACATAATAGTTAGATGAGTTTTTCTTTGAGGGTTAACTTCAAATGGTATCTGATAATTAGCTCCACCAATTCTTCGAGAACGAGTTTCAATGTGTGGTTCAATATTTTTCATCGCTTGGGCAAAAACATCAAATGGGTTGTCTACCTTTAGCTTCTTAGCCGATAATTCAAGACTCTTATAAACTAAATTTTCGGCTAAACTTTTTTTACCCTCAAGCATCACGCGATTAATTAAGCGTTGAACCTTAACATCATTATAAATACGATCCGATGGAATTGGTCGAATTAATGATTTGTTTTTTTTACGCGGCATCTACTTTTTCTCCTTTGAAGTACCATACTTAGAACGACCCTGCTTGCGGTCATTAACCCCTTGAAGATCCAATGAACCTCTCACTATATGATATCTAACACCTGGTAAATCTTTAACTCGACCACCTCTAACTAGAACAACAGCATGTTCTTGTAAATTATGACCTTCACCACCAATATAAGCCCACACTTCATAGCCATTAGTTAATCTAACTCTGGCCACCTTACGCAGTGCTGAGTTTGGCTTCTTAGGAGTTTTAGTTGTAACCCTAACACAAACACCTCTTTTAAACGGTGAATGTTTATCATAATTAACTGTTTTTAAATTATTAGTTACCCTCAAAAGAGCCGGAGATTTAGTTTTCTGACTAATCTTAACTCTGGGTTTTCTAACTAATTGATTAATGGTTGGCATGTAACTCCTATTGATGAAACTTATTTCTTAATATTATTAGATAATGTTTAAAATATTCAATTTAGATTAACAGAATTAATCAATATTTTCAACCTCATTTTTATCACTGGCTTTATAACCCGTACCGACAGGGATTTTTCGACCAAGTATAACATTTTCTTTCAGACCAAATAATTTATCAACCTTACCACTCGTAGCGGCTGTAATCAATACTCTGGTTGTATCTTGAAATGAAGCAGCTGATAAAAACGAATCCGTACTCAAACTAGCTTTTGTAATTCCTAACAATAACTGATTAACAACTGCTGGTTTTTTATTGTTTCTAACTAATTCAAGGTTAGCTTCATGAACTGCTAACTTAGAAACAACATCTCCAATTACGAATTCAGATTCACCTGGATCCTCAATTTGAACCCTCGAAAACATTTGTCTAACAATAATCTCTAGGTGTTTTGGTGCAATATTTTGACCTTGTCCTGCAAAAATTAACAAAACTTCATTCATGATATAACGTTGAGTCGCTTCGACACCCTGTAATCGCAATAAATCTTGCAAATTAACTGATCCAGCAGATAATTTTTGACCAGCCTGAACTGATTGACCATCCTCAACCAATAATTTTCGAAAAGTTGGAATTTCATACTTTAAAACACTTTGTTGGAAAGGTCTAAGAATAATTTTATTGCCATCAATTTCAACTTGACCATTTAATGGTGCGACAACCTTATCTGAACCATCCTCTAAACAAGCTAAAACATCTCCAGAAACAACTTCAGAATTATCGGCAATTAATGGTTTACGTTCACCTAGTGTATATTTTAATGGTTTAATGTCTTTAGCTGTAATATGAAGAATATAATTATTGCTATCTTCTCTAATGCTGACCGAACCATCAATTTCGGACAATAAAGCTTGACCTTTTGGATTACGAGCTTCAAATAACTCTTCAATACGAGATAGACCTTGAGCCGTGTCATCCTGTAAAAGAGAACCCGCTCTGTGTTTACTGTCTAGACTTAGCTGAGTACCTGGTTCACCTATGCTTTGAGCCGCAATCACTCCAATCGGATTATGATTTGCAACTAATTTACCAGTTCCTGGATCAATTCCATAAGATTTAACCGGAACACCTGTTACATTTGTGCAACTTAAAACACTCTTAATTTTGACTGAAACCACTTGACTGTCAGAATCAATCGCTTCGGCAATTTCATCGTTAATTAACTGATCAGCTTTAACATAATCCTTAACTTTTTCAGCCGCAAATCTACCAGTAAGCTTAGAAGCGAAACTAACATTAATATACTCTGCATCTTCTCGATAAACAGTAAAGCCATTATCAGTCACTTCATCATCGTCAACAGTAAAGACATCTTGACTGACATCAACTAATCGTCGAGTCAAATAACCTGCATCAGCAGTTTTTAATGCAATATCAATTAATGATTTACGATTTCCTCTTGTTCCCGTAAAATATTCAAGCGGGTCTAAGCCTTGCATGTAGTTTGATTTTACTGGTAGCTCGATCGGGTTACCTGAAGCATCTGAAAACATACCTAGAATTCCAACTGCCTTTTTCATTTGAGAAACATCACCTCGAGCTCCAGAATTAATAGCAATTGCCATAGTTGAATTTATATTTTGCACCTGGTCAACAACTAAATCTTGAACTTTATTATCAACACTCTTCCAAGCTTCAATAACTAATCGGTGTCTTTCTTCTTCAGCGATAAAACCATTTAAGTACTGATCAGCAATCTCAGCGGTTTTTTCATTACCTTCGACCAATAAATCGTTCAAGCCATTCATAGCGATAAAATCTTTTGTACCGATCGAAAGACCAGAAACAGTAGCATATCTAAAACCTAACTCTTTTAAAGTATCGGCAATCTCAGCAGTTTTTTCTTGGCCATATTGCTGATAAAACTTTAAAACAACTGACTGCAATTGTTTTTTAGTCATTTCGGCATCTTGAAAAGAAAAATCATCTGGAAAAATTTCATTAAAAATAAAACGACCAAGTGTTGATTGTTGGATCTTATTTCTAAAAGGTATTCTAATCGTTGACTGTAACTTAATTAAACGTTTATCGTAAGCGAAAATTGCTTCATCTAAAGACATAAAAGTATGGACAGTTTTAGTATCAATTCTTTTATCATTAAAAGTAAGATAATAACAACCCAAAACAATATCTTGTTCAATGTGAAGCATAGAAGTTCCGTCAGCTGGTTTTAACAAATTATGTCTAGGAGTCATGATTTCTTTAGCTTCATCTTGAGCTTCTTGACTTAAGGGTAAATGTACCGCCATTTGATCACCGTCAAAATCGGCGTTAAAACCCTTACATACTAATGGGTGGAGCTGTATGGCTCGACCTTCAATTAAAACCGGTTGAAAGGCTTGAACGCTTAAACGATGTAAGCTTGGTGCTCGATTCAAAAGAACATACTTACCCTGAATCACTTCATCTAAAGCATCCCAAACAGCATTATCACTACTTTCGATTAGACGCGTTGCACTTCTAATATTATGAGCTAAATCTCTAGCAATTAATTCACCAATGACGAAAGGCTTAAATAATTCAAGAGCCATCATTTTTGGTAAACCACATTGATCAATATTAAGATTAGGTCCAGACACTATTACAGATCGTCCAGAATAATCAACTCTTTTACCTAGCAAATTCTGTCTAAAGCGGCCCTGCTTACCTTTCAATAAATCTGATAAACTCTTTAATTTACGTCTTTGGCCAGTAGTGGCAACGGCTTTACCGTTTCTATTACTGTTATTATCAATTAAAGCATCGACAGCTTCCTGTAACATTCTTTGCTCGTTACGTCGAATAACCTCTGGGGCATTTAAATCAATTAATTTTTTAAGTCGATTATTACGATTAATG
>DAIDMV010000005.1:8158-8798 GCA_027448765.1 bacterium | reverse complement strand
GTTTTTATCAACAGCTGCTTCGCGACTACGAATACCCTTAAACTTACTATCGTGTGGATTAATGTCTTTAACGGGACCAAAAATTCTTTCACAAAATAAACCATCTCTTTCCGGTTTTTGTGTTCGGTAGTTAATTGTCTCTGGTTTAGTGACTTCTCCATAGCTCCAATCTAAAATATCGGCCGGTCCAGCTACGGCTAATTTAACGGCATCAAAATTAGTAATGTCAATCGAATTATTATTATAACTAATCCTCATTAGAAATCTCCTCTTCCTGATCTTTTAAATCATCGTCTGTTACTGTTATTGATAGTGCACTATCGTTAGAACTTAAGTCATCATTAAGATCAACTAGAGAATAATCATCGCCAGGAATATCACTTGTTACATCAACATCAGAAATTTCACTCACGGGCATATCAATTTTTGACGGATGAATTGCTTCTTTATGAATAGCTGTTGCTAAAACTTCTTCCGCATCAATCACACTGTTTGAATTAATTAAATCAACTTTTAAGCCTAAGCCCTGCAGTTCTTTAACTAAAACGTTAAAGCTTTCGGGGACTTTTGGACCAATAATTGCGGTCTGCTTAATAATAGACTCATACGCCTTAGATCTTCCATAGACATCATCTGATTT
>DAIDMV010000005.1:0-7959 GCA_027448765.1 bacterium | reverse complement strand
ACTGTAGTTCTTTCTTCAAATGCTTCACCACTTAAACCATCATAAAGTTGCTGTTTGCCATCTCTTGATAAACCAGCTTCATCAAGTAAATCTTGAATTTTCTCAAGTGGAACACCATTAAAAGAAGGTGTTGCAACTTTAATGCCTAAAGCTTTAGCCGCCATACCAAGATTAGTCTCAAAAAGCTGACCTAAGTTCATGCGAGAAGGTACGCCTAGTGGGTTTAAAATGATGTCTATAGGGGTACCATCTTCCAAAAATGGCATATCTTCAACTGGTAAAATTCGAGCAATGACACCCTTATTACCATGACGACCACCCATTTTATCGCCAACAGAAATTTTACGCATTTGAGCAACAAAGACTTTAATCTGTTTAATAACACCTGTCTTCAATTCGTGACCATTTTCTTTGGAATAAACTTTAACACCAACGACTTTACCATGTTTACCATTACTCATTCGCTGAGAAGTATCACGCACTTCTTTAGCTTTTTCACCAAAAATTGCCCTCAAAAGTCTTTCTTCTGAACTTAACTCTTGTTCTCCTTTTGGAGTAATTTTACCAACTAAAATATCACCCGGATGAACTTCTGCACCGATTCTAACAATGCCATCTTCATCAAGATGTCTTAATGATTCCTCTGAAACATTAGGAATATCTCGGGTTACAATTTCAGGACCCAATTTTGTTTCTCTAACTTCAACCATAAAATCAATAATATGAATAGACGTCAAAGAATCATCTTCAACCAATCGTCGACTAATAATCATCGCATCTTCAAAGTTGTAACCACCCCATGACATAAATGCAACCAACAAATCTTTTCCTAAAGCTAACTCGCCATTTTGAATTGACATACCTTCAACCATAGGTTGACCCTTAGTAACTTTCTGTCCAGCTTTAATAATAACTTTTTGGTTAATACTAGTACCTTTGTTACTTCTAACAAATCTTTGTGGATGATAAGTTTTAGTATGATTCTTATACCTAACGACAACTTGTTGAGCGTTAGCCTCAATAACTTCACCGTCTTCCTCGGCAAAAATAATTTGCCCAGAATTCTTAGCTACAACTTCCTCTAAACCGGTACCAACCGTTGGACTTTCAGGTTTAATTAATGGGATAGCTTGTCTTTGCTGATTACTACCCATTAAAGATCTTAAAACTTGGTTTTTTTCAACAAAAGGCACCAAACCAGCTGTTGAACCGATAATTTGATTATGGGCTGCGTCAATATAATTAACGTCATTAGCATTCGCTTCACCAGCTTTTAAATTAATCCTCGCACTAACTCTTTCGTCTTTAAAGTATCCTTTATCATCAAGTTCGGCACCAATACCAGCTATGACAACCGAAGATTCTTGATCAGCATCAAGATATTCAATTTGATCAGTGACTCGGGCTTTAATTGGCCAAGTCAATCGATCTGTTACCTTTTTCAATTTTTCAATGTCATCTTTGGTAATAATTTTATCTTTTTTAACAATTACTTTACCTTCTTTGTCTTCATAATTAGTAGAACTGATTTCACCTAATAATTTGTCAGTTGGTAAAGCATTAACTACTTTTCTATACGGTGTTTCTAGAAAGCCATATTGATTCACTTTTGTATAAATAGACATATTAAGCACTAAACCGATGTTGGCACCTTCTGGGGTTTCAACCGCACAAATTCGGCCATAGTGTGTAGCATGAGCATCTCGAACATCAAAACCAGCTCGCTCTCGATTCAAGCCACCAGGACCCATAGAACTTAAACGTCGTTTAGTGGCTAATTCAGCTATAGGGTTAGTTTGTTCCATGAATTGGCTAAGTTGAGAACTAGCAAAAAATTCCCTCACCGAAGCAACTACTGGTCGGGCATTAATAAGTTGAGAAGGCGTAACAGTTTCTATGTCAGACAGAGACATTCGATCTTGTATATTACGTTCCATACGAATTAAACCAATTCGGAATTGTCGTTGGACTAATTCACCAACCAACTTAATGCGTCGGTTAGCTAAACTATCTATATCGTCTGGATCTTCTTGTGTATTATTTAGACGAATAATCTCAGCTATAATAGCTACAATGTCTTCGATACGAATAATTCGATTCTCAATATCGTTTGCAACTTCAAGATTTAATCTTTTATTAATCTTATAGCGTCCAACAGAACCAAAATCAAAACGTTTAAAATTAAAGAGCATATTTTCAATTGATTTTTTTGCATTATCAATAGTAACTAAATCTCCTGGCCTTAACTTACGATAAACATCTATCAAAGCCTCGTTTTGACCTTTTGTAGTATCCTTAGATAAAGAACTGTCAATGTAGTTAATTTTTTGACTATCAACGTGCTTAAAAGCTTCTTTAATAGCAGCTTCATTCAAACCTAAAGCTTTCAAAAGTGTTGTGATTACAATTTTTCTTTTTCGATCAATTTTAACAAAAATCGCGTTATTGGCGGCGGTTTCAAACTCAAGCCAAGCACCTCGGCTAGGAATAACTTTAGCACCATAAAGATTATTAATGCCGTGTCTTTCGGCTGTAAAAAAGACACCCGAAGATCGGATTAATTGAGATACGACAACTCTTTCAGCCCCATTAATAATAAAAGTTCCACGATCTGTCATCCAAGGATAATCACCGAGATAAATTTCTTGAGTTTTTACTTCTCCGGTAATTTTATTTACTAGTTGAACATTAGAAAATAAAGGAGCCTCGTATGTAACATTATTTTCTCTGGCTTCGAACTCATTAATTTTTGGATCTCCAAAATGATAATCAAGAAAAGATAGCGTTAATTTAGTACCCGTATAATCTTCAATTGGATTAATTTCAGCAAAAATTTCATTTAAACCATCCTTAACCAACCAATCAAATGATTTATTTTGATGCTCAATTAAATTAGGAATTTCAACAAATTGATCTTTTTTAGTAAAATAAACACGCTCGTTTTTATTTTTTATTTGCAAAGTTCCTTTTGACATAAGTAAAATAGCCCTTCTTTTAAAACTAGCCTCAATATTAATTTGTATATTTTATAAAAAACACGAAGACCACTAAGCAAATCAAAAAAAAGACCTAACTTACACTACTTCTTAATATATATTGTTATAAAAAAATAACAAAATGTCAAATATTATTTAACTTTAGTAGATTTGTTATTATCTAATTTAGTGATAATTTGATCAACAATACCATAATCTTTAGCTTCTTGAGAAGTCAACCACTTATCTCTTTCCATATCGATATGAACCTTTTCAATAGGTTGAGATGTGTTTTCAGCGATAATAGATTCTAATAGATGTTTAATTCTTAAACTTTCTCGCAAGTCGATTTCTTGATCAGTTACCTTGCCACTCGTACCGGAACTTGGCTGGTGAATCATAACCGTAGCATTTGGCAATAAAAATCGTTTACCTTTTGTACCAGAACTTAAAATAAAAGCTGCCGCAGAGGCCTGTACACCAATACCAACGGTCTGAATATCATTCTTAATAAATTTCATAGTATCGTATATAGCGAAGGCATCATAGACAAAACCACCAGGACTATTAATGTAAATGGAAATATCTTTTGTTGAACTTTCAGCCTGTAAAAATAATAACTGAGCCACAATCAGATTAGCTGTAGTCTCATTAACTTCACCACTTAAAAATATTATTCTTTCTTTTAATAAGCGAGAATAAATATCATAGGCGCGTTCATAACGTCCTTCATTTTCAATCACAGTTGGTACTAACACCGAACTTCTTCTATCCATTCACCCATTCTAAATAATTAGCACTCGTATGTCAAGAGTGCTGAGATTGAATGTTTTCAATTAAATAATTCAAAACTTTTTCAATCAATAGTCTATTCCTTAAATCTCTTAAGTTGTCGGGATGATTAAATTGTTCCATCATTGCAGTATCATTCTGATAATTAGTCTTTAATGCAGTTATCTGCTGATCAAATTCTTGATCTGAAACACTAATTTTATTTTTTTGAGCTAATTCTGATAATATGATGCCTGTTTTAATTTGACGCATAATCATTTTTTTTCTATCTTCAGTATAAGCCTCTAGACTTAAACCTTGTTCTTTCAAGAATTCATCAACAGTTTGATTTTTTGACTGTAATTGTTCTTCTAAGTCTTTCATGTAATTTTTTATCTCTAAGTCAATTAGATTATCGGGTAAACTAATTTTTGTTTTAGCCAATAATTCTTCTACTATGTCTGTTTCTAACTTTTGACGTGATTGATCGTCTTTATCTAATAATAATCGATCGGATAAAGCTTTTTTAAATTCATCAATTGTTTTAAACTGTCCAGCTTTTTGCGCTAATTCATCATCAATTTTTGGTAATATTAGTTTATTAATGGATAAAACCTTAACCTCAAATCTAACCTCTTTATTTTTTAAACTTGATTCGAAATAATCTTTTGGAAATTTAATTATAAATGTTTTTTCTTCATCGTTTTTTAAACCGACTAACTCTTCTTCAAATCCTGGTATAAATTTATTAGATCCAATTATTAAATAGTAATGTTCCGCTTGAGCTCCAACAATAGGCTCGTTTTTTTGATCAAAACCTTTAAAATTAATCTCGACTTCATCGCCAGAAGCGACCTTAGTAGTTTTAGGTTGACGTTCAGCAATATTGAATTGAAAATCTCTTATAGCATCATCAAGTTCTTTCTTAGTAATACTATTTTTAGGAACATTAATCTTGATTTCCCCCAAAGAAGGTAGGTCAACTTGACTAATCACATCAACTTCGAAAGATAATTCTAATTGACTATAAGGAACAAATTTTTTCAAACTAACCTTTGGTTGCATGATAGGATTTATTTTTGACTCTGCAACAGCATCAATATAGGTCTGCTCTACGGTCTGATTTAAAAATTCATTTTCTAAAGTCTTGGGATCAATATTTTTTAAAGCAATTTCATCAGGAACCATGCCTTTCCTAAAACCAGGTAAATTTAAATTCTTTTTTAATTGAGATAATACTAAATGATAATTTTTAGTTAGTATTTCCTTATCAATACTGACATCAATCGTCACATTAGTAGGGCTATTAGTGGTAGTTTTTATATTCATCTTGAGTACTTTATCATTTTCTTTCATAAAGTTCAAAATTTTGTAGCGCGATATTGTCGAATAGTTTCAACGACTTCTTCGAGGGATACTTCAGATTCTTTAGAAGTAATTAAATTTTTTAATTTAAATCTTCGACTAGAGATTTCATCTTCACCCACTGCCATAAAAAACGTAACATGTTTCTTAAGAGCTTTTTTAATTTGATGTGCTAATTTTTGATTATTTTGAATCTCATAAACTTTTATCCCTTGATCTCTTAGATAATTAACAATCGTCCTATCGAACAGATTAGTTTGATTTAAATTAACATAAAAAAGATCTGTTTCAACGTTTAAATTAGGTAGAAGGCCATGACTTAAAATAAAATTTATCATAGTTGCATCACCTAATCCAAAACCAATAGTTGGAATAGTCGGTACATCAAAAATTTTCAGTAAATTATCATAACGACCACCACCCATCATTGACCGATTATTTGCAGGATCAGTGTCAAAAACTTCAAAAACAAAACCTGTATAGTAATCAAAACCTCTGACTATCGTTGAATCAAATTCAAGATTCGTAAAATTAGCTTTTAAGGCTTCAAAAAATCTAATAAAATTTTTAACAATCTTGTCATTCAATAAAACTTTAGGCAATTTATCGGGATTTTTATTGTTTAAAATTTCTAATAACTTTTCGGTTGTTTGATTTTGTTTTTGTTGATCAGACAAAATTAAATCAAGCTGATTAATAAAATCGTCTAAATCTAATTTATGAAAACGATCAATCAGTTTAATGACCTGAAACGATTGTGACTGACTTAACTTTAAATAATCTTTTAAAAAATAATCAGTTAAACTCCTGTCGTTAACATGAAATTGATACATTTTACTACTAGCATTTAAAGACTTGAAAATTTTATCGGAAACTTCAATGATTTCAAAGTTAGCTTGTTCTATGTCTTCTGAAAATAAATCAACATTTAATTGCCAATGTTCTCTAAAACGTCCTTTTTGTTGTCTTTCATATCTCCATAAATTTGGTATAGAATAAAGCCTCAAAGGATAAATTAACTCTTGTCTTTTTTTAGCCACCATACGGGTAACCGACGGAGTCATCTCTGGTCTGATAGCTAATTTTCGACCTGCTTTATCAACTAACGAATAAGTTTGTTCATTAATAATTTCCTGTCCACTCTTAGCAGCATATATAGCTAAATCTTCTAACAAAGGAGCATCATATTGCTCGTAACCATAACTTTCTACAACGTTAATCCAGTGGTCAAAAATATATCTTAGAATTCTTTTATCTTCTGGGTAAAAATCTCTGGCACCTTTATATGGATTTTTAGACAGTTGCGTTCGGCTCATATAAATGTATTATAACAAACAAGCCTAATTAATTCCGAACCTTTCAGTAATTGCTTGTAAATAATTGTTCGAAGATTGACTAAGCTCGTCATAATGGATGAGTTGGACTTGTTTTTCCTTTAAATTTGATAGAATTTTCTTATCTGCATTTCTGAAATTATGCTTAACATCATAAATTACCACAACTTGACTTGATTCATCAAAATCAACATTAATATCACGAACTTCTTGATCAAAGATACAGACCAATTGACTACCTCGACCAACTTCTGCCCTCATAAATTCACCTCTAATAGCAACAAAGGACGCATCAAAACAATAAATTTCTTTAAAATGACCCGTGGCAAAGATAACACTTTTTTCAGAATAAAGATTACTACTAACATGACACTCGGTAGCATCAACTAATGAATTATCAAAAGCTAAAATATTTTGAATTTTACCGTTTCGTAATTTGTGAACTTCTGAATGTGACGCCATAACTAAATCTGCATCACCATCCCAATTAATGATTTCATGCTTTTGGTCTATTGTATCAATACCGATCTGATTAAAATTAGAGCCTGATTGGCCTTCTCGTAAATTTAACATCAATTTATTATACAATATTTCTAGAAATATTCAATTAGAGTCCTACATCCTGCCCCCAAACTTTCCATTCTAGATAAAAAAAAGGACACCTAAGCTGCTCGTTCTGGTTAAATAAGTTTGTAAACAACTAACCAAAGGAGTCTTAGATGTCCCATCGTCATTTTATATTGGAAGATAGGAATACAATACAAAATAGTTTAGAAGACGGCGTAAGTCGTCGTAAAATAGCTCAAAAGCTTAGTGCTTCACATACAGCTGTTAATGAAGAGGTTCGTAATAACTCTGTTGTCTTAGAGATTGTAGTTACGACTCGTGTTAATAAACCTCGTATACTGTCACTAGACTTACGCACATGTAGAGGTAAAGGAGAGGTACCAGAGAAAGTTGCCGCTCAAGACCGCTATCAGAAACGTTTAAGAAGATTTGCTCATGGTCAGCTTACATATATTGCAGATATAGCTCAAACACTCTACTTAGAACGTAGAAAAGAAGCAAGCAGTCATAACTTTAAGCTAAATGATGGGGATGAAATAACGGAACGTATAGTTAGTGCTCTATTAGCTAAAAGCAAGGATTCTCCTGAGCAAATAGCTGCAAATCTACGTAAAGAGGGTGTCAATATTGGTGTTCAAACTATCTATGACTGGATAAAGCGAAGTAATCACCGAAAAAAACTAGAGGCTCGGCTACGCAGACACGGCAAACGCTATCGTTACACTAGTGAGACCAAACTTGGCTGGAACAAAACTAAAGATAAACGAAGTATCCATGATCGACCAGTTATTATTGAGAAATTAACTCGTTATGGGGATTTAGAGGGCGACACCATATTTGGGAGTGACACAAAAGATCGTATCCTTAGTCATGTGGATCGTGTGACAGGGCTAGTTTCATTGTCCCTAGTTTTAGGATATGATTCATTTCTAGTTTATAAGCAAACC
>DAIDMV010000004.1:47365-50910 GCA_027448765.1 bacterium | reverse complement strand
TTAACAATAGATATATTTTTACCAAAGATGGCTACAACCTTTTCTAAAGCTTTCATAGCCTGAAAAGAACTAGGTTGGTTGGCTAGATGAATGACGGCTTCTTTAGTATAGATATCTACTGCTACAAAGGCGTAGTGTTTAACACTACCTAGATAGATGTGCTTCATATCGAATTCAATAATAGATCTAGGTTTATCTGCTTTAAGTAAGTATGGTTTTCGTTTTTTCTAAAACAGCTTTAGTTTTTTTAGCTCTTTTCTTAGAAGCTATGATCTTAGCTCTAAAGTAAAGATTAAAACGTTTAATAATACGCCCTATAGTAGAAGCACTGTAGATAACACCATAATCTCTAAATACTACCCTGGCTAGTTTCTTAGCTGATAGATATGGATAATCTGTTCTAAGTTTACGAATAAGACTAATGAATTTAATATCCCAAGTAGCTTGTCTTACTCTATGAGGCCTAGTACTAACATTTTCTAAGCTAATTAGATATTTGGGATTATATCTACCATACCATTTATAGAAATAACTTCTACAAATACCATAATGTCGGCAGGTTAAAGATACATTATGGCAGTTGAGGTAATATTCAATAATACTTAATCGATGTTTAGCTTCTTTAGATAACTTAACACTTCTAATTTTATTAAGTCTTTCATTATTTGGTAAAATAGTTGTATAGATCGTAGATGATCCTATGTGATTAGACATATCTAATCCTCCTTGTTATTTAAATTATTATTTCTAATAACTATTTTACAAGGTCAGATTGTCTACGATCTATTTGAGTACCGCCACTTTTGTATTTGTCTAATACGCCTAATTGTTGTGTATTTAACGTATTAAGCAAAAATTACAGTAAGTATGCCAGAAAAATACTCCCCAACTATATTTCTAGTTACTCCTGTCTATTTAGATCAACCAACAATACTTTTTCATTTCATTCTAAATACGACTAATAAAGGGCATCAAACCATTGACAAAGTCCACTTAGTCCACTAGACTAATAGTATGAATGTAGTTAATGTACACGACGCAAAAACAAACTTCTCTAAGTTACTTAACAGAGTAGCTAATGGGGAACGTATTATTATAGGCAAGGCAGGTAAGCCAGTGGCTCGCTTGGAACCAATTTCTTTAACCGCTAAGAGTAGTAAAGTTGTCGGCGGAGGTTTTCGCTTACAGGAAAAAGTAGGCAAACCGCTAACACCTGAATATCTTAATAAGGTAGCAGAGAGTAAGTACGAGTAGGTTAAGCAATGGTTCTTCTAGATGCAAATGTTTTGGTCTACTACCTAGACGAGACTTCCGACAATCATGCACTGACGATTGATTTATTGCAAGGATTAGTAGATAACGATGAGCAGCTTGTAACGTCGCACCATATTATCGAAGAAGTGATTTTTATTTTATCAAAGATTGATTCCGACGTAGATCTGACGAAAATTGTTGAAAAGATTTCAAAATTACCTAGTTTGATCCTTGCAGAGCCTTCGCCAAGTATAGATTTTGCTATGCGTTATGTTCACCTAAGCAAAAAATTAAAATCAGGAGTAAATGACGCCTTAATATTGCAGCTAATCTTAGACGCAGGCATAACAAAAATGTTTACTTTTGATAAGAAATTACAAAAGGATGCCCTAGCTTTAAATATTGAGCAAGTTGCCTGATAGATTAAAAAGTATCACAAATTTTTGTTGCAGAACTTCGTAACTTTTTAAGAATCATTCCCTTATTCGTTGATCCGAATAAAATAAGATAAAAGCGGTTACTTTGAATTCCAGAATGATAAATAAGTGTTACATAAAAATTGTGTAATACGTCGATGCTAAGTAGTGCGACCGTTATACTATTAACTATGACGTATTATTTAACTGTTACATCTAAAGGGCAGATAACTTTATCAGCTAGCATGCGTGAAAAGATGAGATGAAAAGCTGGATAGAGAGTTAGTGTTACTCAAAGTAATAATGACCAAGTTAAGATTGAAGCACCGCCATCGATAGATGATATTCGAAAACAGCTCCAAACTAACTTAAAAAAGCAAGGTTTTACATTAAATAAATTACGCAAAATAGCTGAAGAACATAAAAGTGGTGATGGCTTTGCTGACTATGTAGAAGAGAAGTATAGCGCGGACAGTTGGTCTTGATGCGTGCTCTGTTCTGAGATGTTGTCGCAAGACATACCTGAGCAAGTGCAAGCCGTACATGAGCTACTAAGTAATTCCGGTAGCTATTATGTCGCTGACACGACTCTTATGGAAGTGGTTTATGTGCTAACGTATTTATAAACAAGAAAGATATTTTACCGCATCTTGCCTTAATTTGATTTGTTCGCTAAGTTAAATAAATTGTAATAGGTTATTAATAAGCACCGTATTACCCTATATATAGCGAATCTAGCAGTATCTTTTGCCGACTGTTGTGTAGCCATATATGTTGAAATCAATAACGCTCAGGTCATTACTGACTTTTGATAAAAAATTAGCCTCTAAGTTGCTTCAAGCTGAACTTCTACAATAAAAAGGCGATTGAAATCTATGAAAAAGCAATGTTATTTATCGACTTAGTTTGAGTAACAACTTATCTAAAATCGGAGATATTATATAGTGTCGACAATCCTTATTTTGTAAGTAAAACTAAAGATAAACTAGTGGTTTCGCTAGGTTTGTGTATTTACGATTCATAAAAATTATCAGGTTGCATCGATATGAGTCTTTAAAATTTTGAAGCTTTAAAAGATCACTTCACAGATATAAAAATATTTTAAAATATTACTTACTAGATTAAATCTATTTTCAAAAATAATTTTTTTCTGATTAGAACCAAGGAAGTTTCGTTTATAATTAATTAATATGATCAATAATAACAGTTTATTGTTGCAAGAATTAAGTCAATTAAACGTTTTAGAGGCTGCTGAACGCTTGTTGGGAGGAGAAGTTGAAAGAGTGGTCGAAGGTCACGTTTTAAGGGCTAAGATAGTGGAAGTTGAAGCCTATGATCAACAGGATGTAGCTAGTCATAGCTATAAAGGTATGACTAAGAGAAATTCAGTTATGTTTGGTAGAGCAGGTATTGCTTATGTCTATTTTACGTACGGGATGCATTATTGTTTTAATGTCGTGGTTGGACCAGAAGGAGAAGGCAGTGCGGTTTTAATTCGTGCTCTAGAACCACTTATTGGCGAGTCGATTATGATGAGAAACCGTCATACTTTTTGTAGGATGAATTTATTAAACGGCCCAGCTAAATTATGCCAAGCCTTAGTTATAGATAAAAATTTTAATGGACATGATTTAACTAGACAACCGTTTGTGCTAAAACTCAATAGACCTGTTAATAAAGATGTAATTAGCTTTAGTTCTAGAATAGGGGTTCGAGAGCCTGATCAACAGCAATTGCCTTGGCGGTTATGTTTAAAGTCTTCAATTTATATATCACGGCCGATTAAATGATTCGAATTAACCGGTCGCACCGTGAGTAGGGGTTGTTCCGTTTGGTGCTAAAATATCGAAGCCATCTACTTTATTGAGCATTCCA
>DAIDMV010000004.1:0-47265 GCA_027448765.1 bacterium | reverse complement strand
TGTTTAAAGTCTTCAATTTATATATCACGGCCGATTAAATGATTCGAATTAACCGGTCGCACCGTGAGTAGGGGTTGTTCCGTTTGGTGCTAAAATATCGAAGCCATCTACTTTATTGAGCATTCCATAAGATGTACCAGGATGATCGCTGACACCATATTGCCAAACTAGAGCGCCGGTTTTAGGATCAATTGCAACCATTCTGTCTCTATGGTCATCATTTAGCATATAGACTCCACTGGGTAGTAATTCGACTAAAGACGGACTGTTTAATCGGCCTGGGCCTGAAGTTGGTTGATAGCGGGATAAAATTTTACCTTGACGGTTAAAGGTTAATATAGCTCCAGGATTAGAATAGTCAGCTATGAGATAGAGGTTAGTGTTTTTGCCTGGTCCGGCATTTAATTGTTGAGGATCGGAAGGATATGCGATAGGTAGATGAACTGCCCATACCATATGGCCAGTTGGGGTATATTCACTTACCCATGAACCAATGATTTCAGAAACTAATATGTCACCGTTGTATAATGGGGTATCACCGTTAGGAGAACCAATTGAAATTCCAGGATTGTGTCGACAAATACCAGGTTCACCTATCGTATGAGCTATAGTTTTATTTGGATTTATGAATAAGATCCGGCAGTTTTGATCATCAGCTACAACTACTTGACCATTTTTTAATTGATAGGCATCATCAGGAGCTCTAAGATAACCTGGTGCACTTCCGGCAACTCCTGCATGTCCATACGACCACAATAACTTACCCGAAGGATAAGCGATTTTTACTATCGTGTTGTTGTTTTCTTGATTAGATATAATGACGTGACCATGGTCGGCAAAGAACGCGTCATCAGGGAAATAGAAATTTTTATTACTAGCAGGTAGAGATTTTGAAGGATATTTCCAAATTATTTTCATAGCTGAATTCATGACTAAAAGTCGATTATTGCCACGATCAGCGATTAGTAATTTATCACCATAATAAGGAGATCCAACACCACTTGTGCCGGCTATACCGAATTGTATATTGGGTCGCAACATTTGGACTACATTAACTACTTGAGTATTTGATTCACCACCGACTAACCAAGCTGTTGTGCCGATTGTAGCAACCCCAGCATTAGATACTGGTACCTGTAAATGTCCGGCTAGAAGAAATTGATGACTAGTTGTGTTAAGGGCGTAAATATTATTGGAAGTATCTGTATTGGTAACTGAAATACCATCAACTTGAGTAGTGCCTACGCCAAGAGGTATATTTTGTTTAATATTGCTTTGACCACCTACTAAGTAGATTACTTTATTTAATACAACTGCTGAGGCGCCTTCTAATGGCATGGGTAATTGCCAGGATGCTTGAGTGATAGTGTGGGTATTGGTGTTGATTATTTGAACTGTTTTGAGTGGATTGCCGATATTTTGACCTGATGCAGCTAAGCCTCCAAAAATATAGATTAGATTGTTTAAAGAAACTGCGGCGGCATATCTAACCGGTACTGGAAGATTACCATAGTTGTGAAAAACTGTGCCATTAGTAGTAGTTAAAACTTGTGGATCGGCACTTTTTCCATTATAGCCACCAATAATGTAGGTGGTGTTGTTAACGGTCACAGCCGTTGCATCCGATCGAAGTTGAGGCATTTTACTGCTTTTTAATAAGCCCGAATTAGGAGATAGTATTTGGGCTGAATTAACTGAGGCTATTTGACCACCCCCAAATATGACGGGTTTACCATTTATCATGGAACTGGCCGCATCGTGTACCCCAGTAGGTAGAGAACCAGTTGAAGTGAGGCTACCATTGCTGGTATTTAAATTAAATATTCCACTAGCTGAAGTACCAGTTGAGGTTAGGCCTCCGACGATAGTTAAATTATTGCCATTAGGAAAAAGGGCCATTCTGCTCAGCGGTGAAGATAAATGCCAGGGCAATAATCCAGATTCTACGGCAGCTAATTTGACGGTTGATGAATTTGAACTAGTTGTTTTGTTATTGTTTGAAGTAGTAGATTTTTTGTTTGAATTAAGGTAAACAGTAATACCGACTGCAATTAACAAGATAGCTATAATAAAGTAGAGTTTTGATTTTTTTTTACTAGTTCTTCTACTGGTATTTCTGTTGCTATATCGTTCAGGCATATAAATATTTTAGTTGATTTGATAATAAATTAATAGTACTGAGAATTTGCTGATTAAATTTATGTCTTATGTGTACGGTGGATTTTTATCATTTTTAATATCTAGTTATAATGGAGATATGTTAACTAATAATAAATATGTTGTTATAGAAGGAATTGACGGAGCAGGTAAAACCACTCAAAAAAAATTACTGGTTGACTATTTGCAATTAAATAATCAAGTGGTGTGTGATATTAAAGAACCTGGGGGTACACGATTAGGTGAAGAGATTCGGCCTATTATTAAAAATAGTCATATAATTAGAAGCGCTGAAACTGATTTTGAATTATTTAAC
The DNA here is from genome assembly GCA_027448765.1 of bacterium. Classification (GTDB taxonomy): domain Bacteria; phylum Patescibacteriota; class Saccharimonadia; order Saccharimonadales; family UBA4665; genus JAJZWG01. Next base: position 44,792 of record DAIDMV010000004.1, on the reverse strand, counting down.
ATTTGCCGTCGTGAATTAGCTCAACAAGTTATTCGTCAAGAATTATCTTTAGGCCACTGGGTGGTTTGTGATAGAAATTGGTTTTCTTCACTAGCATATCAAGGATTTGGTCAGGGTTTATCAGTTGAATCAATTGTTACTCAAACCAAAAAATCATTAACTGATTTATTTTTACCGGATATTTCGATTATTATAGACCTACCAATTGATGTAGCCTTTAATCGACTAAGGAAAAGACATGATGACGTCTCGAGTGATAATTTTGAATCTAGAGGATTAGACTTTTATAAAAAAGTTAGAGATGGTTATCTGTGGTTAATTAAGAATTATTCTATTCATAAAATTGATGGGCAACAATCAATTGAAACGATTAATCAGAGCATTATTGAACTTGTACAAGATTAGCTTGACGTTAACGTTAAAGTTAAATATTATAAATTATAAGAATTAATTAAAATCAAATTTTAAAATAGAGGTTAAGATGTTTTCAGTCCTATATCGATATATTCAAGAACGTCATAAAAAAAATATCAATGATGAAGGTCAGCGTCATCCAAGATATAAGTGGGTGGTTTTAGCCAATACGACTCTTGGAATGATTATGGCGACAATTGATTCTTCTATAATGTTGATTGCTTTACCAGATATTTTTCGAGGCATTCACTTAAATCCTTTACAACCCGGAAATAGTTTTTACTTACTATGGATGATCTTAAGCTTTTTAATTGTTAGTAGTGTTTTAGTCGTTAGTCTGGGTCGTCTTGGTGATATGTATGGTCGGGTTAAAATGTATAATTTGGGTTTTGCAGTTTATACTGTGGCTTCTATTCTTTTAACTATCGATTGGATGACTGGACAATCGGGAGCTTTATATCTAGTTTTAATGAGAGTAGTTCAAGGTATTGGTGCTGCTTTCTTGATTGCTAATTCAGCGGCAATTTTAACTGATGCTTTTCCGGAACATCAAAGAGGTCTAGCCTTAGGTATTAATAATGTAGCCGGTATTAGTGGCTCTTTTATAGGTTTAATTTTAGGTGGTGTTTTGGGTCCAATCGACTGGCGATATGTCTTCCTAGTTTCAGTGCCGTTTGGTATAGCTGGTACTATTTGGGCCTATGTAATGTTGAAAGAAAAACGATCTTATAGAGAAAAAACTAAAGTTGATTGGTGGGGTAACGTTTTCTTTGCCGTTGGTTTAATTCTAGTTATGATCGGTATTACTTATGGTATTGAGCCTCATGGTCAATCTACAATGGGTTGGACTAGTCCACAAGTCTTAGCTGAGTTAATTTCTGGCGTAGTTTTGTTAATAATTTTTGCTATTATTGAAACTAGAACCTATCAGCCAATGTTTCGACTTCATCTATTTAAAATTAAAGCGTTTACAGCCGGTGTTTTATCAAGCTTTTTGTCTGCTATTTCTAGGGGTGGGTTGATGTTTATGATGATAATCTGGTTGCAGGGAATTTGGCTGCCAGAGCACGGCTATAGTTTTACTAGAACTCCGTTATGGGCGGGTATTTATATGTTGCCTTTAACTGTTGGTTTTTTACTGGCTGGTCCAATTTCTGGTATTTTATCTGATAAGTATGGTTCTCGACCTTTTGCGACTGGTGGTATGATTGTTTCGGCTATCGCTTTTGGTTTGTTGGAATTTTTACCAATTAATTTTAATTATTTAGCTTTTGGCGCCATTTTGTTGTTGATGGGTCTTGCTATGGGAGCTTTTGCAGCACCTAATCGAGCTGGTATTATGAACAGTTTACCGGCTAAAGATCGAGGCGCCGGCAGTGGTATGAATTCAACTTTTCAAAATTCAGCCCAGGTTTTATCGATTGGTATTTTCTTTACTTTAATTATTGTTGGATTATCTGCTACTTTACCGTTGAACTTGAGTTCGGGCTTAATTAAAGAAGGTGTTAATCCGGCCTTAGCTACTAAAATTGCTCATTTACCACCTGTCTCGGTTTTATTCGCGGCTTTCTTAGGTTACAATCCGGTTAAACAATTACTCGGACCATATTTAAAAACATTATCGCATGCGCATCAAGCTATTCTAACCGGAAGAGGTTTTTTCCCGAGTTTAATCTCAGCACCCTTTAAATCAGGTTTACACGAAGCATTTACGTTTGCTATTATTGCCTGTATTATTGCTGCTATAGCTTCTTGGTCTAGAGGTAAAAAATATGTTCATCAACCAGAGATTAGTTTAGAGACTGAGTCATCTATCAAAGATTCTTCTGTTAGTTTACAATCACCTATAGAAATACAGAATGATTAATTTTTCTGAGCCTTTAACTGATTTAAAAAAGTTAGAAGATCGAGATTATAAAATCTCGGAGGTAGCTGATTTATTGCAGATAAGTCCCAGGGCTTTACGTTATTGGCAAGAGAACGATTTGATTATACCTCACGGATCTATGCATAGCAGTGAAAGAATTTATAAATTAGATGACGTTAAAAGAGCTCAACACATTAAGGAACTTCAGGGTTTGTTTGGTTTTAGCTTGAATGAAATTAAACAAATATTACAAATTGAAGATAAAATTTCTAATCTGAAGCAAACTTATTTAAAAGACAGTCACAATAAAACGTTAAAAAACAAACTCGGTCAATCGGCTTTAACTGAAATCACCAGTTTAATGGATTTAATTGATAAAAAAATTGATCGAATTAATCATTATCGTAATGATTTAAATGATAAAGTTAATTTAATTAAAGGATTTTTAAAAAATGGCTGAAAAAATTATTAATCAGGTTAAAGCTTACCATTCTAATTTAACCAATCATCGATCTTTAGCCATGATTGTAGTTATGACTGGAGTTTTAATTACAGCCGTCGATACTTCTATTGTAGTCTTAGCTCTACCAGAAATTGAGAAAGGCTTAAAGGTTGGCCTAGCGTCTGTTATTTGGATTGTTATTGGTTATTTGTTAGTGATTACATTACTGGCTACTCAGGTTGGTCGCTTAGGTGATATGTTTGGACGAGTTAAGATGTATGAAGCGGGATTTGTTATTTTTATTGTAGGTTCGTTGTTGTGCGCTTTATCTTTTAACGAAATTTCAATTATTGTTTTTCGGCTTTTACAGGGTGTTGGTGGAGCTTTAGTTTCAGCTAATAGTGGTGCTATCATTGCTGGACTATATCCGCCGGAAGAAAGAGGTAAAGCTTATGGTTACAATTCAATTGGCTGGAGTTTAGGGGCTGTACTTGGCATTGTTGTTGGGGGTATTATCGTGACTTATTTTTCTTGGCGTTGGATTTTTTGGATCAACGTCCCAATTGGTCTGGCGGCAACAATTTTAGCTTTAAAAGTTTTGCACGATAAGAACGAAAAACTTAAACATAAATTAGATCCAGTTGGTATTTTAATGTTAGGTTTTGGTTTATTTGGTGTTTTATGGGCAATTACTAAATTGACAACTTCTTCCTTAAATTCATCGATTATTCTAGATATAGTGATTGGCTTAATGTTGCTAGTTGGTTTTTATTTTTTTGAAAAAAGACAGTCAGAGCCAATGTTAAATTTTTCAATTTTCAAAGTTCCAGCCATGACCCCCTCTTTGTTAGCTGCTTTATTTCAAGGTATGGCAAATTTTGCGGTATTATTTTTGGTGATTATGTATCTTCAAGGACCGAGAGGTTTATCGCCAATTCACGCTTCTTTATTATTGGTACCAGGTTATATAGTCGGTTCAGCAATTGGCCCACTGGCTGGTAAATTAGCCGATAAAATTGGTCCAGTTATTCCTGCAACTATTGGACTTAGTATTCAGGTTATCGCTTTATTTATCTATGCTCATTTATCGCTTAATATTGGTTTATGGGTGGTAGTTGTAGCTAGTGTAATTAATGGATTTGGTTCTAGTTTCTTTTTCCCGGCTAACAGTTCAGCCGTCATGAAAGCATCACCAGATAATATGTTTGGTATTTCCTCAGGTATGCTCAGAACTTTTTCTAATATAGGTATGGTTTTTTCATTTTCAGTAGCTATTCTAGTAGCTTCTCATTCGATTTCTAAGAGTTTGGCTTTTGCGATTTTTGTTGGTGTCACTAGTTTGCACGGACATTTAGCTTTAGCGTTTAGTAATGGTTTACACGCTGCTTTTTATGTTTTAATGATTTTTATGTTTATTGCAGCTTTATTATCTTTATCTAGAGGTAGAATCATTAAATCAACTAGTTAGGCTGATTTAAAATGGTTTGGTGGGGATAGTTTTTTCGTTTGATTAATACTAGTAATTCTAAAACCAAAGTTAATGTTTTTAGATTTTAAGTTTATAAAATCAGTTGAGGTGCCCAAATTAAAAGCTAATAAATAATAGCCATGATTAGCTAGACAAGCCGAGGAAATAATAGTGGTAGTATTTTTTTTATGAAGTGCAGGACCAAAAAAACTGTAAATTGTACCTTGAATATTGTTAACTTGACAGGTTTTACCTTTAACTAAATATGTACCGCCAACATGATAAAAATTTAAAAAGTTTTTAGCTGTTGTTATGAAAGGTGATTGATTGTAGTTATTGTTTCCCTCAGTTTGTCTATACCAATTATTTGGACTTAATTCAGTGTAAATGAAATGATTAATATGTTCTTCTAAGACTGGTTGCTTGATTGACCAATTATCAGTGGAGAAAACCGAACCATTAAAGGTTAAATTATTATCTTTAACCGAAAAACTATAATTTTTTAGTGAGGTTAATTCAGTTAAATTAAAATGTTTGGCACTGGGAACGGTCTTAATGTTGACGTTCATTTGTTTGTTTGAAACATGTTGTTGGCTTAAAACTAAACTAACGACTATATAGACTATAGTTACTAAGATGACTGGAATGGCGACAGATAAAAATAAACTGTTTTTAATTTTTTTCATTTAGTTGTTATTTTAAGATAATCAACTATAAAGTTCAAACAGGCTTTTATTTTTTATAAAAAGGGTTATGATTATCTTTAGAAGATGAAAACAAAGAATCAACTATGTTTAGCTTAACCAATATTAGAAAGAATACTTTTAAAACCAAACACTGGTCTTTTAATCAATCACAAAATTTAATGATGGAAGATGTTTTTTTGGCTCGAAGATATGTTCAAAATTATTGGCCTAAATTAACTTACTTTAATCCAACCGATAAAGACACTTTGATTGGTTTACCGTATCCTTATTTAATACCCTCAAGAAAAAATTTTAAAGGCTTTGATTTTAATGAAATGTATTATTGGGATAGTTATTTTACGATTCAACCTTTTTTAAATTCTGAGAGCAACAAGGAACTGGTTTTAGGCATTTTAGATAATTTAATTTTTTTGTTTAAAAAATTTCAAATTATTCCTAATGCTTCAAGGGATTATCTAACAACTCATTCTCAACCACCATTATTGACATCAATGATTTATGATATTTATGATCATTATTCAATGTCTAATCAATGGTTAGAACAAAGAATTGAAGTTGCCAAGGAAGAATACGTTAAAGTTTGGACCAGTCAGGAGCTACCTTATTATCATCAGGTTTATCAAGGTTTAAGCCGTTACTATGATTCTAATGATAGTTTAGCTGAAAATGAAAGTGGTTGGGATAAAACTATTCGATTTAATCGACAATGTCTAAATTATTTACCGATTGATTTAAATTGTATGTTGTATAAGTATGAAAGAGATTTTTATCGAACGGCTTTAATTTTCAATAATGATTATGAAGCTAATTTTTGGTTATCTAAGTCTGAACAACGAGCTAGTCAGATAAATCACTTAATGTGGGATAGATCGAGCGGTTTATTTTATGATTATAATTTTGTGGATAAGAAAAAAGCTTCAATTCGATCTTTAGCAGCATATTTTGCGCTTTGGTCAGGACTTGCCAATGATTACCAGGCTGAAAAATTAAAGAATAATTTATTATATTTTGAGCATCAAGGTGGTTTAGTAACGACTGATTTTTTGCCAGAAAAATATCAGAACAAGAGTTTTTTAAACTTTCAATGGTCTTATCCGAATGGTTGGGCGCCACTTCATTTTATTGTGGTTGAAGGCTTGAAAAAATATAATTATTTTGATGATGCTAACCGAGTTGCTATGAGATGGTTAAAAACTAATTTAGCCTGGTTTGAACAGAATGATAATTTTTTAGAAAAATATAATGTTGTTAATGTGGCTAAACAACCTGTAATCGGAATATATACTTCTCAAATTGGTTTTGGTTGGACCAATGCTGTTTTTGAAAGATTTTGCCAAGATTTTATTGATTTTTAAATTTAATTTCAGCTAAAACTTGCTATAATTAACTTATGGAACAAAATAATTTTCAAGATTTAAATCAAAGAACTTATGAGCAAAAAGTTGAGCTCTTAAAACAGACTTTTGAACTAGCTGGTGCTGATGAAAAAGTTTTGGCTGATCCTATTCAAACAGCAACCTTAATTAATCAAATGCCTGATGCATGTTTTCGGGCATTAGATGGTTTTTTGGTTACTTCAGGTTTAGCTGATGAAGATCAAAAAAGAAAAGGATTGGCCCAAATGATGATTAAGCAGTTTGTTGGTAATCAAAGTGCCAGAGCTTAATCCGGTTGATGAAAATAATTCTTCCCAATATAGTTATGAAGCTAATGACGGTCAAATTTATGTAGCCAACGGTCTCGAAGATGCTATTAATAAATGTTCATTTTTAGGTAAAATAGCTGCTCAAAACGGCGGTCTCGAAGCGGTTCAAAAAATTTTAGAATTCTCATACCGCGGAGTAAAAAAAAAGCAAGACGATATAAATAGTCTAGCTAACGAAAAAGATAGTCCTAAATCTAATGAACATCAGGAACAAGACCTTCAATTAAAAAATCAAAGTGATCTTAAGATAGATGATAAAAAGTCTAATGTTATATTAGAAACTCCAGTTATCGATCAGATTGCAAGTCCTGATCAAGTTGATTATCAACCACCAAAGATCATAACCAATAATCAACCTCCAGTAGGTTTAAATCATGATAAACTACCTGATATATCAACTAAAAATGAACTTATTTTTCATGATAATTTTAATCAAGTCGTTGAGTTTAAAGAAGTAGAGATTGTTGTTGACCATACAAGTGATGATTTGTCGTTGTTTGAAGATCAAGCCAGTATAATAGAGTTGCCTGATCAAGTTGAACAAGCTATTCCGTTAGTTGAGATTAATCAAGATCAAAAGGATTCAATGTCAGTTGATCAGGCCTTTGAAGCAGAATTGGTCGATGAAGATTTATTAGTCTCAGAAGAATTAATTCAAGAAGAAATTAGAGAAATGTCCTTTGATTTAGCGGAAGATAATCAGTTAGACTTAGAGCTAAATCAAATAGAGCTTAAGCCATCAATTGATGTTAAACCATTATTTGAAGAAACAATAATTTCAGATCAAGAAATTAATTTAACGATTGGCTTAATTGAAGCTTTTGACGTTGACCAAGAAGAGATTGATTTAGTTGAGATAGTTTATCCTTCCGCGGAAAGTTTAATCCAATCAAATCTAGATCTAGTTGAACCGTTATATCTATCCGAAATTGAACAACAGACTAATCAGCGTACTCTGGAAGAGTCTTTTGTGGGATTAGTTAAATTATTAGAAGAGAATCGAGCAGAACCTAATGATTTAGATTATATTAAGAATAGTTTAGGGTTGATGGAAAATATTGTGACTAGTTGGGATCAACAGCAAGGGCTACAAACTGATCTGGTCAAGCAAATTTTTCAATTATTAATTCAGCTCGGTTATAATCAACCTCGTCAATATTTGATTGATTTTGTAGCCCAGTATGGTTTTAATTTTTTAATTGAAAACTTACGTTACTTACTAGTGCTATTTAATAATTCTATTCAGTTTGAGAAAATTTCAAATACTTTGGTTGTAACGACACAAAATACTGCTAATCAAGATATTTTAGGCTTTATTTTTAATTTGATTAGTCGATTCATAGTCGGTTTTCAGCCATTATTTGACTAAAGTTTATAAATTTGACTATAAAATTAGTTTTTTTTATTTATCTCTTAACTCTTTAGTATTTTTTTTGTTATGATATAAAGTAGTTTTGATGGCGCCTTGGCGGAGTGGTTACGCAGAGGTCTGCAAAACCTTTTACACCGGTTCAATTCCGGTAGGCGCCTCCATTTAGTTCTTTAAGCTTTTATGATAAAATAAATTTTAACCACTCGGGCGAGTGGCGGAATTGGTATACGCGATGGACTTAAAATCCATTGGTCTTAATAACCTTGAGGGTTCAAGTCCCTCCTCGCCCACCATAATTTTGAATATTACTTTTGAGAGCTAGGTTTAGATAAGTTTTTTCGAACTCTTTAAATATTAAAATGAAAGATTGTCCACCATAATGGTTCATGAATTGGTTGAGCTAATTTAACTGGAATGTTGACAGAAGAGTTCATAGAGTTAGCTATCGTGGTTAATTGACCAATATTGGTTAGATGTTTCTGATTAACTTTTAATGATTTAATTTTTAGTCGATATTGCGTGTTGGGATAATACCAAGTAACTTCGTTAATAGACTTAGTAGTTAAGATTTGATCGGTGCCACCCCAAGGCAGGTTAAGGTTGCCAACGGCTTGATTGTTTTGAATAACTTGTTGATTAGAGAAATCTTTTTCATCGTTTTGAATTAAAATTGATGAATCAATTAAAGCATCATTTAAATCAGGTGTTCCCATGATAGCCGTAATCAATGGAACTGATCTGTTATTCGGTAATTGATAACTAGCCGATCCAACAAAAACTCCTCCTGCTAGGTTAGTGCTACCAGTTTTAATACCGTTTATACCATCTGCTCCAAGTAGATAGTTAAGATTGTTAATAGTGCCAACAACCGGAATGTCATAAGCTTGTTTTTGGCCAACGATTTGAGCTAGAACTGGATTTTTCATGACAAGTTCACCGATTTTAACTAAATCTTTAGCAGTAGATACAGTTGACGAACTATAACCACTAGCATCCGTACCAATATGAGTGTGGTTAATGCCATGCTGTTTAAGATATTGATTAGCTACGTTAGCATAATTGGATAAGGAACCGTAGGCCCAAGTAGCTAAAACATCGGCTAAATTATCGGCTGAGGGCAATAGCATACCTTCTAATATCTGATATTCGTTTAGATTTTCACTATTAACAATTGGCATAACTGAACCATTCTTCTTGACGTAATTGTTATAAATACTAACGTCAGCAGGTGTCATTGTTATGATTGGCCCGGTGTGCCCAGGTGAAATTGGTTTAGCCTTTAAAACTACTAGTGCAGTTATCAGTTTGGCGGTTGAAGCAGTTGGTAATTCTTTTTGTTGTCCATAAGTTAATATTTGTTGACCGTTAATAGCCATGGCGCTTTCAATGTTGTTGATCCAGGTTGGTTGATTTTTGGGTTTAAAAGATAAATTTAGGTTGTGATTTAGATTTCTAGTTGGTTGAATAGCATAACTTAAATTAATGGACATATTGACAGCGACGTAAATAACGACAATTAAAACAATAAAAATTTTTAGAAAAAGATGTTTTTTGTGTGCTTTTCTAGGTTTTGTCTCATTAGTCATGGGCTAATTATATGATTAATTATAAAATTTCACTAGTCTTAATTGTTATTAAACTAGCTTAAAATTGACTTAAGAAAATTAAGCTTAAAATTTACTAAATAAAATTGTGCTATAATTGAGCTAAATTAATATAGAATTAGAGGGCATAAATGACTTTTTTACTAGTAATTATAGTGGTTGTATTAGTGATTTTAGCTGTAATAGCTATTAGTATTTATAATGGTTTAGTTAAATTAAACCAGGAGTCAGACGAAGCTTGGAGTGATATTACTGTTCAACTAAAGCGACGGGCAGATTTAATTCCTAATTTAGTTAACACAGTTAAAGGTTATGCCTCTCATGAAAAAACTGTTTTTGAAGATGTTACTAATGCCCGAGCTCGAACAATTCAGCCTCAAAGTCCAGCTCAAACTGGTCAAGCCGAAAATCAATTTCAGCAAACTATGAAAAGTTTATTTGCTGTAGCTGAAAATTACCCTGATTTAAAAGCTAGTCAAAATTTTATCGAATTACAAACCGAATTAACTGATACTGAAGATAAAATTCAAGCCTCAAGAAGGTTTTATAACAACATAGTCATGGCTTTTAATACTAGACGAAAAACTTTTCCAGCTCGTATATTTGCCACTAGACTTGGTTTTATCAAAGATAAAGAATATTTTGAATTAGATGATACAGCTATGGCTAGTGCTCAAGAGCCAGTCAAGGTTGATTTTAATAATGTTAATCCTAGTTAAGGTTTTTTAAAATGTATTCTCAGATTGCGGCCAATAAAAGACGAACATTATATATATTAATCGGCTTCTTTTTATTTATTGCCGTCATTGTTTTTATTTTAGTAAAATTTTTTAATGGTGGCACCGGTATTTTTATCGGTGCTATGATTGGTTCTTTAATTTATGCCGCTATTATGTTTTTTGCTGGTTCACGTATGTCTTTAGCTCTCAATAAAGCCCAGGCTGTATCCAGAGAACAAAATCCACGATTGTATCGGATTGTGGAAAATTTATCAATTGAAGATGGTTTACCAACTCCAAAAATTTATGTTATGAATGATCCAGCACCTAATGCTTTTGCCACTGGTCGTAATCCCAATAAATCATCTGTTTGTGTTACTAGTGGATTGTTAGACATTATGAATGACCAAGAACTTGAAGCGGTTTTATCTCATGAAATTAGTCATATTAAAAATTATGATATGAGGGTTAACATGATTGCTTTTGCTTTAACTTCAATTATTTCTTTGTTGGCCGATTTTATGATTAATTTAGCCTTTTTTGGTGGTATGGGTGGTTATGGTGGTCGTCGAGGTGGTGGTAGTATGGAGGGTGAGGGTCAAACAACCTTTATATTTTTAGGAATCATAGCCGCTATTTTAGCCCCAATTATCGCTAGTTTGATTCAGCTAGCTATTTCTAGGCGAAGAGAATATTTAGCTGATGCATCGGGTGCTTTGATGACTAAATATCCAGAAGGTTTAATCAGTGCTTTGCAAAAAATCGATCAAACAGGCAGTGGTCTTAATAATGTTAACACCGCAACAGCTCATTTTTTCTTTGCTAATCCATTAAAAGGACATAAAATTACTAGTTTATTTTCAACTCATCCACCTATTAAAGATCGGATCAAGAAATTGAAAGAAATGGAAATGACTGTTTAATTCATGGCTAAAAAAAAACTTAGTGCAAATTCTTCAAAATTGACATCAAAATCTAAAATCAAAGCTAATCACAATAATCAAGATTTTCATAAAAAATCAATCCGAGTGTTGATTCAAATGATTCAACAGACTTTTAGAGTTTTTTTAGATCATAAAAAATTTTGGAGTATTTTATTTGGTTGGTATTTATTTTTTAATCTTTTGTTTGTTCGTGGTTTAGCTAGTGCAGTTAATATTAGTAGTGCTAATCAAGAATTTAAAAAAGTTTTTGCCGGTCAATCTAATCAGGCTTTAAAAACTACTTTTTCTTCCTTAAATTTATTATTAAATCAGTCATCATCTGGTTCATCACAAGTATTTGACTTTTTTTTAATAGTTTTTTTGATTTCTATTATCCTATGGTCGTTGAAGAATTTTGCCAATCAAAAACAAATTTCTGTTCGTCGAGCAATGTATCAAGGAATTGATAGATTAATTCCAATTTTTATAGTTATTTTTTTTATTTTTTTAGATTTTATACCAGCCATTATTACGGTTTATATTTACTCTCAAGTTATTCATTATCATATTGATCAAACTATTATTGAAAAAATACTTTGGTTTACTGTTTTCTTGGGGGGTATATTTATAACTATTTATTTGTTGGTAGCACATTTAATTAGTTTAGTCATCATTATTAATCAACCAGATTTAATGCCAAGACAAGCCATTAAGCAAGCTAATAAAATAGTTAAAAATAGACGTTTTATCGTGGCACTTGATTTATTAATTTTTTTAATTTTAATTTTAATTGTCGCTTTATTAATTATGCTTGGTGTAATTGTTGGCCTCAGTGTTATTGCCCCTTGGGTTTATTATCTTTTAACAACCTTCATCCTACCAATTGTAATTGTTTTTATCGATGTACTTTATAGGAACTTGATCAATGAATCATCTGCAAGCTAAACGACGAGTTGAGTTATTAAAGAAACAGATTAATGATTATAGATATCATTATCATGTTTTAGATCAATCAATTATGTCAGAAGCGGCGGCTGATAGTTTAAAACACGAATTAAGCCAATTAGAACAACAATTCCCCGATCTTTTATCTCCCGATAGTCCAACGCAAAGAGTAGCCGGACAACCGTTAAAAGAATTCGTTAAGATCGAGCATCAAAGTCGTATGCTAAGCATTAATGATGTTTTTAGTTTTGAAGAAATTAAAACTTGGTTTGAAAGATTAAAGAAAAATCAACCACTTTTAAAAGAAGAATTTTTTGTTGATTTAAAGATGGATGGACTAGCTTGTAGCCTAATTTATGAAGATGGCTTTTTGGTTCAAGCAGTTACTAGGGGTGATGGTTTCGTCGGTGAGGATGTGACCAGTAACGTTAAAACTATTGAATCAATTCCTCTTAAGATCAATCTTAAGCCTTTTAATGCTGGTAGAACTGAAATTAGGGGTGAAATTTATCTTAATCAAGTGGATTTTGAACAGATTAATTCACAACAAAAACAATTAGGTTTGAATTTGTATGCTAATCCACGTAATCTAGCCGCAGGTAGCATTCGTCAGTTAGACCCTAAAGTTGCATCTAGTCGACACTTAAGATTTCGAGCTTATGATTTGCTTAAAACTGATCACGAACCTTTTCAAACTTTTGATCAAATTTATCACAATCTTGATCAATTAGGTTTTGCGATTAATCAAGAGCACCAAGTGGTAATTGGTTTTAAGAATTTAAAAAATATTTTAACCTTACTGGAAAAATTAAGAGATCAACTAGCTTTTAATATTGATGGTTTAGTGATTAAGATTAATGATCGTCAAATATTTCAGCAACTAGGTGTAGTTGGTAAGGCTCCTAGAGCTGTGGTGGCTTATAAGTTTTCGGCTGAAGAAACTACAGCAGTCATTAAAGATATTATTTTAAGTATTGGTCGAACAGGTAGTGCTAATCCGGTAGCTGTTTTTGAACCAACCCTCTTGGCTGGATCAATTATTCAACATGCTACCCTGCATAATATTGATGAGATTATTAAAAAAGACGTAAGAATTGGTGATACGGCCATAATTTATAAGGCTGGCGATATTATTCCTCAAGTTCAAAGAATTCTTAAAGATTTAAGAACCGATGATTCCAAGCCTTTTAATATCGAAAAAGCTCTTCATCAACAATATCCAGACCTACAGTTTATTAGAAAAGACAATGAAGCAGTTTATCGATTAGTTAATCTAGACAATAAGATTATTTTAAAAAAGAATTTAATTCATTTCGCTTCTAAACAGGCTTTAGACATTAATACATTAGGTGAAAAAAATGTTAATTTATTAGTTGATAGTGGTTTAATAGCAGATTTAGCCGATATTTATTATTTAAAAGTTGAAGATATTTTAAAACTTGATCGATTTGCGAATGTTTCCGCTCAAAAATTAATATTGGCCATTCAGAATCGAAAAAACCCTGATTTAGATAAGTTTATTTTCGGTTTGGGTATTAGGCATGTTGGTACTAAATTAGCTCTTGATTTGGCCAGAAATTTTAAATCTCTAGATAATTTAAAAAAAATCGAAGCTGACGATTTAGATCAAATCGAAGGTATTGGCCATATTGTTAGAGAATCGATTTTAGCCTGGTTTTATGACATAGATAATTTAAAATTAATTGATAAATTTATTAGAGCAGGTGTTAAACCAAAAATTGAGCATAAAAATAATAAATTAATTAATAAAAATTTTGTGATTACTGGTACATTAAATAGTATGAGTCGTTTGCAAGCTGAAGAAAAAATTAAACTACTTGGTGGTAGATTACAGTCTAACGTGACCCAACAAACCTCATATTTGGTGATTGGTCATGAGCCAGGTCATAATAAAATAGAACTAGCTCGGTCTTATGAAACTAAGATTATTGATGAAAATTTTTTTTTGAGTTTAATAAATTATTTAACTTAAATATTTATTTTTTGTAAGTGATTATGTTAAAGTTATAGCCAGATGTTATTAATAAAAAAAATTTTTAAACCAAGTTTTTATTTTTTTTATGTAGTCTTATTGCTAGTATTTTTTTTAATCAGTATTTTGCCACATCAAGTAGCTGCTCAAAGTCAAGTTGGTGGTAGTTCAGCGGTTTATAATTTTCCTAGCGGTATCAATAATTCTTTTCAAGCTTATGATTCGATCTATACTGGTGCAACCAACGAGTGTAATTATGGTGCCCCGACAACCGAAGCTAATACTTTTTGGCTATCACCTTCTGGACAGTCAACAACCAATATAAATAATAGTTCGATTAATTTACCAAGAGGTCAAAGTTATTCCTTTCAATTAAATACCGGAACTGTTTTTTGTTTTGCAACTGATGCGGCTGCAGGTAGTAATAAAATTACTTACCCTAATTCAGCTGAAATTAATACTCAAAATCTAAATCCGTATAGTTATCTTTTAGCTCCACACAAACAAGGATTTAATCCTAATACGTCAACTGTTTTTAATGTTATAGGAGCTTCTGCTAGTTCTGGTTCGGTAAGTGGTTTACCACAAACTACATTAAATTATGGTACCAATGGTCCAACTCACATAATCCCGAATAGTATTTATTTTGCTAGTTCTGGTTCGATGACTTTTAATTCTTCAAGCGTACCAAGTTATGTAACGTCAGTTAATGTCTCGGTTACTTTTGATCCGTATAATACTTTTTATAATAAACCTAGTTCCTGTGTAGGTCCTTGTACACAGACTATTAATTTTACGGTTAATTTTGAATCCTTACCGCCACCTAATTTACCACCCCCGCCACCCAGTGGAGGTGGTTACGGTAATTTTATAGCTTCCTGTAATGGTAGAGCTGGACCGGTGGATGGTATTTTAAATTATACCTTTCCGTCTTTACCACCATACGGTGCTTATAGTCCGACCTACTCGGTTGCCGTTAACAAATACTATCAAGGACAATTAGTCGGTTCTTATTATCAGAGCTATCCCTATAACCCTATTACTTTTGTTACGCCATATACACTACATAGTCAAAATCCACCACCGGGAGGATATAATTATGTTGCAACAACTAGTTATAACTATTGGTATAATCAAACTAATTATTATTGGTATAAAAACTCAACAGGCTGGCATCTTGGAAGCACAACTATTCCCGTTCAACAATTTGGAGCGTCTAACACTGTTTATTCCAATACAGCCACCTGTGACTATAAACCTTATTTTCAAATTCAAAACGGAGACATTGTGGCTGGTTCAATTCTACAATCATTAGGTTGCACCGGAAATGAAGCTAATATTAGTGCTTATTCTGCCGATACAACAAGTTCTGGTTCAAAATACGCTGCGATTGCGACTGGTACGATTAGTAATTTTCCTAGCGGCCAAGGTCTATACAGTTCATCAACTAATCCACTAACTTTTGCTAACACTAGTAGTAACGGTTATTTTGGTACGGCGCCTTGTTTAACTAATTATTTTCATCCACCAAGTTCTAGTAGTGGTAATACCTATGTCACTACCTCTAACCCCAACTTACCTTATTCCATATCAGCTGGGCAACATTATACTTATTATGTTAATGGTAATGTTACTATTAGTCATAATATAGTTTTTCAAACTTCTTCAATAACTAACCCAGCTCAAATCCCAAGTTTTAATTTAATAGTTAATGGTAACATTTACATTGATTCAAGTGTGACTCAACTTGATGGACTGTATCAAGCACTAGGTAGTAGTGGTAGTATCTATGATTGTTATCCATCTGATGGAACTAATTATTCAAGTTGTTCTCAACCACTAACAGTTAATGGTAGTATGATGGCTCAACAGACCGTTCATTTAGATCGAACTATCAGTGGTTTAATCACATCACCATACCCTGGATATTCAGGTACACCAGCAGAAACATTTAACCTAAGTCCACTAATGTGGTTTGATCAAGTGACTAATAATTCTAGTGGAACCTCAGCTTTTAATGAAAACAACAATCAACTGCAATATGCTTCATTGACTAGTTTGCCACCAATTTATTAAGTTGAATAGTTAGTGAAAAGTTGTTATGCTTTTAATTAATGCCGTGCGCATTAAAATAAAAAGCGGCGAACTAAAAGCAAAAATAAAAAGCTTGATTAATGCCCAACCCGTCGCTTAGGGTGGGCGCGCACGACTTGTACTAAGTGAAAGCTTAGTACTTTTTGTTATAATGATGATTAATGGGGATATAGCTCAGTTGATTAGAGCGCAGCGCTGGCAGCGCTGAGGTCCAGGGTTTGAATCCCTGTATCTCCACCAGTATTTTAATATTGATTAAGATTTAGCTTCTTTTTAGTATAATAAACATTAATGCAAGTTATTGTTAATAAAACTTTAGTGAATTATTTAGTTAGTGGTCAAGGATCAAAGCAAATTCTTTTAATTCATGGTTGGGGTACGGATTTAAGTAGTTTACGCATACTACAGGATTATTTTTCTGAAAGTTATACAGTTATCAGTTTAGATTTACCTGGCTTTGGTGAAAGTGGGTTACCCGATAGAGCTTGGGACAATACTGATTTTGCTAGTTTTGCAGCGGATTTTTTAATAAAGATCAATTATCCTCAGATAGATACTATTATAGGTCATTCTAATGGTGGGGCTATTGCGATCGAAATGATAGCCAAAAAAATGATTGAACCTAAAAAGTTAATTTTAATTGCCTCAGCTGGTATTAGAACTAAGTTTAATAAAAGAAATTTTGTTATTAGACAATTTGCCCATATTTTTAAAATTGGATCCGTTGTGTTGCCAGGTGGTCTCAGAAATAATTTTAAAAAAAGGGTTTATCAAAAAATAGGTTCTGATGCATTTGTGCGTGAAGCCATGTTAGACAGTTTTAAAAAAGTTGTCACTCAAGATATTACTGAAGATGCTAGGTTGATTAAAATACCTACCCTGTTAATTTATGGACAAGATGATCAAGCGACACCAGTAGAATACGGTCATATTTTACAGCGCAATATATTAAATTCTAAATTAGAAATTTTATCAAATTGTGGTCATTTTATCTATCAAGATCAACCCGAGCAGTTAATTAAGATAATTCGAGGTTTTTTAAATGTTTAAACCATTAACAAGTCTTTATAGCTATAAATTTCCAAAAGTTATTACTTATATGTTACAGGTTAGTGAATATGATTTGTGGAATTATTTAAAATGGTTAAATCGAACTAGAGACTTCAGTCAAATTATTAAGCGAAAACAATTAGTTTATACCTCTAAATCTAAACTAATTTATGGTTTTTTAGCAGTTGTCTTTATTCTTCAGATTTTATTTGGATTAACCTTAATTTATCTAGGTCTTTTTCAACATTTAAGCGGTGGAATTTATTTTGGTTTAGCGACCTTAATTTCTTACCCTATTATTTGGCCTTATTTAATCGTGGTTGGCTTATTAGTAGTTAAAATTTTAATTATTAATCCACAAACTATCAACAATAATTTATTAGCTAAAAAGAAATTTCAAGAATTTTCAGGCATTAAGATAGCTGTTTTAGGTAGTTATGGCAAAACAACCATGAAGGAATTATTATTGACAGTTTTGTCGGCCGCTAAAAACGTTGAAGCTACACCTGGTAATCAAAATGTGGCTGCTGCTCATTATAATTTTTCACAGTTAATTAAAGGTGATGAAGATATTTTAATTATTGAATACGGTGAAGGCAGAAAAAAAGATATTGCTAAGTTTGCTCAAATCACTCAACCAACTCACGCTATTATTACTGGTTTAGCCCCCGTTCACCAGGATCATTATAAAAATTTAGCCCAACAAGCTGACGACTTAATTTCAATTACAAATTTTGTTTCCAATGATCATATTTTTGCTAATTTAGAATCTATAGAGTTAAAACCTTATATATCAAATACTTTTAAAACGTATAATCGCGAGAGAGTTATGGGTTGGAAAATCAGTGACATTAAAAGTCAAATTAACGGACTAAGTTTTAAAATGACTAAAAAGGACCAGATTTTAAAATTAAAAAGTCCGCTAATTGGTCGACATTTAATTGGGCCACTTGCTTTAGTGGCCGCGTTAGCTGATTATTTTGGCTTAGACCAAAAAACAATCGAATCAGCAGCTAGTCAGACCAAACCATTTGAACATAGGATGGAACCTTATGAATTAAATGGCGCAATGATTGTTGACGATACTTATAATGGCAATATTGAAGGCATTAAAGCGGGTTTGGATTTATTGAAAGAATTAAAATTTAAACGAAAGATTTATGTTACGCCCGGTTTAGTTGATCAAGGCCAAAAAAGTCACGAAATTCATTTTTTGATTGGTCAATTAATTGCTAAAGCGAAACCTGACAGAGTTGTTTTAATGAATAATTCTACTACTTCGTCGATTCAAGCTGGTTTAATAAACGAAGCTTTTAAGGGTGAACTCATTATTGAGAACGAACCATTACGATTTTATCAGAACCTTAATTTGATGTTTGCTAAAGGTGATTTAGTGTTATTACAAAATGATTGGCCGGATAACTATTATTAAATAAATTGTCAAAAAGTATTATTTAGTATATAAATTATTAAATGGAATCATTTCCACCAGAAAAAATGCCTGAATTTCAAGTCACTAATGATTTAAACAAAATTGAATATGTTTTTCGTGGTTTAAAAAACTATAATTGCCGACACGGTCAAGATGTTGATGGATTTACTTTTTTTCATCTAATTTTTCTAGAAAGCTGTTTAAAGCAGGCAGTGTATCTAACCGATCCGATCGGTTCTAGTTTACTAATAGAAGGTTTAAGTCAAGTTGAAAATCATTGTAACGACAATGATTTAATGCATATAGCACCGATTCTTTTTGATTTAAAAGACGATGAAGAGGTTCAACGGTTTGTTGATTATTTTTGGTCAGGAGATGGAATTTTTGAAAATTTGGCCAATCGGACTCTTTATAGTCAGATTAGTGATCAAGAATTTTTATATCAGTTGGGTTTTGATAATGTTGATCAACTAAATTTAGTGACTTCGACTTTTGAATCTAAAAAGAACAATCCAGATACTTTTTGTTTTAAACATTTAACTTACGTCAATATACACTATACTAATAATTTTGACGTCGTACATCAGTTAAGAATCATTAAAAATTATCAAAAAGATATTAGATTTGAGAACGTAATCTCTGAGAACGGCAAGGTAACTTACCTTGACAATATTAATATGCAACATCTAAAAAGCCTCGAAAAACTGTCTAAATTGTAATTTTTATTAAGACTTAGAAATTAAGGTATAATTACTATATGAAAACAGTTTTAGTTATTTTTGGTGGTCAATCAACCGAACACGATATTTCAATTATAACGGCGATTAATAGTATTATTAAACCCTTAGAAATGACGAAAAAATTTTCAGTTGTACCTCTTTATATTGCTAAAAATGGTAATTGGTATTATCACCCTAGATTAAAAGATCTATCTTTGTTCCGATCTGGTCAAGTTGATAAATTTTTATCTAAAATTGAGCCAGTTAAAATAGGGCTTAGCCAAGGTTTAAATATTTTTTATCGTAATAAAATTAAAAATCAAAAAATCAAAGTTGACTTAGTTTTCCCGGCTTTACACGGTACAAAAGGAGAAGACGGAGCTTTGATGGGTCTATTAGAAATGGCCAATGTAGCTTATGTTGGTTGTGATATGCCGGCTTCAGCTGTTGCCATGAATAAAGTTTTATCTAAACAATTAGCTCAGGTTAATCAGATTGATACATCAGAATTTATGTGGTTTAAAAAAGCTGATCTAGAGGATCAATCTTTAGAAAAAATTGCTCAAAAAGTTAAATCAAAATTAAAGTTTCCTTTGTTTGTTAAACCAGCTCATCTTGGTTCATCAATTGGAATTAGTCGAGTGAAAGAATTACCAGATTTGATTAATGCCATAGAATTAGCTTTTTATTATGATGATTTAGTTTTAATTGAGGAAGAAGTACCTAATTTAATTGAAGTTACTTTGCCGATTATTGGTAATCAAAAACCACAGCCAGCTTATCTAGAACGACCACTTTTAAAAGCAGGTGATTTTTTTGATTTTAAGACCAAGTATTTGTCTGGCGGTAAAAAAAGCGGTGGTCAAAAAACCGATCAAACTTCCCAGGGTTATTCAGAGGTTCCAGCTAAACTTGATAAAAAATTATATAAACAAGCCGAAGATTTAGGTGTTAAGGTTTATAAGATTTTTTCTTTAAGTGGTATTGCTCGTGTTGATATGTTAATTGACGCAAAACTACAAAAAGTTTATTTTAACGAGATTAATCCTTTGCCGGGATCTTTGTATGCTCATAATTTTCAGAAATTTGGTATATCTAATGTCGATTTAGTTATTCAATTAATTGATTTAGCTTTTGATAAGTTTCAAGATAATCAAGCCGTTCAAAAGGTTTTTTCAACCAACTATTTAACGCAGTTTTAGGAATAAGATGACAAGGTATAATCCGCAATCAATTGAGTCGAAATGGCAAAAAAAATGGTCTGACGAAAATTATTATCAGGCTGAAGATTTGTCGAAAAAAACTAAATATGTTGTCTTGGTTGAATTTCCATACCCATCAGGAACGGGTATTCATTTAGGCCATACTCGAGAATATACTTTAGGTGATTTTCTAGCTCGTTATAAAAGATTGCAGGGTTATAACGTTTTATTTCCGATGGGTTTTGACGCTTTTGGTTTGCCAACTGAAAACTATGCTATTAAACATCAAATTTCACCCGTTAAAGCCACAAAAGATAATATGAAGAATTTTGAAAAGCAAATGAAGCTTCTTGGCTTTAGTCTTGATTGGTCAAGAATGATTAATACTTCAGACCCAACTTATTATAGATGGACACAGTGGTTATTCTTACAATTTTTTAAACATGATATGGCTTATCAAAAGGAAGTTTCTATTAATTGGTGTCCGTTTTGTAAAACTGGTTTAGCTAACGAAGAAGTTGTTAATGGTCGTCACGAAAGATGTGATACCTTGGTTGAAAAAAAGAATCTTAAGCAGTGGATGTTAAGAATTACGAAGTATGCCGATCAGTTGATAGATGGATTAAAACAGGTTGATTATTTAGATAAAATCGCTGATCAACAGATTAATTGGATTGGTCGAAGTAGTGGAGCAAAAATTAAATTCAAGGTCGATCAAAGCGATCTAGTGGTTGAAGTTTTTACTACCAGAATTGACACAATCTATAGTGCTGCTTGCTTGATTTTAGCTCCAGAGCATCCCTTGGTTAAGCAGTTAACCATTCCGCAAAATCGAGCTGTTGTTAATGAGTATATTAAAGATACTCAATCTAAAAGTGATGTTGACCGACAAGTAGACCATCAAACTAAAACGGGGCATTTTTTAGGTAGTTATGCTATTAATCCGATCAATCAAAAATTAATTCCAATTTATATTGCTGATTTTGTTTTAGCTAATTATGGCACAGGCGCGGTTTTTGGCGATATTCACGATCAAAGAGATGCTGAATTTTTAAAACAACACAATATTAAAGCTAGCGTTTCGGTTATTCCGAAAGACAAAGAATTAGCTAAAAAAGTGATTGATCAGGTTGAGATTTTCGGTCAAGACGGCTATCTGATTAATTCTGATCAATTCAATGGTTTAAGTTCTAAACAAGCTAGAGGAGTTATTTTAGAATTTTTAATTAGCCAAGATTTAGCCGAAGAACAGGTTAATTACAGGTTAAGAGACTGGGTTTTTTCTCGTCAACACTATTGGGGTGAGCCAATTCCCATAATTCATTGTCCGGTTCATGGTCCAGTAGCTGTACCAGAAAAAGATTTACCAGTTAAATTACCAGATGTATCAAGTTATCAGCCAACTGATGACGGTAAGAGTCCTTTGTCTAAAATTGATAGTTTTGTTCAGACCACTTGTCCAATTTGTCATCAACCAGCCAAACGAGAAACCGACACAATGCCTAATTGGGCTGGTTCAAGCTGGTATTATCTTAGATATTTTGATTCAACCAATGATAAAAATTTTGTTGATCCAGTCAAGTTACAGTATTGGTATCCGGTTGATTTTTATTTAGGTGGTATGGAGCATACCACGCTTCACTTGTTATATTCACGGTTTTGGGCTAATTTTTTAGCTGATATTAAATTATTGCCATCACCTGAACCGTATTTAGTTCGTCGAGCCCAAGGTATTGTTTTGGGTCCTGACGGCTCAAAAATGAGTAAGTCAAAAGGTAATGTTGTTAATCCACTTGATATCCTTAGTAACGGTTATGGTGCCGATAGTTTGAGATTAGCAGTTGGTTTTATTGCACCTTATGATTTAACAACAGCCTGGAATTCAGAAATATTAGCTGGAACTTATCGATTTTTAAATAGAGTTTGGAATTTAATTAATCAGTTTGTGACAAGTAAAGCTAATTTTAAGGCTGAAGATATTAGTTCTAAATCAGAAGAGCGATTAAAAATAATAATTAATAATATGGTCAGTCAAGTTGAATTAGACCTCAATAAATTAAATTTCAATACAGCCATTGCTTCTATGATGGAAACTTTAAATAGTTTATATAAAATTAATCAAGAAGAAATTAATCATATTCAACTAGAAAATTGGCAAATTGCCTTTGAGACGTACTTGATTGTATTATCAGTTTTTGCTCCTCATATAGCTGAAGAGTTGTGGCAAATATTGGGTCACGATAGTTCTATACAATTGTCTAATTGGCCAACAATCGACCGCAAACTTTTAATTGATAAAGAAGTTACTTTGATTGTACAGGTGAATGGTAAATTACGTGGTACTTTAGTGATTAAACCTGATCTTGATCAAGCCCAGGTCGAAAATTTAGTTAAACAAGAGCAGCATTTTAAGCCTTATCTAGAGAATCAATTAATTAAGAAAACAGTCTTTGTTGTTAATAAATTAATTAATTTTGTAGTTTAATGTAGCAACTATTTTGTTACTTAGATTATTTTACAGACCTTAATTATTCTAGTCTAATTAATTGAAAATATTTGAATTTCTTCAGTTAAATTGTTATGATACTATCAATTGATTAGCAAAACCAAAGGAGAAAATATTGTATGGGAAAGCCTAAAAAGCGAACCAGTCCACGTAAAACTGGTACTAGAAGAAGTCATCAATTCTTAGATTTGGCAAGATCAGTCAATGCGAAATCTCCTATTAAAGTTCGAACAACTGTTGGTGAGTCGGGAAGAAAAGTTGTTAAGAAGGCTAATTAACGATAAGTCTATCAGATAGACTTAATTAAAATTAAAAAGGATAATATCGTGGCATCGAATCGTCACCTGGGTAGGATAGTAGCTTTACAAGTTCTTTTCGAAGTTGAATTTCGACAAATGGCCGGGGACACTACGGTTGATGTCGATGAAATTACGGCTAGGAATATCGAACGATATAGTGAAATTTTACATGATCAAAAATTTATATTTGAACTTGTTCACGGCGTTACAGAACATTTAGAAGAACTTGATCAAACAATTCAGCCGGTGGCTAAACAGTGGCCATTAGAGCAAATCGCTCGCATCGATCGTTCAATTTTAAGGCTAGGTGTCTATGAATTATTACACGAAGATATTCCACCTAAAGTTGCTATCAATGAGGCGATTGAACTAGCTAAAGCTTTCGGCAGCGATAATTCATCTAAATTTATTAATGGCGTTTTGGGAACTATTCATTCAGCTAACGTTTAATTAAAAGGAGTATGGTTGAAATTATGAAAAAAATTCAACCCTTGAAAGGTTTTAAAAAAATCATTCATAAACCTATTGAAATTACTGAGGTTGTTCATGAAACTACCGCTGGTGGTGTTATTTTTCGTCGTCAAAAAGCTGGGTTTGAGATTTTGTTAATTCGAGACGTGAAAAAACGTTGGACTATCCCGAAAGGTCATGTCGATCCTGGCGAAGAGCCACGTCAAACTGCCAAAAGAGAAATCCAAGAAGAAACAGGCTTAGAACATGTTCAAGTTTATTCTTGGTTGGGTAAGGTCAATTTTAAATATAAAAGGCTCAATACTTTAGTCTTGATGACCATGCATCTTTATTTGGTTGAAATTGATCAGGATAGTGATAAATTTAAACCAGAAAAATGGTTGTCAGGTATTCAATGGTTTCAACCTGATCAGGCAGTTGATTTAATCGCCTATGAGGATATTGCTAAATTAATTTTAGTTGGTATCAAAAAAATTAGAACTAATCGTTTATAATATCAATATGCAATTAAATGATTATCGTTCTCTAGCTGAAAATATTTTAAAAATCAATATTGATGACATATCTTTACTGCAAAAAGCTTTTACGCATCGATCTTATTTAAACGAGCATAAAAAAACGATTACTGAGCATAATGAACGGCTAGAATTTTTAGGTGATGCAGTCTTAGAATTGGTCGTCACGGAGTACTTATTCTTAAATTATAACGAAGCTGAAGGTATTTTAACTAACTGGCGAAGTAGTTTGGTTCGAACGGAAAGTATCGGTTCAATTGCTAAAAAATTAGGTTTTGAAAATTATTTAAGACTTTCTAAGGGTGAAAAAAGAGGTAGTCAACGGGCTCGTGATCAAATTTTAGCTAATTGCTTTGAAGCTGTGATAGGAGCTATTTATTTAGATCAAGGCTACTCAGTAGTTCAAAAGTTTATTCAAGATAATCTGATTGTGACTTTAAATAATATTTTATCAACTGGTTCTTGGGTTGATCCTAAATCGAAATTACAGGAAGTGGTTCAAAGTCAAGAATTAGCTACTCCGTTTTATAAAGTTGTTTCAGAAACGGGACCAGACCATGAAAAAACTTTTACGGTAGCAGTTTTTGCTGATAATAAGATAATTGGTCAGGGTACTGGACCCTCTAAGCAGTTAGCTCAACAACAAGCAGCTATTGACGCTTTAGAAAAACATTATCATCAAATTATGAGACATTAAAAAGATTGAAATATTTGACAATCTTCGAAGATACTTATAAAATTATCAGGATAGTATATAAAAGGAAATAATAATAGCGTATGTTAGTAATTCGATTACAGAGAAATGGTCGTAAATCCAGGGCTTTTTATCGCTTAGTTGTTCAAGATTCAAGACGAACTCCTACCAGTGGTAAGGTAGTAGCTTTAGTCGGACATTATGACCCTCATTCCAAAGATGTAGTAGTCAATCAAGAACGAGTTCAATTTTTTCTAGATCATGGGGCTCAACCCTCTGATAGGGTAATTAGTATATTAGAGCAACAAAAAATTAAATTACCTGGTTGGGTGAAAAAATCAAAGCCTAAAACTCGATCAATTAAACATCAAGAAAAATTAAGAAAAAATCAAACTCAAACAACCGATGAAGTGACAGCAGAATCGTCGGCTGAAGAGACCAAAGAAACAGTTGAAGTTTCAGAATCTTCTAGTGTAGAAGAATAAGGGTAGATTTTTTAAATTTTTTAATCTTTTGGTATAATTGTTTTATAAATTAAGTTAATCTAGGGAGTCTTAAAATGAGTAGTATTGATCAGCAGTTTGTTGAATATGTAGTTAAAGCCTTAGTCGGTAATCCTGACAAAATAGAAGTAAAAAGAACTATTGATGAAAAGGGTGTTTTATTAGAGTTAACAGTTGATCCAGAAGATTTAGGACGTGTCATCGGTAAACATGGCGTAACGGCACAGAGCATTAGAACTTTGTTAAGGGCTTTAGGCACTAAAAATGATGCTCGTTATAATCTAAAAATTGTTGATAACTCTGATCATAATCATCATCAATCAGAAAGATATCAATCATCGGCTGTTAGCGATTCAACTACTAGGTCTGAAGGTGAAAAATTGTTAGATAACTTAGAACAAACTAAACCAGAACCAGTTGAAGAAGATCGTTTTGAAAAAACTCGACAAGAATTAGCCGAATTCGATGATCTTGATGTCTAGCTAATAGTTAAAATGAAGTTTTACTTGGCTAGTCTCTTTCCTGAAGTTTTTGATCAGTTGTTGTCGTCAAGTATGTTATTAAAAGCCAAAAAATTAGGTGTTTTTGACTATCAGTTTATTAATATTCGAGATTTTGGTCTGGGACCTAGAAAACAAGTTGATGATGTGCCTTATGGTGGTGGTGATGGCATGGTTTTAAAGCCGGAGCCGATAATTACTTTGATTCATCAGATAAAGACACTGGAGCCTAAGTTGTCAGTTATTTTACCATCACCAAGAGGTAAGACTTATTTACAATCTGAAGCTATTCGATTGAGCCAATCTAAAACTAATTATCTGATCATTTGTCCCAAATACGAAGGTTATGATGAGAGAATTACTCATTATGTTGATGAAGTATTTTCGATCGGTAATTATATTTTAACGGGTGGTGAAATACCGGCCATGATAATAGTCGACTCGGTTATTCGTTTGTTGCCAGGTGTTTTAGGTGGTGAATCAAGTAGTCTCGATGAATCTTTTCAATTAGATGATAAAACAAAAGAATATCCACAGTACACTCGACCAACTGAATATGATGGTTTAAAAGTACCTGATGTTTTGTTGAGTGGTGATCATCAAGCTATTAATCATTGGAGAAATCAGCATAAAATAAGTTAGTTTAAGTTATAATAAATATATAAAAAGAGGAGGCAAGATGAAAATATTTAGAATAAAAGCAGTTTACGCTCATTGTGATTTACCGTGTGGAGTTTATGATCCTGAACAAGCTAAAATTGAAGCTTTATCAATTAAAGCTATTATGGAAAAATATGATGGGTTAGATAGCTACAATCAAACAAGAGCTATTATTATTAAAGAACAACGAGCTGAACTAGTTAAACAACATTTGATGATATTATGGGCTGATTATTTTAAACCAATCCACTTAGAAAAATTTCCTGAGTTGCATGATTTAGTTTGGCAAACTATTAAACAAGCTAGTTTGTGTAAAAGTCATCAAGATGTTCAAGAAGCCGATAAATTACTTAAATTAATTGATCAGATTAGTGAAATTTTTAAAAAAACTAAACAAGCTTAATTTTTTATTAATTCGTCGAGTTGAAGGTCAGAGTATGTTGCCCAGTTTATCGACCGGACAATTAATTTTAGCGGTTAAGTATAAGCCAGTTAATTTAACTGGTCGAGTCGTGATTTGTCGTTATAATCAATTAGAGATTATAAAGAGAGTT
Source organism: bacterium (assembly GCA_027448765.1). GTDB lineage: Bacteria > Patescibacteriota > Saccharimonadia > Saccharimonadales > UBA4665 > JAJZWG01. Next base: position 17,434 of record DAIDMV010000004.1, on the reverse strand, counting down.
AAATGGGCTAATCAAAATGAACTGTATGTACTGGGAGATAATCCAGAGTATAGTCGTGATTCTCGGTTTTTTGGTCCAATTAGTCGTAATCAGTTAATTGGTTTAGTTATCTGGCCTAAGATTTAATAAATTTGACTTTGAATAGCTGGGTTTTCGTAACTTGGTCCAGATTGTAGGTTGCTACTACCTTGTGCTAATTGATTAGTGTTAGTTTGAAGAGAATTATTTGAAATATTAACTGGATTATAGTTATTTTTAACCAATAAAGAATATTTTTGACCTTCAATAACTGGGTTTTTGATCGATCCATTTTGAAGTTGATTAGACGATTGAGATGTTTTGACGCTTAATGGATTAGTTATATTAAAATTACCGTTACCGTGAGGTGGTAATTTAACTTGCTTTTTCTTTAGTAGAACTAGACCGCTTAGTGAGATTACTACAACTATAAGAGCTATAAGAGTGTAAATATTAAAAACTTTATTTTTTTTCACCACCATAATTTTAGTAATATATCATAAAAATTGCTTGAAATAAATTGTTTAAAGAATGTGACCACCAATTAATCGACCAATTAAATAGGTAATTGTGATGGCAATAATTCCACCAAGAATAATTCTCAGAGTAGCTGGGGTTTTTTTGGCGCCACCAATATAAGCACTAATAATGCCGGTAATTGAAAGTGCCGCTAAAACGGCTAAAAAGGTTATCGGGATTCTCCAAGTTATTGGCGAAAGAGTGATAGCTAGTAATGGAATTAGAGCACCTATTGTAAATGATATGGCAGAAGCTAGAGCGGCTGTAACAGGGTTATTGAGGTCATCTGGATCAATACCTAATTCGACATCAATATGGGCTTTGTAGGCGTCTTGATCAGTCAATTCTTGAGCTACGATAGTGGCTGTCTTTTTCGATAGACCTTTTTGTTGGTAAAGACCAATTAATTCTTGAAATTCACCTTCAGGATCATTTTCAATTTCAAGCCTTTCCTTTTCAAGCATAGCTTTTTGAGTGTCACGTTGTGAACTGACTGAAATATATTCGCCGGCTGCCATAGAAAGTGAACCAGCTAATAGGCCAGCAATGCCAGCTGTAAAAATAACACCAGCACTGTGATCAGCCCCTGCTACACCTAGTATAATGCCAGCTACCGATACGATACCATCATTAGCTCCCAAAACAGCTGCTCGGATAGAGTTCAATCTATTGAGGGATTGTTGATTAGTCTCCTGTTCCATGACAATATTTTAACAGATTAGAACTTAATTTATAAAATTTTTAAGTTATTCTTTAGGTTGTAGGTTTAATCTGGTAGGTATTAGCTTAAGCTAATAATTAAAAAAGGAGGGCTAAAATTATGAAAGTTCTATCTTTACATAAAGATTATCTGTTAGTTTTGCAACAAATTAGTGAAGATGGCGAGGACGACCTAGTATCTCTAGAGGAAACCTTAAGATTTGATCGCAAACAACTTAAGCATATTGTTCAAGCCTTGCAACACAAAGGACTAATAAAAGTAAAAGCAGTTTCAAAAGTAGATATTTGGTTAACGCTTAGTTCAAAGGGTCGACGCTTTATGGAGTATATGTGGCCAGAATCACAAACTACCATGATGTTTTCTTGAATTGAGTGATAGAATATTAATTAAGAAAATAGGGTTTTAAAAACCCTATTTTTATTTTTAGAACTAAAATTTGTAGTATAAACTTCGTCATATTATTGACAAAAATGACAAAAAGTAGTATTATCTACTAATTAATATGAATTTTAGGAGACAGTAAAATGCGAAAAAAAAATGCAGAATCAATTAATGATGGTCAAGAAAAAAAGACAAGTCACAAAGGACTAAAAGTTCTTTTAGCGGTTGGAGTATTAGCTGCAGCCGGTTATGGTGTTGTTGATGTTGTTCACAATGGTCAACAACAAAATCAAGCAAAGGTTAAAGAACTAGAGGAAGAAGTTTTGATTGGTCATCAATTAAACGCTCAGGGTATTCAGTATAATAAAATTGGTATTAATGGTAGTAATAATATTTATGTCAGTATTGATGTTAGTGGTAAAAATATTGATTTTAATGATAGAATCAGTAAAACAGCTAATGGTTTAGTCGATACTCTTTATTTAAGAGTTGTGGGCGCTAATGACCAACAAGTTGGTACTACGGCTGTTTTTAGTAATGCAACGACTGAGACAACTGTTTTAAATAGTTTTAAAAAATAATCTTAATTAGGATTTTCTGATGGAAAAATCAAGATTTAATATCCATAATCATCGAAGAATTAGTCTTGGTTTTTTGGCTCTGGCTTCAGGTTTAGTCAGTCTTAACACTATTGATCAAGTTCATTCAGCATCAAGATTGGTGAGTACTAGCGTAGCCTTAAATAATAATTGTGTCGTTAAACCAGTTGAGGCTAATAGTAGTAAAGTTGAAGCTAAAAATTCAAATCCAAATCCAACTCCAAATCCAACCGTTAACCCTAATCAATTTAATATTAATGGTTTAGCCATTAATATTAATGGAAATTTACCACCTTCTCCTGGTGGTAATTCAGTTGAAACAAAACCAACCATCATAGTCAACAGTCCAACTTCATCACCGGTAATCGAATCACCAATTATTTTAAATCAAAATAATTTAACTTCAGTGCCTACTACTAATCAACCGACTCACCAGACCGAAACAAAACCAACCGTTAATCAATTGGCTAATTCAGCTGAATGTAATTTAGATCCTTCTTTGTATCAGGGTAATATTTGGACTAGTCATCAACTAGAAGTAGTTAAATCATTACAGCCAATTTACGAATCAGTTGCTAGTCAATATAATTTACCATGGCAATTATTGGCTGCCATTGAAGTTCGAGAAACAGCCATGAATTTGTATAATCCAGTTGATTTAGGCGGTTTATTTCAAATTACAGGCGCTGACTATCAACCAACAAATCAACTAAATGATTTAGAGATTTTGCAACAATGTCAAAACGCTGCTAGTTTAATTAATAATACCTACCTTAAAAGAGCAGGTGTAAAGACGGATTTATTGCAAAATAATTCTTTTAATTTAATTGACATTGCCAACATTTTGTATGCTTATAATGGTCAAAACCAAGCTTATGCTCAACAAGCTATTAATGAAGGTTATACTAGTCCAGAACAATTTTTTATGGGATCACCTTATGTCGTCAATGGTATTGCAAGTTATGCTAATTCAAACATCAACCCAAATTGGCATCAAATTATTACTAATGGTGGTGGTTTAGAATCAGCTACTTCCCAACCGGGAGCTTTGTTGTATTTTTATGATTTATATAAATTATCCACTAATGGTTATCAGATGAATATGACTGGTATGCCAACTAACGTGCAATATTAATTAGGTTCAAAGACAATAATTGGTTCGAGTATGTTGTTAGTTAGTTCGGAGTTAAATCTAAAGTTTTTAAAGTTAAAATCAACAATCTGATCAGTTTTATTTTTAATTAACCAACTAGCCAATAACCCTCGACCAAATTTAGCGTGAATGGCTACAAATTTAAAGTTATTACCAGGGTATTTGGTTAAAAAATGAGGGATAATTAATTGACTAGGCTGACAATAATTTTTAATAACTCGAAAGTATTCTTGAGGTAATAGATTAATAAGTAATGACTCGTTTTGAAGACTTAAGGCTATTTTGTCTTGCCAAAAATCGTATAAGTTTTGATTATGAGCCAATTTTATTTTATAGCCCATTTCCAGCCTGTAGGCTTGAATTAGATCTAAGGGTTTTAAGATACCGTAGAGACCAGAGATAATTTTTAAGTGAGAATTAGCGTAAAGATAATCAGATTTTTGCCATTTGATTGAATTGAGTCCTTTGTAAACATCACCACTAAAATAAAAAATTGCTGGAAATTGATCCACTTGATTAAAATGTTGAATCTGATAATAAATTCGATCAGTTAATTGATCGGATGTTTTCATGATTTGCTTTAAATCATTGATTGAGTAACTTTGGAGTTGGCTCATTAAAAGTTGGCTTTCCTGATAAAAGACTGGTTGGGAAGATTCGGCTAAGTAGTCGGATATTTTATGATTGACTGGATGATTCATTGTTTTAGATGAAGAAATTAATATGTTCATGAGATTATTGTAGCTTAACTTAACTAATTTCATTAAAGTGCTATATTGAAATTAGTTAAGTTATTAAATTTAAAGGAGTTTATGATGGATTTAGTAAAAAAAATGTCAACTATTGAAGGTCGCTCAGTTAGAAATATAATTGGAGCAGTTTTAATTGAAGCCGGTTATTTAATTCATAATCGATGGGGATACTTATTGATTTTAATTGGTTTACTTCCACTTTTGGCAGCCACTTTTGATGTTTGTTTGATAGCTTATTTTATTAAGAAAAAATAATCATTGATGCCAGTTTTAGATCTTTTAGATAAAGATCAATATATTGATGAATTAATTCAAACCACAAAGCTTTTGACAGCTAAAGATCGTTTGATTATTTTAACTATGTCACTTGATTTTCGAGTTGGACGGGGTTGGCAATTGTTTCAAGCAATTAAAACTGCTTTAAATGCCAAAACTAGTGTAGTTATACTTTTAGATGCCAACAATTTTATGTTTCAACCGGGGCCAAAAATCGGCCCGTTATTTTATAGACGTCAAAACGTTAGTCTTTTAAATAGTAGTAGTTTTTTTAAACTTAAGGAAGATTTATTACAATTAGAAAAATTAGGCGCCAAAGTTAAGCTTTTAAATCAACCGACTAGACCTTTTTCAAATCCATTTAAAGGCAGAAACCATATTAAATTAACCATTATCAATAATATTTGTTATTTTGGTGGTGTTAATTTAATTGATAATTTATCAATTGATTCAATGATGCGAGTTAAAGATGACAATTTAAGTAATTTTTTATTTGATTTCACCCAACGGTTATGTCTAAAAGGATCAGTTAAACTTTGCTTACAAGAAGATCTTCAAAAGAAATTCGATAATTATGAGCTATTAATTGATAAAGGTGAAAAAAAACAATCAATTATTTTTGAGCGAGCCATTAAAAATATTAACGATGCTCGTCATGGAATTATCTTAACCTGTCAATTTTTTCCAGACAGTCGATTGATTGAAGCTTTAAACCGGGCTTATCTGAGGGGCGTTCAAGTTCAGATTATTTATAATGCGCCCACTAAACATGATTTCCCGTTTAACATCGTTCATGGTTTATTGGTGGTCTATATGCGTTATATTAAAAAAATATCACCCGATTTATTTCATCATCAAATTAAAGATAAAAAATTTCTACACGCTAAAATTTTAATTACTGATGATAGGGTTATTTATGGTAGTCATAATTTTATTTATGCCGGAGTAAAATATGGTACCAGTGAATTGGCTATTGAATCTCATGACAAGTTTGTCATTAATGGTTTAATGAATTTTATAAAGTCTTTCTATGATTTAGTGTAAGTGGGTTATAATTAAGCATAACTAGTTTTAATTATGATTAATAAAAAAGGCTTTACTATTATAGAGACAATGATTGTCTTAGCGATTTCAGCTTTATTATTTGTTATGGCAATAGCCGCTTTAAATGGTAAGGAAGCAGAAACAGCTTTTGTCACCTCTGCCAACACTTTAAAAAGTCAATATATTGAATATTTAGCCTATGATAGTGACGGATATTTTAATTATAATAATCATTATCAATATAATTGCTACAGCAATGGCTTAGCAAAAGACAAACCAGGCACTTCTCCTTTAGGTACTAGTTCGAGTTGTATTTTTTTAGGTAGTATTTTTGAACCTAAAACCTATAGTTTAAAGATTGATCAAATTTGGGGTGCAACTTACAATAATTCAACATTACCGGTTTCTAATTATGCTCAAGAAACATATTTATATCATGGCACAAACTTTAGTCTTGTCAATACACCTCAGTCTTTAAAATTATACTCTATGACCTATAATTCGAACCAACCTCTCAACTCGGGTGAATTTATTGCTACAATAAATTCTAATAGTGCCAAAGGTGGCTCGCAACTAGGTCTTGGTTTGGAGAGGGCTACCTCTAAATTATCTTCTGGGTCATTCAATGAGAATCAATTAAAGCCAGTTAATCAGGTAGTAGTTTGTTATAGTAATTTAATTACATCGACTAGAAGTCGTTATGCTGTTTATTATTTTTCTGAAGGCAATGGTACAATAGGAGTAAATTTAAAATTACAAAATCAATGTTAAAAATTAAAAAACAAATTAAGTTATTTAATAACAGTTATCGAGGTGATAGCATTATAGAAGTTTTAATTTCTATAACAATTTTAGCGTCTGTCTTAGTATCAGTTTTCGTGGTAGTTAATCGTGATTTAGCTATAGAAACCAATGCACATAACCAAACAGTCGCTCTTAATATTATTCAAAGTCAATTAGAGGGTTTAAGGGTTGATATCCAAAAACCATCTTTTGATCAAAGAATCCAAACCCAAGTACCTTTTTGCGTTAATTTTAAAACTAACAGTTTAGAGAATTTACCATGTTATTTTGATCAAAACCAGAACTATAGCTCATCACCACCAACAACTAAAAACCAGCAGTATAAATATCGGGTTCAGATTACCCCTCTTCCAGCCTTAACATCAGCCGGCTTACCGTCTAATGTTGGCTATAATTTTCAATTTAAAGTTGATTGGGCCAGTGCTGGTGGTTTACCAAGTCAAAAAAATCAAGAAATTTTGTATTATAGATTGTATCTTAACCCAACTAATCCTTCTGTTAGTAGTGGATATGGTTTTCCTGCATGATTTATAGACATTTTAATCATCAAAAAATAAAAAAAAATGGTTTTACCATCGTAGAATTGATGATAGCAACAGCTGTTTTTTCTTTAGCGCTTTTAGTTTTAGCAGTTTCTCTTCTAACCATTAATCATCAGTACTTTAAAGGGATTAGTCAAGGCAATGTTCAAACAGCCTCTGGTAATATTTTAAATAATGTTACGTCGGCCGTTGAATTTAGTAACGGTAATTATCTTAGTTCGTATGATTCCTCTAATTATCAGGGTTATTTTTGTGTAGGCCATACTGAATTTTTGTATCAGTTATACAAAATTGACAGTAATACGACCGTTAATCCTTTAACGGAAATTAATAATTGTATTGGTCAAACTAGTAATCCATTAAAAGCTTGTTCTATTAGTAACTGTCAATATTCAGGTTTATTGGGAAACAATATGCAGCTTTTAAATTTTCAAATCACTTCAATTGACTCTAGCCTACATTTATTTAAAATTAATTTAGACATCGCCTTTGCATCTAAAGATCAGTTATTTTGTTCTTTAAGTAGCACAACCAGTACAAGTCAATTAAATTGTCGACCTTTTAAAACTTCATCCGCGTTAATTCACTACGTAGTTAGTAATCCTAATAATAAAATTTTTTGCGTACCCAATAATCCAATTGAATTTTGTTCAATACAAAGACTTTCAACAGTAGTTTCAAGCAGGTATAATAATTATGAGTGAAATATATGAAATTAAATAATCAAAAAGGTGTTGCGGCTATTATTATTACTATGATTATGAGCTTGGTGTTAACCTTAATTGCTTTAGGGTTTACCCAGGTGTCGTTGGCTCAACAAAGAGATGCTTTAAATTCAGCTTTATCAACGCAAGCTTTTTATTCGGCCGAGTCGGGAGTTAATTATGAAATTCATCAAATTATTAGTAATCCGACTTCTTACAGTTCAGCAACTTCTGCAACCAATACTAATTGTCAACAATATACGTCTTCAGTTAATTATTTGAAGAATAGTTCAAGTCAAAATCAATGGACTTGCTTAATGGTTAATTTTCATCCAACTAATTTAATATACAATATTCAAAATAATTCTGCGGTTTTAATTCCGATTAAATCAAACCAAGCACCCATTAATTATCTTAATTTATCTTGGCGTAATCATCCTTCTACTGGGTCTAATTTTAATATATGTCAATCACAGCAAAATAAATTTGTTAGTGTTAACAAATATCATTGTCCGGCTAGCGTATTACAGGTTTCAGTTTTGTCTGGGCAGAATATAAGCAGTATTAACTCTCAAGCCAATACATACTATCTGAGCCCATCATCCTTTAATCAATTTAATTGGAATAACGGTGGTAATAGTCTGATAGATTGTGCTGTATGGTGTAACGCTTCGATACCTGTTTCTGGTTCAACCATACCATCAACTTCAAAGAATAATTATCAGTACTATTTATATGTTATTCCACTTTATAGTACAACAAAATTATATGTTTCGGCTGGTTATAACCCTCAATCAGCCGAGCAAACCTCTAATGGCTATCAACTTTACAATGCTCAAGCTCAAATTGATTCAACTGGGAAGGGTTATAATGTCTTAAAAAGAATCTTAGTGACAGTTAATACTGGTATAGGCGGTTTAAATTTAAATGATTTAAACACACATGGCTTATTCGCCCTACAGACTGGTAGTAGTATTTGTAAACAGTTGTTGGTCAATAAAACTACGGGCAATACGAGAGGGCCGTGTCTTTAATTAAAATACCATATTTTTGATTTTTTAGACTCTATAGTCTATAATAATGATATGGAAAAAGTTACTTTGTTGAGTCGAACTTATCAAGAAAGAGAAGCTTTAAAACTAGAGCCGATTAAAAACGTCTTAAATTTTATCTCTCCGTCCGATTTTGATAATCGTATTAAGGATGTTGTGGAGTATAAAAATTCGGCTGTGAGACAAAAAGCCGCTTTACTAAATTCGTTTAATTTTCGTCAACCAGATTTAATAGATTTTGCTTCAATTAAAAATTTAGAACAATCTCGTAGGCTTAATTTAGTTATTCCAATTGGAGTGGTGGCTGCTAATATGATGGGTATTACTAATCAATCAGATAATCCCTTAATTTTTAAAACTAATATCTACGACGGTTATTATGATTTGTTTGAGCAATACGTTCAAGACAAAAATGAGAATGCGGCTCAAATAATTTATTTAGCGGCCGAAGAGAATGTTAATAGTTTATTTCTTTATTGGAACAATGTATTTAATAAAATTATTGAATTGTCAAAAAATTAAAATACTTTTCAAGTTAAAGTGATATAATTTTGTTATGTCTAATAAATCTCATCCTTCTGAAATTCCAACTCATATCGGATTAATTCTTGACGGTAATAGACGCTGGGCTAAAGAACATCATTTAAGTGTAGCGCAAGGTCATCGTCAAGGTTATGAAAATTTACGAACAATATCTAAAGCAGCAATTAAATATGGGGTAAGATATGTTTCAGCTTATGTCTTTTCAACTGAAAATTGGAAAAGAGACCGACAAGAAGTTAAGGATATTATGAAGTTATTGAGATGGGTTTTAAACCATGAAATCAAAAAATTACACAAAGACAATATTAGGGTTAGGGTAATTGGCTCCAAAGTAAAGCTTGGTGCTGCTATGTTAACTGCTATTCACGATGCAGAAAAATTAACTGAGCATAATACACGAGGAACTATTTTATTATGTTTAGATTATGGCGGTCAACAAGAGATTGTTGACGCAGTTAAAAAGATAGTAGCTGAGGGTGTTAGTCCCAATAAAATTACTGTACCCTTAATCAACCAACATCTTTATGCGGCTGATGTACCACCACCTGATTTAATTATTAGAACTTCAGGTGAGCAACGTTTATCTAATTTTTTGACTTGGCAGTCTAGTTATGCAGAATTAATGTTTTCGAAAAAATATTGGCCAGATTTTCATGAGACTGACTTGAACTATTCTTTAAAAAAGTTTCAACAAATTCATCGTCGTTTTGGGCAATAAAAGTTAAGCATATTCTAAGTCAACTTAATTTAAAATAGTTTAATTGATGAAAAAAATTGTTGTCAGTGTATTAATTATTGCTGTTATTTTAGGTTATGGCCTATTGGCGCGTCGTTATTATCAAAATAATAAATTAAAATTTACTGTACCTAAGAACAATAGTGCCAAGAGTAAACAGACTAAAGTCGTTGTTCATCAAAAAACTAAGTCAGTTTTTCAAAACGGTAATTTTATTGGCCAAAGCGCTAATGCTTATTGGGGTAATGTACAGGTTGAGGCTATTGTTCAGGCTAATCATTTAAGTGGTTTGAATATTTTACAGTACCCTAACTCTCATTCAACCTCAGTCTATATTAATCAACAAGTTTTACCAATTTTAAAAAAAGAAGCTATTCAGAAACAATCATCGAAAGTGCAAATTATATCTGGCGCAACCTTTACGTCAGAAGCTTTCATTCAATCTTTGGCATCGGCCTTAAGGAAGGCAAATTAATGAAGCAAACAAAACTTATTATGGCTATGCCCATTACCCTTCAAGTTAATCATGATCAGGACTTATTATTGCATCAAACATTTCAGCGTGTTTTTAGGTATTTCGAGGCTATAGACGAAAAGTTTAGTCCCTATAAATCAAGAAGTCAGATTTCTCGTTTAAATCAAAATTCAGCCCATTATAAACCGTCTAAACAATTGAAAGAAATTTTACGCATTTGTGATGATTATGAAAGAAAAACTAACGGTTATTTTCAGATTAATTATAATGGCATCGTTGATCCGTCTGGTTTAGTTAAAAGTTACGCTATTAACCAGGCCTATTCTATTATAAAAGAGCATTACGATGATTTTTATTTAGAAGTTGGTGGTGATATTGTCGTTTCAAAACCTGTCAATTCGGTTCAATCATGGACAATTGGCGTTCGAAACCCTTTTGAACTGGACCAAATTATTAAAGTTATTGTTTTGCAGAATGGCGCTATAGCAACGTCAGGTAATTATATTAAAAAAAATCATATTTTTAACCCCATAAATGGTCAAATCGTAGCTAACCCAGTTTCTTTAACAGTCATTGGACAATCAATTATAGAAGCTGACGTTATGGCTACAGCGGCTTTTGCGATGGGCCCAGAAGGGATTAATTGGTTAGAAAAGTTAAATGGTCTTGAAGCTTATATGATTGAATCAGACCAACAAGCTACAATGACTAGTTGTTTTGAGGAGTATATTAAATGAAGTTCTTAAATAGTTTTAGTATGTATCGATTAATTTTATATTATTTAGCCGGTATTTTTTTGATAGCTTTTCTTCTTTCGGTCTTCAAAGTCATTAGCTATAGTCCTGGATTTTTAATTTTATCATTAGCTGTTTTAACTATCAGTGGCTATTTATTCAATTTAATGTTTTCTCATTTATTTGATGCCCCCATCAATCCTGAATCTAATTTTATAACTAGTTTAATCTTAGTTTTAATTATTACGCCCGTCTACAGCAATGTCTATTCGATTGGTTTTTTAATCATGGCTTCTTTAATAGCTCAAGCTAGTAAATATTTGTTGACTTATCATGATAAGCATATTTTTAATCCAGCTGCTTTAGCGGTTTTAGTCTTAGATTTATCGGCTCGGCAAACTGCTAGTTGGTGGGTAGGTAGTTTGTATTTAGCGCCTTTTGTGTTTGTGGGTGGTTTAATAATTATTCGTAAAATTAGTGATTTTAAAATGGTAGCTAGTTTTATTTTTGTTAATTTAGCATTAACAGCAGTTATTGGATTATTTAACCATGATTTAGTTTTAAGTTTAAAAGATACTATTTTAATTTCGCCACTTTTGTTTTTGGGTTTTGTGATGTTAACCGAGCCGTTAACTTCACCGAGAAGGCAAAAGCAGCAATTAATCTACGCTGTTATTGTGGCAGTTTTATTGTTGCCACAAGTTCATTTATTTAATTTATATACTACCCCTGAGTTTGCTTTAGTGGTGGCTAATCTTTACGCTTTTTGGGTCAACGCCAAAGATAAGTTATTTTTATATTTACAAAAAATTATTAAATTGAGTCCTGATCAATTAGAATTAATTTTTAATCGACCAAGTAATTTTAATTTTATTCCTGGTCAATACATGGAATGGACTTTAATTCACGACAATTTTGATCAAAGGGGTATAAGACGTTACTTCACGATATCTTCTTCGCCCACTGAAGATAAATTAAGCCTAGCTCTTAAAAATAGCGATTCTAGTTATAAAAAAGCTCTTTTAAACCTTGAGGAGCCTTTATTGATTGCTACTAGTTTAGGTGGTGATTTTGTCTTACCGGACAACCCTAATCAAAAATTAGTTTTTATAGCTGGTGGAATCGGTATTACACCTTTTCGAAGTATGATTAAATATCTGATTGATACCAGACAATCTAGAGACGTTTATTTACTTTATTGTTGCTCAAATTATGAAGACTTTGTTTATAAAGATTTTTTTGATCAGGCAAGTAAGGTTATTAATTTAAGGGTTTGGTACATTTGTTCTTCGTCTCGAAAGCCAACTATAAAATTTAACAACCCATTAATTACTAATCAACGTTTATCGGCTGATTTAGTTCAAGACCTAATTAGTGACTATGATCAAAGATTATTTTTATTAGCTGGGTCTGACTCCATAGTAAAAAGTTCGAAACAAATTTTAAGAAAATTAGGTCTTCGGTTTAATCAAATAAAAACCGATCATTTTAGTGGTTATTAATTACTTAATTACTCTAGCTCGCCAGAGTCGATAAGCTCCAGTTAGAATTAACATAAAGCCAGCTAATAACCAAAAATCTCTAAAAAAGCCAAATTTCAAATCGGTGCCAACATATAAAGCGTGTAAAAAAATAAAAAATACCGCTAAGTAACTTAAAAAATGAAATTTACGCCATAATTTTTTATTAGTATCAATAATTTTAAGTGAAGTTAAAACGATAAAAACAATAATATAGGTAGCGAAAATTCCAAAAGTAACACCTAAAGCACCAATATTAAGGCCAGCAAAAGAAGTTTCATTGTAGTAAGTAGAAGCAAAAGGAATTAAAATTTCGGCTAAATTAAATTTAATATAATGATTAATTAACAAAAAACCACCATGAATTGCAATCGCAAACAGTAGGCTAATAGCCAGTGTTTTATGAATTACCCAGGCTTTAATGGGTTCTACGTAGCGATAGATAAAACCTGTTACTTGTCCGATACCAGAAACGATTAGAACAAATAAAATACCAGCCGCTACAAAACCTGAAGCTCTAACTATATACCAAGACCAGTAATCGCTGACTCTTTCGGTGACAATTTTAATGTCACTTACAGCTAATAAAAAATGCATTTATTTTGTTATCCTTTAGTTATTATAGACTAAAACTTGACGATATAATAATCTAATTAGCTTAATTTTTTCTGATTTTTTAAACCATTGAATAATTATTGTAAATGATTTACAATAAGATATGCTAAAAACTAGACAAACTAAATATACTAAAGCAGTGCAGGGTTATTTTAAAAATTATAATCATAGTTCTAACCACCAGGCTTTAGAATATTTACAGGCATTTTATCCTAATTTAACGGCTACTACGGTTCATCGTATTACTGAGCGAATGGTTAAAAATAAGCTTTTAGGCTTAGCTCCTCTGACTATTAATCAGGTCAAACGATTTGACAGTAATCTTGTCTATCATGATCATTTTCATTGTCGTCAGTGTGATTTGTTGAGAGATATTAGCTTACCTGATCATATAGTTAGGGAAATTGAAACACTTTTAAATGGCTGTCGATTAAATGGTAGTTTAACGATTAGTGGTGTTTGTCAAAAATGTATAAAAAATAAGGAGGTTTTATGAAAAAAGTAACAGTTTATTCAACTACAACTTGTCCGTACTGTAAAATGTTAACCGGTTGGTTAAGGGATAATCATATTGATTATACCGAATATAAAGTTGATCAAAATCCTTTTGCGGCTCAAGCTATGATTAATTTGAGTGGTCAACGGAGCGTACCTTTTACGACTATTGAAGTTGATAATAAAATTACTGACCGAATTTTAGGTTTTGATTTAAATCAATTAAGAGGAGTTTTAAATTAATGTCGAAAAAAATTATTTTGGATGTTCGCGAAAAACATGAATATAAAAAAAATCATGTTAAAACGGCTAGAAATTTGCCCCTATCAAGCCTTATGATTAATCATCAATCTGTTTTAGAAGATGTAGATATGGAAGACGAAATTATTGTTTATTGTCGATCCGGACATCGAGCTTCGATGGCAATTAGCTTTTTACAAAAAAATGGCTATAAAAATTTAAAAAACGGTATTAATCAAGCCACTACTGAAGATAATTACCTCTAATGCATCATTTTAATTATGATCTGACAGAACGATTAAAAATACAAAACCCACTTCAGTTGCTGGAGAGTTTTGGCTTAAAGCCCGGCATGAAAATTTTAGATCTAGGTTGTAATGATGGCTTTTATGCCTTAGCGGCTTTAAAAATAGTCGGCCCTAGAGGTTTTTATTATGGAATTGATGTTGATCAAGTCGCAGTTGATAATTTGAGATTTAAATTAGAACAAAGAGATTATAAAAATTATAGTTTAGATATTTTACCGGCTGAAGATTTTTTGTTGAAAGATCAGAAATTTGATTTCATTCTTCTGGTTACTGCTTTGCATGATTTTGCCAAACCTAAAAAGGTTTTAAAAAACTTAAGATTAATGTCTAACTCTAACACTCTATTGATTGATTATGATTTTCGAGCTGATATAATTTCAAATTTTGGTCCACCTCAAAACATAAGATTTAGTTTAGACTTGGCTTCCAATATAATTAAGCAGGCTGGTTTTAAACACATCAATGCAGCTATTTATGATCAAAATTATTATCTTATTAAAGCCAAAGTTTAGATTCTTGTTTGATGATTTGTTTAGTTTTTCTAGTTACTATTGAAAATTCTAAATATGGCCAAATCCCACTCATTAAATTAGGTTGTTCTGAGTCGACTACAGTAATTTCATCATAATCTATAACATGACTTATAATTTTACCTAAAAAATATACTTTTTTGTGATAATCTGGACCGATCAATAATTCGTAGTTGGTTTGACTAGGAAAATAGTTAAAATGCAATAAAAAAGCTTGATTGATTTTTTCTAATTCAAATTCAATTTTATCATCGTTATATTCGAAGTCATTAACTGAACTTTGGTTAAGACGAAAAAGCCATCTTTTCCCCATGCTGGCAATTAATTGTTGGGACTTGCTTTGATCCTGGTTGTCGACTGAAAGCTTTTCATTCATAAAACTTGATCCGTCTTTTGATGTTTGGCGATCTTTTTGATGGAAGTATAGACAAAAAACAAATCTTGTAGCTTAATTTTGTTTTCAGTTTGATGAATTAGATGGGTTGAATCACTATTCTCAACTAAACCCTCTAAGTAAAAATTTTTTTTATTACCTGGAAAATTGGCTTTTAAGTCAAAACTTTTTTGTTTAGCAATATCCTCGTAAAAAACATCAACACTGTTAATTAATAATGTAGGTTCGAGATAGTTTGTTTTAATTTGAAATAATTCAAATAAATTAATTTGATCTTGAGATGGATAAAGTGTGATTAATGCTTGAGAGACTTGATTTAATAAAACTTTCTCAAACCAATAATACTTTGGCTCAATAGAAGACGTCTTTATTAGCGATTGTTCTTTCATATCTATATTTATTCGTGTAAAATATTAACTATAATAAAAAACTTACTAAATGTCTATATCTAAAGCAGAAATTTTAAGTCAATTGAGTCAGACTTTAAATGATTATTTGAAGTTTCAGGTTTCTTCAGCTGAAAAAATTGATACTAGCTATTCCTTATTATGGCAAGATATTTATAATTATATTTTAAGTGGGGGTAAAAGAAGTCGAGCGTATTTATTGATTTTGAGCTATTTAGCGTTTGGTGGCCAGCAATTGCAAGATATACTCGATGTAGCATTATCTCAAGAGATTTTACACAATGCTTTATTGATTCATGATGATATGATTGATCAGGATTTTGTTCGACATTCTCGTCCCAACTTAGCGGCTAATAGGATTGAACAATATAAATTAAGGTCTTCAAATATGGCTTATCATTTGGGTAATTCTGCCGCTCTTTTGAGCGGTGATTTATTATTGTCGGCTAGCTATGATTTAATTTTAAAGAGTTCTTTAAAATCTCAAATAAAAATTCAATTATTGAAAATCCTACAAAAGGATATTTTTTTGGTTGCCGGTGGTGAGTTAATGGATATGGAAACTTTTTTTAATGATTACGATCAGAAGCATGCTTTAAAAATAATTAATTTTAAAACATCAATGTATAGTTTTTATTTTCCAATTAAAATGGCTAGCGTTTTAACTAAAACAAAGCTTAATGAATCTTTATTAAAAAAATTAAGTTTTAACTTAGGACAAATTTATCAATTAATTGACGATTTAAATAATTTATTTTCAACAGAAATAATTCTAGGTAAACCAGTTTTTAGTGATATTCGTGATAATAAGAAAACCTATATTATATCTCGAGTTTACAATGCAGGTAATGAGGCTAATAAAAAACTAATTAATGATTTAATGGGTCAAAATAAGATTAGTGAGACCGATCAAAAGAAATTACAAAATTTAATTATGACTTCTTCGGCTTATCAGGAAATTTTAGATTTAATTGACAGTTTAAAAATGACTTCATTGAAATTATTACAGGAATTACCAATTAATGATCGATACCGGGAGCAATTCAGTAGCTTGATTAACGATTTAAGAGTTAGTTTTTAGTGGATAATTTAATTGATTTTTCTACCTTAATATCTCAGAGATTTTTGAAGCAATATCAAAGGTTTTTTTATCATTTAAGTAGGTTAATTAAAAAAGACATAAGACGTGACCTGTATAGTATTTTGGGTTTAATGATTTTAATAAAACAAATTGTTGATCAGCCATCTCTTGAATATCCGGTTAAATATTTAAATGAACTGAGAGAAGAAACAGTTCAGGCTTTTTTGAATCAATATTCAACCAATCTAATTGTTATGTCGTTTGTCCGTACGGCTAAAAAATATCAATTTGACTTGAATCAGATTTTGGATTTATTTCAAGCAGCTAAATTAGATTTAAGGAAGACTAAATTAGACCAGAAAAAATTTGACCTTTATATTCATGGTTCAGCCGAAGTGATTAGTTTAATGATTTTACGAGTTTTTATCAATGATGAAAGAAAGATTAAAAAACTAGAAGCTAATGCTAAGTTGTTGGGATCGATTTATCAACGAATTAATTTAATCAATAATTTAAAAAACAATTACGAGATTCACGGTCATTTTTATTGGCCCCTTGATAATTATCAGCAGTTTGATGAAAAGTATAAAAAATCTATTATCGATCAACTTGAACTAGATTTAATGGTTGTCAAGCAGTCGATTGAATTATTGCCGAGCAATTGTCGATTTATTTTTTCGACCAGTTATGATTATTATTATTATCTTTTCAAAAAAATTAAACGTTGTAGTGTGAATGATTTAAAACAAAAATCAATTAGAGTCAGTCGAACTATTCAGTTATTAATTATT
>DAIDMV010000003.1 GCA_027448765.1 bacterium | reverse complement strand
GCCAGCCGCCGCGCAACCGAACCATAGGTGCTATTCGTAATAACCATCGCTCGGTCGCAGTCATAGATATTTAAACCGGTCACAACTTGGCGAACGGCATCGGCTTTGACCGGACCTGAGTGACGTTTAGTCTGGACACCCCACCGGACGCCGTCTTTTTCAGCAATAATATCAACACCGAAATCGTACCTTTCTGTCAGGGCCACATCCCGGAAGCCGTTAGACTTCAAAAGTCCGGCTACGTATTGTTCAAAATCCAGGCCGTCCATTGTGTCAATGTTCCGAGGATGCACACTGCGGCAGTGCCAGAACACCCAAGATAATTTCAGTAACACTAGACAACCAACCACGCCAAGCGAGAGGTAAGATATATGAATAATCTGTGCCCGATGCGCCCATGCAGCGGCACCGACTAGAATAATGACCGGAAAGGCAACATCATCTGATAAAGATCGTGTATGCTGTGACATGGCTAGTCCTCCTCACCCAGTTCTAGCTCATCATATGCAGCGTCAATCCGCTCCAAGCCCTTAAGTACAGAGTTCCATGTTTGGTCAACATGGGTCACCATAACAGAATTTGTTGTATTACTCATTTTTCTCAACTGTAATCTGTAAATTTGAGATTCTAAAAATAGACACCTGGAATAGTGATTTACAATATTGTACAAACGACACCGGATATTAAGATTCGATTCATTTTAGTCATTAAAACTGCCAAGCAGGAGTATTATTAAAACATGGTTAAGCCAACTATAACTACAAATATTCTGTCACTCAATATGGAAGGTGCTGATAAAATCTGGTCTCTGAAAAGTCACCTTGAAATATCTTTGCAGCACATCACTGGTGTCAGAGTGGATTCCGAAATAGTTAAAAAGTGGTACCATGGCCTTAAATCGCCCGGAACGTCTATTCCTCATGTTATTACGGCAGGTACTTTTTACCAAGACAGGAAAAGAGTCTTTTGGGATATTCATCACCCTGAACAGGCTGTTATAATTTCGCTTAAAGATGAAATTTACAATGAGTTGGTTGTTGAAGTTAAAAACCCTGAGATATTTGTTAGCCAACTTCAAAAAGTTATCAACAAGAACTAAAGAACCGTAGCCCGATAATCCATTTCGTCTAGTTATTTCTCTAAAAACCGGTCTATAAATTAAGCGTGCATGATTACCATTGACATAATTATACCACTTTGATATCATAAAAGTATGAATACAAAATTACAAGTACCTATTGATAGTGAAGTAAGAGATGGCCTCGAGTTACGAGCCAAAGAACTTGGCTTTGATTCTGCACAAGCATATATCCGAGTTTGGGCTAAATCCGAGGTTGAGGGTAGAAAGATTTATTTTGGTGAGCCTACAATTGCTCTTAGTACCAAATCAGATAATCGTTACGAGAAAGCTATTGCAGATATGTCTAATCTTAGAAAGCAGGGTAAGCTAAAAACTTATTCTACAGCTAATGAGTTTATGGATGACCTAAAGTAATGAAGCCCATACAAAGGGATAAAAACTTTGATAAGCATTTTAAGACTCGTATTTTACCCCACGAAAATTTAGTAAAACAATTTGAACTAAGACTGCAGATGTTTATAGAAGGAGTGAGGGGAAATCCGCTTAATGATCATGGTCTAAAGGGAACAAAAAGAATATTTAGGGCGTGGTCTGTCACTGGGGATATCAGGGTGGTATATAGGGAAACAGAAGAATATTACGAATTTTTAGACATTGGCTCTCATAATCAGGTCTATTAGCTAGATTTTATTCCTTAAGGGAATACTATTTAACGGATATATACCTCTCAACAAGTCATACCACTCATTGATTTCTGTAAGTATATGGTTCTAATTCGAAGTTAGGTGGTTCACCATAAGTTGTAAGTTAAGAATATAAAAATAATAATTATTGTAAATAGTATTGATATTTAATGACAATATTATTACTATAATCATATGACAACAATAAGCCTCTCTTTAGATGATCACTCTAAGCAGCAACTAGATATGATTGCGCAAGAAACTAATCGCTCAAGAAGCGATGTAGTGCGCGATATGGTGGCTTGGTACCAACTAAAAGTTACGGTTGATGCTATGCAGCAAAAAGCCACACCTCTTTTGCGTAAACTTGGACTAGAAACTGATGAACAAATTGCCGAATACGCCGATAAAGATTAAAGTCGTTCCCGATAGTAATACCTACATATCTGCAGCATTAAATAAGGGATACTGTCACGACTGGCTTTTTGGGGCAGTTAAACCAGAAGCAAATTATGAACTTTTCGTGTCTGAGGCAATACTAAGTGAAGTAAGTAGAAAACTAGAAAACAGATTTAAGTTTACTCGTAGCGAAACAACGCGGTATCTTACTGATCTAGACCAAGTACTTACAAATATTCGGCCCAGTACACAAGTTAATATTGTACGTGACAGTTCTGACAATATGATCTTGGAGTGCGCTTTAGAAGCAAAAGCTGAACTTGTAATTACTTTTGACAAAGATTTACTTGTACTTAAGCAATATAACAATATACAGATTGCCCATCCAAGAATATTGCAGTATTGGTTTACCTAAGGCCAAGGTCGGAGACCCAGCCAACGCGCACTAATACTTCATTACCTGAGTATTTCCGTGTAAATAACCTTCCAGTTCGAGTGTAGTGGGGTCACCATAGGATAATTATAGATACGAATTGATTATAAATATTGGTTTCAAATGTTAGTAGCTAACCCTCATTTGTTAAATAGTTCGATTCTATTCAATGATAGGTTGCTAAAGGATTCTGTCTAGGTCTCTGCGCCCGTATAGCATACGCCTAATTATCATGACATTATTTATGACAACATAGAATACTAAGTAATTACCTACAAGAATTCTGCGGTATGGGTATGGTCGGCTGCCTAGTGACTGGTAGGGCGCTACGCTCAGTGGATTAGTGAGACGTTTTTTAATGGCAGCTTCAGCATTATTAACTAGTGTTTTTGCTGCTAAATTGTTTTTAAGCTCAAACAATAGATAATCTGTAATATTATCTAAATCTTCATAGAAAAGTGAAGAATAACGAAGTTCAAAGTTAGCCATTTATTTTTGTATTAATTTTAGAGAATACATCATCATGCGTTAGGTTTTCGGCGTGACTATTTGCGTAAATATCAGCTTCGTCAAGAGCACGCTCAATATAATCAAGATGAGATAGTTTGCTAAACTTCTCAAAACTCATAGTCACCATAGAAGCTTTTCCGTTCGTAGTAAAGATAATAGGCTTATTCTTGTCATTAACTTCTTGCTCCACTTCTGTAAAGTGATTTCTTAAATCAGATATGGGTCTAATAGTTAACATAGTATATATCCTTTCATAGTTATCATAATTATGATAACATATAATTAAAGATTTGTTTATTTCCTAATATCTTATTCCATCTAATAATTTCTCTGGCCAAAATCTTATAAACTGATTAGTCTAGGGTCACCAATTCCCGTAATAGAAGACGAGATTGATGCATGGGAAGAGATTACTTTCATCCCAATATCTGATTGGCTTGAAAGTAAAAGAATCAAACAATAGCGTTAAGACTTATCCAATTTACGCTAATCAATACCTCGTATTACCTTAGTATTTCGAAGCATATAATCTTCCAATTCGAGTGTAGTGGGGTCACCATAGGAAATTTACAGTTAAGATTTGATTATAAAGTTAAATCCCTGAAATTTATTTGTCAAATCTAATCTGTTAAATAGTTCGATTTTGCTTAGGTTCATTAGTATAATTGTTGATATGAAATTATTGCAATTAAATGTCTGGTCCGGTAGGCTTGAAAAACAAATCCAAAACCTTATTGTCCAGGAAAAACCAGATGTAATCTGCCTACAAGAGGCTGTGTCAGTAAAGGGAGGCAGTAATGGCGGTATGTTTTTAACTGTAGACGAAATTAAGCAGCTTTATGGCATGAACCTTGCATACTCACCTGTCATGAGTTTTTCATTGATGAGGAGAAAGGCAGAATTTGGTAATGCTATTTTCTCTAAAGTTAAAATTGTAGATGTAAGCAGTGTATTTACTCGTCTGGAATATAAGAAAGATTTTGATTTTGAAAGTGATGACTACAATATTAGGAACTTATTACACGTAATTATTGATAATAATGGGCAGCAACTCCATGTATTAACCCATCATGGTCATCATGTACCTAGTCACAAACGAGGTGATGAAGAAACATTGCGACAATGTGCAATAATCACTGAATATATTAAGGGTTTGCAGGGCGAAGTGATATTGACAGGGGATTTTAATCTTGAACCATATAGTGAATCCTTAGAAAAAATTAATAAAGTACTTAGAAATCTATCGATTGAAGCAAAGCTTATTACTACGAGGACTCCCTTAACACATAAAACAGAAGTTTGTGACTATATTTTTATTAACGATGAAGTGCAAGTTAAAGAATTTAAGGCTTTAGATGATATTGTTTCAGACCATAAAGCTTTGGTTTTGGAATTTGAGTAGTATATAGATGGACAAGGATAATATCCAATGGGTATATAATACAAGAATATCGACTCATTCACTTTGAAATAATAAAAAATAATTTATTTTTACTGCATAATATATTAATCTTTGACAGTAGGTATGTTTTTATAGGTATACTTGAAATATATTTAAAGTAGTAAAAATTTAGGACATTAAACATATATGACAACCTCAACTTGGCCATCTAGAAAAGATATTGAACGTTATCATAAAAAATATGCGCCCAACCAAAAGGTTTTTGATTTGGTTTATGGTCATTGTCAAATAGTAGCCGAGATTGCGCTTTGGTGTTCTGGAAATTTAAACATTAAAATTGATAATAATTTGTTAGAAACAGCCGCTTTATTACACGATGTAGGTAGTTATGCTTTTTTTAACGAAGCTGGTCAAAATATTAATAGTCGATTATATCCACAACACGCTATATTAGGAGCTAAAATTTTAGAAGATGAAGGCGTTAATCAAACTATTAGTTCTATTGTTGCTACTCATGTTTTATTAGGTTTGAGCAAACAAGAAATTATTGATAAGCCTTGGTATTTACCAGAACATGATTATCAACCAAAGACTATTGAAGGAGAATTATTGTGTTATGCTGATTGTTTTCATTCTAAACATCCAGTATTTAACTCTTATCAAACCTATCTTAATGGTTTGAGACAAAACTTACCTACACAGGGAGATAAATTTGAATTATGGTCTAAAAGGTTTGGTATACCTGACATTAATTCACTGGCTAATCAATATGAGCAATCTATTAGATAGTTGAGCTATTGTTTTTTGTATTTTAGCTGTATATTATAAACATAAACATTAAATAAGGATTTATAAAATGGTTCATAAAAAAATAAAATGGGTAATTTCTTTAGTATCTATTTTGATAATTGGATTATCGTCGGCGACAGTTTTTGCCTTACCAGCTGCTGCTGCAGCTAGTTCTAGTCACGTTAATTCAGCTAGCACTTCATCTGGACAACCCACCAGCCAAGTTCATGGTAGCTCATCAGCTGGAGGAGCCAACAGTCATGCTTCAACCGGACAAGCAAATGGTCAAAATAATAGTAGCAAAGGCAAAGCAATAGCCTGTCAAAATAGACAAAATGCTGTTAAAACTATAATTAGTAGATTAGACACTAGAATATCCAATCAGCTTAGCTTGTTCACAGCTATTGCTGGTAGAGTCGAAAGTTTTTATTCTAAAAATGGTAATAAAGTTACTAATTATAATCAACTTTTAGCAAATTTATCGACCACTTCAGGTGCCTTGAGAACAGAGTACACCACATTAAAAACTAACAGTACCTTTAGTTGTAGTTTTAGTCATCCAAAAGCAGTTGTTAATTCTTTTCTAGGTGATTTACACGTTGTTATTTCAGATTTACAAGCCTATAAAACATCTGTTAAAAATTTAATTGTAGCCGTAGCTAAAGCTAATAACGTTAGTTTGACTGCCAATACTAAGACTAAATCATAGAAGGAGTAATTGAGATGAAAAAAAATCAAAAAGGATTTTCAATGATCGAGGGTGTGATAGTTATAGTCGTAGTTGTGGTTATCGGTGCGTTAGGTTATTATGTCTATCAAAATAATTATAAAAGTAAAGTTAGTGTTCCTATTAAGTCAACTAAAACTACTAGCCCAGCTTATCTAGGCTATAAATCACCAACTACTACAACTCAAGCTCCACCAACCATTACTAGTGCTACTAGTTTAAATGAAGCTTACAGTGTTCTTAATCAAACCAGTGTTAGCTCTAATAATGTTGATAGCTCACAACTAAGTACCCAAGCCAGTAATTTTTAGTTATTAAATTTACTGGATAACATTAAAATTTTATTGAGTTTATTAGTGGTGTATGATCAGTTGTAAATCACAGACTTAATAGTTTGATTTTAATTATTTTGTTGGTTTGCTTTTGTTAGTTTTTATCTTTATATTAAATAGATGATTTTGGCTATTATTAATTTGTGGGATCCGACTCATGTCGGTGGTTTATTAACTATCGCAATTACAGCTTTGTTGCTTGGCTTGGTGCATGGATTTACACCAGACGAACATACTTGGCCGATAACTTTTAGTTATGCAATAGGTAGTTATTCGAGTAAAAAAGGCTTGAAAGCTGGAGTTATTTTTTCTTTAGCTTTTACATTACAACGAGCTTTGGCTAGCGAGTTAGCTTATTTAGGTTTTTCCAGGCTGTATACTTTTACTAATATTAATTATATTGTTTACGTTATAGTTGGTTTTGTAATGTTGTTAGCAGGTCTTATGATTGTTAAAAAAAGAACTATTTTTCATTACGACTTACCTTTTTTTAAAAATCATCATGTTGACGATCAAAAAGATGATGGAGCTGGTATTTTTTCTGATCCTAGACCTTGGATGCCGGCTGTTCATGGTTTTTTAGCTGGTTGGGGTTTTGGAGCCTTTGCGATCATTATTTATACTATTTTAGCACCAGCTACCCACTCGGCTAGTTGGGCTTGGATGCCAGGTGCTTTATTTGGTCTAGGCACCATGATCATGCAAGCTATGGCCGGTCTATTATTTGGTTATATTGCTTCAAAACGTGGTTTATCGCCTCAGGCTGTTCGTCGTGTAGCTTTAAAAACAGCTGGTAATACTTTAACTTACGGAGGTTTAGCTTTTATTTTAGGTGGTCTTTTTGGTCAATTTTTTCCTAATATTGCAAGTTTAAGTTTTCGGACAGGTTTACAGGTTCATAATTTATACAATCTAGGTATCGCTTTTATACTAGTTATCTTTAGTGTTATTTTAGTCGGTGGTATTACTTTGGTTCGTCAAACTAAAATAGAAATTACTAAAACTAAACTAAGCAATTAAGTTATAATGAGTTTAGTATTTATAATTAAAACTATCAATGATGAAATTATTAAAAATTAATAACAAAAAAGGTATCTTACTTTTAGGTAAATTAGTATTATTATTTATAATTATTATAATAGTTGGCGTTTTAGTTTTCATTTGGGTTTATAATCATCAGAAAAAATCACAAATCATTAGTCATTCTATTAATCAAACCCTCCATTCAAGAAACGGTTTGTCACCAAGCCAAGTTGAAAATAACATTAATTCAATTAAATAAATATTTGTTTGCTATATGTTATAATTAGTTTTAATGAAAAAAATTTTTCAATATCTACCAATTATTTTATTAGTTGTTTGGTTAGCTTTAGCTAGTGTTAGTGGACCTGTCTTTGGGAAAATTAATAATGTAGTTAGTAATAACGCTGTTAATTTTTTACCTAACAGTGCTCAATCAACTAAAGTACAAAAACTAGAAAGTTCTTTTGCGGCCTCTAACTTAGTACCAGCTATAGTTGTAGTTAAGTCTAAACAGGTTTTAAATCTTGATCAAATTAAACAGTTAAAAACATTACCTCAACTTTTAACCAACGTGACAGGCTTAGCTAAAATCAAGAATCCAATTATCGGGCCAATTTATTCAAAAAATCATCTGGCAGCTGAGATTATTGTTCAGATCAATGATTCTTCTGCCACTATCAATAATTCCATTGCTCAAATTAATTCAGAAGTTAAGACTAATTTATCAGCTAATCTGAAAGCTTATGTTAGTGGCCCTGGTGGTGTTTTAGCTGCTTTAGAAAATGCTTTTAGTGGTATAGATGGTATATTGCTTTACGTGGCTGTAGCAGTCGTGTTTGTGATTTTGTTATTAGTTTATCGCTCTATTATTTTGCCTTTTATTGTACTTCTTGGTTCCGTTTTTGCCTTAACAGTGGCAACTTTCGTAGTTTATTTATTGGCTGAACATAATATTGTTTCTCTTAACGGTGAAAGCCAGGGTATTTTATCTATTTTAGTTTTAGGGGCTACAACAGACTATTCTTTGTTATTAGTTTCTAGGTTTAAGGAAGGGTTAATGGATTTAGAGTCAACTCGCCAAGCGATGAAAAGGGCTTTAAAAAGAGCAATTGAACCAATTGCAGCTTCAGCTTCAACTGTTGTTTTGGCCTTACTTTGTCTGCTATTTTCTGATTTAAACTCTAATAAAAGTCTTGGCCCAGTTGGCGCAATCGGTATTATCTTTTCTTTTTTGGCAGCTATGACGTTTTTGACCAGTCTCTTAGTGTTAATTGGTAGGAAGGCTTTTTGGCCTTTTGTTCCTAAATACACTCAAAACGATCAAGCCTTAGATGAGCATCAATTAATGCCTTCAAAGTCTTTATGGTATAAAGTAGCTAAAACTATATCTAAAAAGTATCGACTCATGTGGTCATTAATTTTAATTGTCTTAATATTACTGGGTGGTTTTATCTTTACTTTTAAATCAAGTGGAGTTAGCCAAACTCAAAATTTATTAAAATCGTCTGGAGCTGTGACTGGACAAAAAATTATTGATGCAAATTTCCCAGCCGGTTTAGGTAATCCTATTATTATTGATGTAGCTAGTAGTAAAATCCAACAGGATAATCAAATTATTAAAAATACCGCCGGAGTTTATGCCACATCTTTTACTTTAAATCAAAATCATCAAATCAAAGTAGTTAATGGTTTAGCTCAGATTAATGCTATTTCTAATGCTTCACCAGATTCATTGACCGCTCAGAACTTGGTTCTTACACTTCGAAAAGAATTAGCTAAAGTTGATAGTAAGGCTTTGGTAGGAGGGGAAACGGCTGTTAATCTTGATACTAATACGGCTGCTGCTAGAGATCTGCGGGTCATTATTCCTATAGTGTTAGTCGTTATCTTGGTTGTTTTAATTCTTCTTCTTCGTTCAATATTAGCGCCGATATTATTAATTTTGACTGTTATTTTAAGTTTTTCAGCTACAATGGGCTTAGCAGCTATTTTCTTTAATCATGTTTTTCATTTTGCTGGTTCTGACCCATCGGTTCCATTATTCGGTTTTATCTTTTTAGTGGCTTTGGGCATAGATTATAATATCTTTTTGATTTCTCGTATTCGAGAAGAATCCTTAAAGTTTGGGACTAGGAAAGGTATTGTAAGAGGCTTAAGAGTTACCGGTAGTGTCATTACTTCTGCTGGGATTGTTTTAGCGGCCACTTTTGGAGCTTTAGCCGTTATCCCTATTTTATTTTTAGCCCAGATTGCTTTCATAGTGGCCGTTGGAGTAATTCTTGATACTATCATAGTTAGATCATTATTAGTGCCTTCATTGGCCTATGACTTAGACAATAAGGTTTGGTGGCCGTCAAAAGCATTTAAAAAATAATAATAATCTATTATAATACTAAAAGGTATACTTAATAACATGGTGGGTTTATGTTTAGAAAACAAACAATTAAAGATATTGATTTAAATCAAAAAGTTGTTTTATTGCGAGCTGATTATAATGTACCGCTTGATGGTGAAAAAATTGCTGATGATTTTCGGATTCAAGCTTCATTACCAACCATTGATTACCTTTTAAAACAAAATGTTAAATTAATTATTTGTTCTCATTTAGGTCGTCCGAATGGTAAAAGGGATACTAGGTTTAGTTTGTTTCCAGTCGCCAAAAGATTACAATCACTATTAAATAATGTTTCGGTAGGATTTGTAGCTGATTGTGTTGGTGAAGAAGTGAATCAAGCAGTTGATAAACTTGATTTTGGACAAGTGTTATTATTAGAAAACTTACGTTTTCATCCTGAAGAAGAACAAAATAATTTTGATTTTGCTAAAGACTTAGCTTCTTTGGCGGAAATTTTCGTTCAAGATGGTTTTGGAGTTGTTCATCGGGCTCATGCTTCAACTGAAGCAATTACTCATTATTTGCCTAGTTATGCTGGATTGTTGCTAGAAAAAGAAGTTGAAACAATCGAATCTGTGATGTTAAATCCAGCTAAGCCGTTGATGGCAATTATTGGCGGTGCAAAAATTACTGATAAAATTGATATTTTGCATCGTTTTATTGAAATAGCTGATTATGTAGCTATTGGTGGAGCCATGGCTAATACTTTTCTAGCCGCACAAGGTGTTGAGATTGGTAAAAGCTTATTTGATCCAAAAGAATTATCGATTGCTAGAGATATTATTCGCAAATCTGGCGCCCAATCTAAGAAACGTAATTTTGCTTTGATTTTACCTTTTGATGTAGTAGTTTCTAAAGCAATTGATAATAAATTACCAACTCGAATTATTGACCTTAAGACCCACGCTTATAGTCAGATCATTAATTATCCTAAAAGACCACCAATCCACGACGTTAAAGTTTTAAAGGACGATATTATTTTAGATATTGGTCCTTTTAGCGCATCGTTTATGGCTGGTGTTATGCAAACTTGTCAGACGGTTATCTGGAATGGAACTATGGGTGTAACTGAAGTCAATAGTTTAATTGGTTCTGTAGGACCATTTGCGCACGGAACTGAATTATTAATTGAAGCTATGACGGGCGACTTTTATCATACACCTTACAGTCTAGTTGGTGGAGGAGATACGGTCGGTTATTTATCTGAGAGGCAGTTAATTAGATGTTTTGATCATGTCTCAACTGGTGGTGGAGCTAGCTTAGAGTTGATGGGCGGTCGAAAGTTACCCGGTGTTGAAGCTTTATTGAATCGAGATAATTGATGATTAATAAAAAGACATATATTATTGGTAATTGGAAGATGAATTTAGATATTCATCAAGCGTCAATTTTAATTAATCGTCTTGATAAGTTGGTTAATGCTCATCGCGATATTCAAATTGTTTTAGCGCCTAGTTTTTTGACACTTTATTCAGTATTTCAGGAATTAAATCATCATAAATTTTCTTTAGCCGCTCAAGACGGTTATTTTAAAGATAGTGGTGCTTATACCGGTGAAGTTTCTTTTTCGATGATGAAAGGACTGGTAGACTATGCAATTATTGGACATTCAGCTCGACGAATTTATTTTCATGAAAGTCTTGAAGAAGTAAGAGATAAGGTTCAAGCTGCCATTCGGAATAAAATTAGACCAATTATATGTATAGGTGAAACTAAACCAGAAAAACTAGATGGTCAAACTAATCAGGTTATTCATGATCAATTAGTTTCAGCCGTTTATCATTTAACAGCTGAAGAAATCAGTCAAGTAATTTTTGCTTATGAACCAATTTGGGCTATTTCAAGTTTTGACGCTGAACCATCTAAGCCAGACGATATGCAAAAGGCTTTAAAGTTTATTAGAAATCAAATTGAAGAGTTGTATGGGATTACAACCGCTAATGAGGCAACATTATTGTATGGTGGTAGTGTTGATGATTATGATGTTAAAGCTTTTTTGAGTTTAGAAGATTGTGATGGAGTATTGGTTGGCGCCGCTAGTTTAAATTATGAAAAGTTTGCTAAAATGATAAAAATTGCTTATGAGTTAAAACATGCCAAACAGTAAAATAAATTTAAAAGAAGATGTTTCTCATCCTAAAAAAAATATTCCATCTAAGAATTCTAAAAATATTATTGTGAGTTCTCAACCGATAGTTAAAGATCCTGACGTTATAGAAGATCAAGAACCAGAAGAAGTAACTTTAGCTCCTAGTCATAAGTTAGTTATTAGTCCAATTAACGATTTAGAAGAATCAAAAATTGATCAACCATTAAAACTTGATTCAGATAATTTAGCTGAGCCTAATAACGTTAATCAACCTTTAGATGATCAGATAGTTGTTCAGGTCGAAGAAACAAAACAAGAAAATTCCAGCAATACTAGCAATAATCAGGTTGCTTCATTGGACTTGTCAGCTGAATTACAAAAAACAGAACAAAAAAAAGCTGAATCAGACGAAACTGATCATGAAATAAAAAATCAGTTAACTGAAAAAAATATTCCAATCGATGTGGTAGCTAATTTGATTAGTTCTAAAGTTTATTTTTTACCAATCAAAACCTTAACAAGAAAAAAAAATAAACAGTTTTTTATTATTAGTTTAGTGGCTATTATAATTATTTTATTTTTATGGTTTGAAATTGCACTTTATTATAATTTAATTACTTTTTTAAATTTAAAATCTATTTTTTAATCTGTTAGAATAGAGAAGTGTCAGCCAATAATTTATTAGATGAGTTAAATGATCAACAACGACAGGCTGTTTTATATAATGATGGACCTTTATTGATTTTAGCTGGAGCTGGTAGTGGTAAAACTAA
Source organism: bacterium (assembly GCA_027448765.1). GTDB lineage: Bacteria > Patescibacteriota > Saccharimonadia > Saccharimonadales > UBA4665 > JAJZWG01. Next base: position 46,418 of record DAIDMV010000003.1, on the reverse strand, counting down.
AACTTTAACCCATAAAATAGCTTATATTTTAAACCAAAACAATATTGACCAAAAAAATATTTTAGCAGTTACGTTTACTAATAAAGCTGCCGCTGAAATGCGTCAACGGATTAGTGTTTTATTAAATCAAAATTCAGTCAATCGGTCGGTCTTTATGCCTTATATGGGCACCTTCCATGGCATTGGTGTTAAGATATTAAGACAAGATGGTTATTTAATTGGTTATGATAAAAATTTTATAATTTTTGATGAAAGTGATCGATTAAGTTTAGTCAAAAGACTTTTGAAGCAAAAACAAATCGACGATAAAAGTTTTAAGCCAAGTGTGATTACTACGTTAATCTCTAATTTAAAAAATGATCCAGCTTATTTTGGAGAAAAATCATTTAGTAAAATAGAAGAATTAACTCAAGAAATTTTACCCGATTATGAAAGATCTTTAAAAGAAGCCGGAGCTTTAGACTTTGATGATTTGATTTTAAAATTAGTTGATTTGTTAGTTCAAAATGATTCGATTAGAGATAAATGGCGCCAACAATTTCAATATATTTTAATTGACGAATATCAGGATACTAACTTAGCTCAGTACAATTTAATCCAACTATTAGTCAACGATTTACAACACATTACAGTAGTCGGTGATGATTGGCAAAGTATTTATTCCTGGAGGGGTGCTAATTATAAAAATATTTTAAAATTTGAAAAAGATTTTAAATCCGCCAAAGTTATCAAGTTAGAACAAAATTATCGATCAACTAGCCATATTTTAAATGTCGCTAATCATTTGATTCATCATAATTTAGATCGGTCTGATAAAAATCTTTGGACTAATTTAATTGGTGGCTTAAAAGTTAAAGTCATGCAACTCAACAATGAGGTTAGTGAAGCTGATATGATTGTTCGAATTATTAAGGATATGGTAGATAAGTCAATCTATAAATTGTCTGATTGTGCTATTTTGTATCGGACTAATGCTCAAAGTCGTGCTTTAGAGGAAGCTTTTCTAAGATATGGTTTACCTTATCAGATTGTTGGTGGTCAAAAATTTTATGATCGCCAAGAAATTAAAGATATTTTAGCTTACGTTCGATTAATTTTTCAACCGAATGATTTTATTAGTTTTGAAAGAATTATAAATATTCCTGTCCGTGGAATTGGTAAAAAATCTTTAGCTAACTTTTTTGAATTTAAAGACTCTAATCAATTTAGCTTAGATCAAGCTTTAGCCAATTTGTCTGATTTTCATAAAATTACCAAGAAAGCTTTGACTGGTTTTCAAGATTTTCATGAAAAAATAGTTGAATTAAAATCATTAAAAGATAGTGGTTTATCCGTCAAAGATTTTATTGACCAGATTATTAAAAAGCTTAATTATTTACATTATTTAGATGATGGTAGTTTAAAAGGGCAGTCTAGGGTTGAAAATGTTCAAGAATTATTATCGGTAGCCGAAAACTATGGCCATGATTTTGATTTATTTTTAGAGGAAATTAGTTTAATGAGTGACATTGATCGGGCTGATTTATCTGTAGATCAGGTTACGTTGATGACAATTCATGCCGCTAAAGGTTTAGAATTTAATCTAGTTTTTTTAGTTGGTTTAGAAGAATCAATTTTTCCCCACAGTCGAGCTTTGAATTCAGTTCAAGAATTAGAGGAAGAAAGGCGTCTCTGTTATGTTGCTATGACTAGAGCTAGACAACAATTAGTCTTAACATATACTACTTCGAGAAATATTTATGGGACTTTATCTCATAATTTAATTAGTCGTTTTATTAAAGAAATCATTGATTTAGAAGATGTAGATAAAGACGCTAGTTTCGACCATCAAATTACTTATAGTTATCAAATACCAAATCCGCAGGATAGTTTTGTTATTGAAGATTTCGAAATTGGTGATCAAATTTTTCATCCAATTTTTAAAGAAGGTCAAATTATAGATTTATCAGATAATTTAGCGGCCATTAAGTTTAAGTTGGTCGGACTTAAAACACTAGACATTAGTTTAGCGCCATTGAAGAAAATATGAAAAATTTTTTATTTTTAATTGGTAGATTAGTTTTTTGGTTAATTTCTCCATTTTTAAAATTATTTTTTAAAAAAAGACAAACAACTCGTCTAGCTATTTTTAATCAAAAAAGTTTGATGGTAGTAACTAATTATGTCGGCGATGGTTCCTTAAGTTTGCCAGGTGGTGGTATTAAAAAATATGAGACACCACTTCAAGCTTTAATTCGAGAAGTTAAAGAAGAGATTGATCTCGATCTTGATCAAGTTAAACTAAAATATTTAGGTCATTTTATAACTGATGGCCGATTTGTTCAGTATCAGTATTATTTATGGATAGCTCAAATCGATGATTTAGATTTTAAAAATCTTAAAACTCGTCGTCCTTTAGAAATTAGCCAAATTTTAATGATTGACTTAGATAAACTTGATGATTATCGGTTATCAGATGAGATTAAACGAGCTGTAGGTCATTGACGAGCTTTATTTTGATCAGCTCTCTTTAAATTGGAAACTTAGATTAGATTTGTTACAATAGATGTTATCCAACTTATTGGCTATTTAATTGTTGTTTTTTGATTATAATAAGTTTGGTTTTTTATGAGAATTAAACATTCTAAGTATCGCTTATATCGCAAAAAAGCCCATCGATTTAGAAATAGGTTATATAAAAAGTTAAAGGTACCTATTTATCTGATTAGTGCTATGGTGATTGGTTTACTGATTTTAATTTTTGGCCTGATTATTATTTTTCACCACAACGCTAAAGTTTTAATTCAACCAATTAACGATAAGATTGTGATTATTAATCACGATGGAGTAGTTCAAAAGGTACCTTCTTCAGAACCAACCGTCGGTGCTTTATTAAAAAGTTTACATATTAAAATTTATCATGGTGATGTAGTGGAACCATCCTTGCAAACTCATATTTATCAGGATGATTTTCGAATTAATATTTATCGAGCTAAACCAATCGAAATTATTGAAAACGGTCAAAAACGTTTTGTTTTTTCAGCCGCTTTTTCAGCTAGAGCTATTGCCGAACAAAAAGGTTACCAGCTGTATCCCGAAGATATTGTTAGCGTCAAACCAGTCAGTAATTTTTTACAATCTTATTCTATTGGTGAACAATTAATGATTAAACCAGCTAAACTAGTGTATTTAAATTTATATGGCAACAGCTTACAAATTAGAACTCAAGCTAATACCGTTAAACAATTATTAGCTGATGAAAACATTAAGATTAATTCACAGGAGAAAATTGAACCATCACTAAATTCTTCATTAGTTTCAGGCAGTCAAGTATTTATTATTAAACATGGTATTAAAATTAGTTCAGTAACTCAAGCTATTTCGATGCCAGTTCAAGTTGTCTATGATAACAGTTTAGCTTTTGGTACTGGGGCTATTAGACAACAAGGCTCGGCTGGTCAAGAAGTGATTACTTATCAGGAGCATTTAACTAACGGAATCGTGACTTCAAAAAGTCTTTTACAAACAGTCGTAACTGTCCCGGCGGTTCCAGAAATTGAAGTTGAAGGTACGAATTTAACTGGCCTTCAAGCTGATATGGCTTATGCTGGTATTCCACCACAAGATTATTATTATGCCAGTTATATCATTTCTCATGAGTCTGGTTGGTGTCCGACGGTTGCTCAGGGTCAATATTATTGCCCATTGCCGTCTCAGGCCGACTATATGACATCGAATGGCTATGGTTTATGTCAAGCTACGCCTGGCTATAAGATGGCATCAGAAGGTAGTGACTGGGCGTTTAACCCGATTACTCAGCTTAAATGGTGTAATTCTTATGCTTACAGGACTTATGGTGGCTGGTATAATGCCTATAATCATTGGATAAATCATGGTAATTGGTAAGCTTGATCCCATCGCTAAAAAAACTTTAGGTCAACACTGGCTGAAAGATGAGTTAATCTTAGATCAAACTGTTGGTTTAGCCTCTTTAACTCAAGATCAGTTAGTGTTAGAAATTGGTCCAGGACTGGGTGATTTAACGCGTAGAATTTTAAAACAAAGCGATAGATTAATAACAGTTGAAATTGATCAAGAGTTAGGTCGTCTTTTAAAACAAAAATTTACTCAAGAGATTCAATCGAAACAGTTGCAATTAATCAATCAAGATATTAGAAAGTTTAATTTTTCTTCACTAGAAAATAATTATAAGATTATTGCTAATATACCGTATTATTTAACTTCTAATTTATTGAAAAACTTAACCGAAATTGAAAATAAACCAATCCAAGCAGTTTTATTAGTTCAGGAAGAAGTTGCTCGAAGGATAACGGCTAAGCAGGGTGATTATTCGATTTTATCGATTAGCCTTGGTTTATATTATCGGGCACAATATGGATTTAAAATTGATAAAAATAGTTTTGAACCAAGCCCAAAAATTGATTCTGCCACTGTCGTTTTGTATAGATTAGATAAACCATTGTTTGAGGATATAGATCATCAAAAATTTTTAAATTTTATTAAAATTTCTTTTAAGCAAAAAAGAAAAAAAATTATTAATGCTATGTCAGTCTATCGTTCTAAAACTTTACTCTTAGAAGTTTTTGATCAACTTGATTTATCGGAAAGTTTAAGATGTCAAAATTTAAGTCTCCAAAACTGGCATGATTTATTTATAAAACTTAATTAAACTGGTATAATATTGATAACGGGGCTGATTTTAAGCTTGACGTTGATCATTATCAATTATCTAGCAGGTCGCTTGTCAGCGTTATAGGCAAAAAAATTATAATTGCAGACAGAAAATCTACAATTGGTCGGTTAATGGATGTTTTTGGTGTTAAAGCCTTAGCTCCTCAAACCGTCTTAGCTGCCTAGTTTCAGGTAGCGGTACTAACCTAGACAACAGATATAGGTTAAGTACCTTATATCATCTGTTTAAATAATTAAAATTTGTCTAGTTTTAATTATGGATTTTTTTAGACTCGATTAATAATCTTTTGTTTGTTTTGATGTTATTAATTTAAAAATTTAAATAAACTAAACCTGTAGAAAAATTTTTGATATTATTGACGGACGTGGGGGTAGTACCCACCAGCTCCACCAGAAAAACTAAATCATTGCTAGCTTGATTTTTATATTACATTAGCTGGTATTTTTTTATTTTATTAGATTTTTCTAAGATTTTTATTTTTTAATTTCATGCTACAATAATAGTATGAAATGGAGTAATCGCTGGTTTGTCGTCATTGTAGTGATAATCTTTGTTGTAGCAGCAGGTACTTTAATTATCGAAGGACAACACAAAAAAAATACCGCCACTACTTCTGTCAATAACAACAAGACAAGTATTATTGATAACTCAATTGTCGTGACTAAATATAACTCTTTAGTTGGTAATTATTTAGCTACTCCAGCTAACCAAACTCTTTATGAATATAATCGTGACCGTAATAATTATAGTAGTTGTTATGGAGCTTGTTTAACAATTTGGCCTCCCTATGAAGTTGCTAAACAACCCAGTAAACTACCAACTAATATCGGCTACATAAAACGAAGTGATACTGGTGAATATCAGTATACATTTAAAGGCCTGCCTCTTTATTTTTATAGCGCTGATAAAACTGGTCAGATTAATGGTAATGCAATAGCCGGCTTTTTCGTTGCTAAGCCTTAAGACTTTTGAAAATAACAAAATAAAATTATTTATTCTTTTTAGGTTTTTTGATCTCTTTACGACCTTTATCGCGTGACTTCGACATGCTAACCCCCTTTTTAGTGATAACTTTATTTTATTGTAGTCTATTGTTTTTATGAAGTAAATTTTTTATTGGTAAAAAAATAAACTTTAGTGTATAATCAAACTGTCTAGATGGGCTGTGTTAACATCTAGAAAATAGTATAAAAATTGATCTTTGGAGAACAGCTAACTGGAATGCCAGATTACTCCGAGAGTATAAAAGGAGAATAGTAATGGCAAGTAAGTTGTTCGTTGGCTCACTTTCGTGGGACACAACAGATCAAAGTTTGCAAGATTTTTTTGCAAAAGTTGGAACAGTCGTTTCAGCATCAGTTGTTTTTGATAAAGCAACTAATCGTTCAAGAGGCTTTGGCTTTGTTGAATTTTCATCAGATGATGAAGCTAAAAAAGCAATTGATCAATTAAATGATCAAGAACTTGATGGACGAAAAATCAATGTCAGTTTAGCTCAGCCTAAAACTGATCGACCACGTTTTGAACGTCGTTAATTGTTTAATCGGTTCTATAATAAAAGCGGATTTTTTTATAATCCGCTTTTTTAGTTATAATAATTAATGGATGGGATTGTAACTCAGTTGGCTAGAGTGCAGCATTCACATTGCTGAAGTCAGGGGTTCGAATCCCTTCAGTCCCACCAATAAACTAAGGATTACTTATGAAAAAATATTTTATAACTACTTCAATTCCGTACGCTAATTCTAGTCCTCATATCGGCTATGGCATGGAATTAGTTGAAGCCGATTGCCTAGCTCGTTATTTTCATTCTAAAAAACTACCAACTTTTTTATCAACGGGTACTGATGAGCACGGTTTAAAAATATCTGAAAAAGCTCATAGTTTAGGCCTTAAGCCAAAACAGTTTACAGATAATATTTCTAAAGAATTTGAAGATTTAGCTAAAGCTTTAAATATTAATTACGATGCTTTCATACGAACGACTGATAAAACTCATCAAAAAAGGTCTCAAGCTATTTGGCAGTTGATGTTACCAGATATTTATAAATCAGTTTATGTTGGTTGGTATTGTGTCGGTGATGAAGCTTTTTTTACTGAAACAGAGGTTCAGGCTAATAATGGTATTTGTCCTAACCATAATAGACCGTTTGAAAAACTTGAAGAGGAAAACTATTTTTTTAAACTATCTAAATACCAAGATCAAATTAAACAACAAATCATTAATCATAAAATGAATATTTTTCCAGATAGTCGTGCTAATGAGATTTTATCTCTTATTGATCAAGGATTAGATGATATTTCGATTTCTCGACCTAAAGATAAGATTTCGTGGGGTATTGATGTTCCAGGTGATGATTCTCAAACGATGTATGTCTGGTTTGAAGCTTTATTGAATTATTTAACAGTTATTGGCTACCCTGATGATGATAATTATAAAAATTATTGGCCAGCTAAAGTTCAAGTTTTAGGTAAAGACATCTTGCGTTTTCACGCAGCTATTTGGCCAGCTATGTTATTGTCGCTCGGCTTAGATCTACCAGAAAATTTATATGTTCATGGATTTGTAACTTTAAATAATCAAAAAATTTCAAAAACACTCGGTAATGTCATTTCAGCTGATGAAATAACTGAAAGTTACGGCATTGATGCTTTTCGTTATTATTTTTTACGTCATATTCCTAGTTATGGAGATGGTGACTTCAATTGGGACCATTTTAAACAGGTTTATCAAAACGAATTAGGTAATGAACTAGGTAATGCTGTTCAAAGAACCATTGTTTTAATTGATAAATATTTTACTGATCAAGCTCTTGAATTTGATTTATCGACTCATGATCGAGCCAATTATGATCAATTCATGTCTGAATTTCGTTTTGATCGAGCTTTAGATTTAGTTTGGAATCAGGTTAGGGGACTTAATCAATATATAGACGAAACTAAACCTTGGTTAATTGCCAAAGAAAATGATCTTGATCATTTAAAAGAAGTACTGGTTTATCAAGCCAATAATTTATTAGAAATTGCGGATCTACTTAATTGTTTCATGCCTCAAACAGCTCAAATGATTAAAAAGATTTTTACTAGTCAGAGCAAATACAGACAAATTTTATTTCCAAGAGTTGATTAATGATTGATTATTTTATTGATAGTCATTGTCATATTCAATCTATTGGCTGTCATGATTCAACTGGTCGTTTATGGTCTTCAAAAGGTCCTCTAACTCAGGAAGTTGTTATTTCAGCATCACTTGATAAGAAAGTGAAGTTAATGATAGCAGTTGGTTGTAATTTAGAAGATAGTTTATTGGCAATTAAGTTAGCTAAGAATTATTCTTGTGTAGTACCAGCGATTGGTATTCACCCACATGAAGCTAAGGATTTTTTGTCTTTCAAGCAGTTCGATCAATTCGAAGCCATGATTAGTGATTCGGTTGTAGCCATGGGTGAGTGTGGCTTAGATTATTATTATCATCATTCTGATCCAGTTTCACAGCAAAAATTGTTGATCTGGCAATTACAACTAGCTAAAAAATATAATTTACCGTTAATTTTCCATGTTAGACAAGCTTTTGATGATTTTTGGCCAATCATTCAAGATTTTTTACCACTGAAAGCGGTACTTCATAGCTTTACTGATAATCAAAAAAATCTTTTTCGAGCCCTAGACAATGATTTTATGATTGGCGTCAATGGAATTGCTACTTTTATGAAGAGTGATCAGGAAATCGAGATGTTAAAGGCAATTCCTCTGGACCATTTAATTTTAGAGACTGATAGTCCCTATTTGACACCAGTACCTTATCGTGGTACAATAAATATACCGAAAAATGTATTCTATATCACAGAATATTTGAGTAAATTAAGAAAAGAAGACTTTAATTTAATTAAACATCAGACTAGTTTTAATACTATTAAATTGTTTAATTTAAAGGGAGTTTAAAATTATGAAGTCAGAAATAAGTAGGCGTGAATCTAATCCTAGACAAGAACCATTAACTGAACGTTTATTGGTTTTACAAAAAGCTGAAGGCATTATTAATAGTTTAGGAAGCGATATTGTTGTTCCTCCATTAGATAAAGATAACCCCATAAAACCAACCAATAATACAAATGAAGGCGTAGTTATTAGTAATTTAGAGTCAACTCGTCGATCTGTCGAGGAGATTTATGGTCAAACTAACTAATTTTTTTAATCCTAAAAACCAATATTATAAGATTATAGAATACGAATCTAATATAGGTGGTCAATTATTTGGTCCTATTCCAACGGGTCATAAAAGGCAATTTTTTTGTTTTAATCCATATACTTGGGTTTGGCATGAAGAATGGAAAGATTCTAGTAAAGTCAATCATCTTCAGACAACTTATTATCATATTAGAGCTAACACCGTTGTTAAATCTTTCGGTGATCAAGTTTATCATGTCTTAGACGATCAAGAATATCAGAACTTTATTCAAGCTACTAAATTGTATTGTCGAGTTATTCCATCAAAAATCTCTCAGTTAGCTGTTAGTTAAGTTATAATGTATTAGTGAATGATCGATCAATATATTTAGATTATGCTGCTACGACACCACTAGATCAAGCTGTTTTTAAGGTGATGGAGCCTTATTTTAGTCATTCTTTTTATAATCCATCAGCTATTTATCGGGCTGCTATAACAGTTAAGACAGATCTGATGCGAGCCAGACAAGAAATTGCTCAAGTACTTGGAGTTCATTTTCAAGAGATTATTTTTTGTGCCGGGGGCAGTGAAGCTAATAATTTAGCTATAAAAGGTTATTTAAAGAATTATGATAAGTCCCATGTTGTTGTTAGCCATTTGGAACACGATTCGGTTTTAGAGGCTTTGAAAGATTTTAATTATTCTTTGGCTAAAGTTAAGACGGATGGAATTATTGATTTTGATAGTCTTAAAAATTTGATTAACGATCAAACCAATCTAGTGGTTGTGATGTTAGCTAATAATGAAATTGGCACTATTCAGCCTATCAAAAAAATTGCCGATTTAGTTAAAGAGATTAGATTAGATCGTTTAAAAAGAGGTATCAATCAACCAATTCAGATTTTTTGTGATGCTTGTCAGGCTGGTAATTATTTGGATTTAAAGGTTAATCGTCTTGGTGTTGATATGATGAGCTTAAATGGTAGTAAAATTTACGGACCGAAACAATCAGCAGTTTTGTATCTTAAGCATGGTTTAAGTTTAAAACCTTTAATCGATGGTGGTGGTCAAGAGTATGGCTTAAGATCTGGTACTGAAAATGTAGCTAGTTCAATTGGACTAGCCGAAGCTTTAAAAAAGACTCAAAACATCAAAAAAACAGAGGCTGAACGATTACAAAAATTACAAAAATATTTTATTGATAAAGTAGCTACTCTTATACCAGAAATTAGTTTCAATGGATCAATTAAGTATCGTTTACCTAATAATTTAAATTTTAGTTTTCAAGGGCAAGATAATGAAAGATTATTATTTTTTTTAGATCGCTATCAAATTATGGCTTCAGCTGGTTCGGCTTGTTCAGCTTCCAATCATAAATCATCTCATGTTTTAGCTGCTATTGGTTTGGATGATCCGACGATTTATTCTTCTTTACGCTTAACTATGGGTCGACAAACCGTTCAGGCAGATTTAGATCGGACCATAAGCGTCTTGGTGAATTATAAAAAACAGTTATAATAATTAAAAATGTTCAATCAATTAAAAAATAAATATATATCTATTGCGATAGTCATTATTTTTATTTTAGGATTATCAGCACCAGTTATAGCGATTAGTTCTAGTAAGACTAAATCAGCCCCAGCTGTTAATAATTCAAACAGTAGTAGTTCAATCTCTCAAGCTGTTATTCAAAGTTATGGTGCGGCTTCATCAATTCAAACTGGAATGATTGTTCAGTTAACTGCAAAAATTTCTAATCAAGTTATTCCTTTAAGTCAGTCTAATATAGCTAGTATGTTAGGTGTGGTTGTGCCGGCTAATGTTGCGCCGGTTGCGCTTAGTCCAGTTAATTCGACTAAACAACAAGTTTACGTTGCATCGACTGGTAGATATAATGTTTTAGTTTCTAATCAAGATGGACCAGTTGTCGCCGGAGAATATATTACTATTTCGTCTTTAAACGGAATTGGTATGGTCGCCGACCAAAATCAATCAATTATTTTAGGTCAAGCTACCAGTAATTTTAGCGGTAGGTCTAACGTAGTTGGGACGGTTAATGTAACTACTTTATCAGGTAAAAAAGAGCAAGTTAATATTGGTCTTGTTTCGGTTCAACTTGCCATTAAAAAGAACCCTTTACTTAATAAATCTGTCGATTATGTACCAAGTTTTCTAGCTAAAGCCGCAATTACTATCGCTGCTAAACCAGTTGATGCAGCTAGAATTTATTTAGGTCTATTTGTTTTACTAGTTAGTACGATTTTAACGGCAGTTTTACTTTACTCAGGCATTCGAGCGGGTATGATAGCTATTGGCCGTAATCCACTATCTAGAAAATCTATTATCAGATCTTTAGTTCAAACTGTAGCCGCTGGCATAATCATATTTGTAATTGGCATTTTTGCAGTCTATCTTTTACTTAAGCTTTAAAAAAACAATAAAATCACATAGAATAGTATATAAGATAATGAAAAACACGGTGGGCTTATAAATGAACAATTGGTTACAGAGTAGTTTATTTGTTTTAGTAGATTTACTTGGCCTAGCTATAGTTTTAGTGGTTGTTCTAAAATCTCAAAAAAATACTAAAAAACGAGGGTCATCGACCAATCAATTATCTGAGCAAGCTATTAAAGAAAATGTAGCCCAAATTTTTAATGATGCTTTTAGAGAAGAATTAAGAAATCGAGGTCGTCTTCATTTTGAAAAAATTATTTCTGAAAATGCTATGTTTTTACAACAAGACTTGCAATTAACAACTTCACAACTGAATGAATCGCTTAAAAATGAAGTGACTAAAAATTTACAAACTGAATTTAAAAAATATGAACAATCACTTGAAGATGCCCGACAATTAGCTGTTAGTGCTATTGAAAAAACTAACCAAGCGATCGACAAAGAAAGAGAAGTTTTATCTAATGAAATTCAAAAACAAATTGATTTAGAAAAAAAGCAAGTTTTAGATAATTTTGAGCAACATCTGGCCAGCATCGTTAATCATTATATTTTAATGGCAATCGGTGATCAAATTGATCTTAATGATCAATTACAGTTTATCGTAGCTGATTTAGAAAAAAACAAAGAGGCGATTAAAGAGGACGTTAATCATGGAGCCTAAGAAATTGATTTTACCTTTATCGATCGTGACAACCACAGATATTGATTTAGTTTTAAATGAAATTAATGACTTAAAAGAATATTTGGTGCAAATAAAAATTAAAAATTCAGATAGTGAGATTAAATTACCGCATACTTCTAAATCGTTGGATAATTTAACGGAATTAAATAATTTAGATTTAACTAACATGAATCAGGTTGATTGGCTTAAAAAATCGACTGAAACCTTAGTTACAAAAGCCCCAATTGTCCATATTGGTTTTAGCGTTGAGCCTAATTTATTATTATTGGAAAAATTAGTTGATTGGTTTAGGCGTAATATTGACAGTACTTTATTGTTAACAGTCGGCTTACAACCAATAATAGGTGCCGGCATTACCCTTAGAACACCTAATAAGTTTTTTGATTTGTCTTTAAAAAATCATTTTAATAATTTAACGTCAGATTTAGTTAAGTTAATTAAGGAAGTTAATTAATGCCGACTGGAAATAAATATTTTGATAGTTTAGTTAGTGCCAATAATCCAGTTGGAGAGGTGATTGCAGTCAATAAATTTTTAATATCAGTTAGGGGTTTACAGCCCTGTAGTGTTCATTCCCTGGTTTTATTTAGTGACGGGTCAAAGGGTTTTGTTCAACAAGTTAATCCCGACGATGTGATGGTGTTACATCTAGGTGTCGTAGAGCTAAATGTTGGAATGATTGTAGTTTTAGAGGATAATCAATTAACAGCTAAGGTTGGCAAAGAATTTGTTGGTCGAGTAGTGTCAGTTATGGGTGAACCATTGGATGGCTTAGGTCCTATTGCCTCAGAAGCAACTTGGCCAATTTTTAATACTGCACCACCACTTTATACCCGTCGTTTAGTAGAAGATCAGGTCGAATCTGGTGTGACAGCTATTGATGCTTTGTTTCCAATTGTAAAAGGTCAGAGAATGGCTTTAATAGGTGACAGTAAGTCAGGTAAGAGTACATTGGTGACACAGTTAACTATTAATCAAAAAAACACTGATCAATTAGTAGTTTATTGTTTAATTGCTAAACGTCGAACTGATGTCGATACTCTTTTATCGCGCTTAAAAGAAACAGACAGTTTAAAAAAGGCGGTAGTAGTAGTGTCTACTATGTTTGAATCTTTAATTATAAATTATCTAGCACCTTATGTGGCGTCTTCAATAGCTGAATATTTCTGGCAAAAACTAGATCAAGATACGATTGTGATTTATGACGATTTAACTTCACACGCTCATGCATATCGAGAAATTGCCTTGCTTTCTGGGGTTAGCCCTGGACGCGATTCATACCCAGGTGATATGTTTTATGCTCATTCTTCTTTGTTGGAGAGAGCCGGTCGATTAGACAGTACAGGTAAAAGCCTAACTTCTATTCCGGTTGTTCACGCCGCCAATGGAGATATTACAGCCTATTTACCAACTAACATTATGTCAATTACTGACGGTCAATGGATATTGGATATGGAGACTTTTAGAAGTGGTGTTCGACCAGCTCTTAATATTGGCTTAAGTGTAACTCGTGCCGGTGGTGTCGGTCATGATGATCGTCAAAAAAAATTAGCTTCTCAAACTTTGAAAATTTTGGCAGATTTTAGACAGGCTGAAGAATTTTCTCATTTTGGTTCTGAGTTAGCTGTTGAAGCTAAAAAAGCATTAGATATTGGGCATAATATTATGGAATTATTAACTCAAGCACCAAACCAGACTTTTTCGTTTTTGGAACAAGAAATGATGATGGATATAATTCTTAATTTAGCAGAAGGTGAAATGATTGATATTGCTAAAATGAAAGATGAAGTTAAGAAATCTTCAAAAATGGTTAATCAAGATAAAGATTTTGAATCTGTTCGTGATCAGTTGAAGCAAACATGTCTGAAATCAGGACCATCTGGTTCGTCAAGTAAAGAGGAAGAGAGTCATGAAACAGCCCAATGATTTAGCTCACGAAGAACAGGCTATGGGAACATTGGTTGAATTAACTAGTGCTTTTGAAGGTATCGCAAGTATGAAAATTGCTTTAATTAAAAATCAAGTTTTACAATCAACCCAATTCTTTAATGAATTATGGGGTATTTATAAACAAATTAAAGTTGATAGTATTTTTTCGTTTGGTCGAGATCAAGAGACGAAAATTCAAGTTTTGTCAAAAAATCTTTATATTATAGTGACTGCTGAGGGTGGTTTTAGTGGTGATATTGACCTTCGTTTATTAGAGTTGATGTTGAGCACTTATCAAGCTGACACCACTGATATTATCGTGATTGGTCATCACGGTGCTCTTCAATTGGCCCAAAGAGGTATAGCTTTTAAAAAATATTTTAAATTACCATCTAAGGATCAAAATATCAATGTTACTCCAATCACTAAAGAGGTTCAACTCTATCAATCAACAACTTTATTCTATCAACAGTATATTTCTTTAATGAGTCAGGCGGTTAAATCAATTGACTTAACAGCTGCAGTTACTCAGATTGGTGAAAGTTTTAACGATGATCTTGATATTATTTCTGAAAAAAATTATATTTTCGAGCCTAGTCCAATTAGTGTCGCTAGTCATCTAGAAAGATCGATGATGCAAATCGCTATTTCTCAGTTGATTCTTGAATCGAAATTAGCTCAGTATGCTAGTCGTTTTAGAGCTATGAGTGCATCTCATCAAAGAGCCGATGAAGAAAAGGCTAACTTAAGATTAGAGTTTAATCGTTCTAAGAGGGCTTTGAAAGACGAAAGACTTAAGGAGATTATTAACGGTATGAAAAAAGCTAGGATAGGAGTCTAATATGGCAGGTATAGTTGTTTCGGTTAAAGACTTAGTTGTTAAAGTTAAATTTGATCAGGATGGACCAGCAGTCAATGAATTAGTGATAATTGATAATACTAATAAAACCGAACTATTAGTTGATCATTTAGAGCAAAATGGTATAGTTTTTTGTCTTAATATTAGATCAGATATGACCGTACAAAAAGGTATGAAAAGTGTTCGAGCTAATCGGGGCATTGAGGTTGCTATTGGTGAAGAGACTATCGGTCGAATTTTTAATGCGTTGGGTGATCCACTTGATGGCTTGAAGGCCTTAGATGATAAAGTCAAGCGGAAAGAAATTTTAAGAATTCCGGCCCGAAGTTCTAATTTTGATATTGCTAAGCCTGAAATCCTAGAAACCGGGATTAAGGTAATCGATTTTTTCACACCATTTGTCAAAGGCCGTAAAATTGGAATTATCGGTGGTGCTGGTGTGGGTAAGACTGTTTTAACGATGGAATTAATCAATAATATTGCCCAAGCTGGTGGTGGTTTATCTTTTTTTTCCGGTATTGGTGAGCGCATTAGGGAAGGCCATGAACTGTATGTAACTTTAAAGGACAATGATTTACTGAAAAATACTTGTATGTTTTTTGCGCAAATGAATGAAAATCCAGTCCAGAGATCTTTGATTGGTATTTCTGCTACCGCATCGGCTGAATATTTTCGAGACGAACTACATAAAGATATTCTATTTTTTGCAGATAACATGTATCGATATGTTCAAGCTAAAAACGAATTAGCTACTATTTTAGACCAAGTTCCTAACGAGGGTGGTTATGAACCAACGGTTTTTTCGGATGTAAAAATATTACAAGATCGCTTAAGTTCTAATGAAAATGGTTCGATTACTTCTGTTCAAACCATTTATGTGCCAGCTGATGATATATCTGATCCAGCTGTTCAGTTAATTCAACACGAAATGGATTCAATTATAGTTTTATCAAGAAAGGTTGCCGAACAAGGTATTAGGCCGGCTGTTGATTTAAATTTAACTACTTCGTCAATGCTAACTCCAGAAATTGTCGGCGAACGACATTATCTTTTAAGTATTCAAGTCCAAGCTTTATTGCAAAAATATGAATCGTTGAAAGGTATTATTGCGATTATTGGTGAAAATGAACTTAGTCCAGCAGACCGAGATGATTATTCCAAGGCTAAGCGTTTAATTAATAATTTTACTCAAAACATGAATGTTATGACTAAACAAAATGGAGTTCCAGGTGATTTTTTCAGCCGAGAAGATACTCTGAAAAGCATAGAAGAAATCATTGTATGAATAATGATCAAACCGATACAGTTAAATCTAGTAAAGCTGAAGCTGAAGAGACTCAAGAAGCCACTAAATTAAATCAGCAAGTTTCTAAAAAAAATTCATCAACTACGATGTCGGTTAAAGTTTATTCACCTTTTCGAATTTATTTTGATGGACCAGCCTTTTCTATTAGTGCTGAAAATCGAGTTGGACCTTTTGATATCTTACCTGGCCACCATAATTTCATGACTTTAATTAATGCTTGTACTCTTTTGATTAGATCTGATCGAGGTGAGCAAAAAATTTTAATTTCTGGTGGATTAATGCATGTTAAGGCTGATAAAGTGATAGTTTTTCTCGATGTTTAGCCGATAATAAAATAATCAAAACTAATATTAGCTTGACTCGGTGGCGTTGAACCAGAACAAACGTTGAAAGAAGTTTGATTCCGTTCCAGATAATAATGAAGTGAACTACTAGCTAATCCAATCGGTGAAACAACGATGTACGGTGTTGAGCTATAGGGTATATTAAAATTTACTGTAATTAAGCAACCTGCACTTGGATTAGTGCCGGTATTAATATTAATATTACCAGCCGTATCAGTACCATTGACTGTGGATGTGCCACCAGAACCAATAGCACTCAAGGTCTTGGAATTCGGTGAAGGACCAGTTACGTTAATGTGGTGTGAGATATTGAGATTGCCACTGAGTTGTAGAGAGTTAGTAGTTATTTGAGGAGAAGAAACATTGCCGTTAAAGTTAGCATTACCATTAACTTGTAAACTAGCTGAAATAGTGGTCGAACCTTGTAGGGCTGTAGTACCATTAACTGATAAATTACCACTATTGTTTAACTGTTGAAAATTACCAGTACCTTTAACGGTTAAGCTTGTTAAACCCAGTCCGCCATTAATTTGTTCGCCTCCGGCTACTTGAAGGCCATTGCTGATTAAAACTCGACCAGCAAAAACAGCATTAGCTTCAACGTTTAAATCTTGTTTAGGAGCTCCAACTGTTGAATCATTAGCGGCTAACTGTTTGAGACTATTTTGAGTCAGGTTTTGATTTTTAAGACTAGTTGAATTTTGAACAGGAGTTTGGCTCTGTAAATAAGTAATCACAACTACTACAATAGTTACAACCACTACTAAACCAAATAATATTAAATAAATATTAAATTTAGCTAATTTATCCTTTAATTTTGGTTTATTTTTAGAGTTTAAGGTTGCCGGATTTTTTGACGGGTCGTTAGCTGGAGTGTTTTGATTGTTGTTATCTTCAAGACTTGAACTTTCTAAATCATTACCACCCGTAGCATCGATAACATTATCTTCAAGACTTGAACTGTTAGATTCTAAATCTATTTCTTCTGGTTTTGTTTCATTGTCTGGCATTATTTTTTAATTTAGTTTTATAATATCTATAATACAAGAAAAGAGAATTAAAGATAAGTATTACAGTTATGTTTATAAAAAATAAATTTTTTGTTTTTTTGAGTTGCCTAGTTATTTCTTTGTTGTTTTTTTTATTGCCAAATTTAGTTCAAGCCGAGTCGGCTTCATCGACTAATTATCAGATACATAATGTTTTTTTTGGAGCTGGGGGTAATTTAAACCAATGTTCAACTAATTATTGTGCTAAAACTTCTGCTGGAGAAATAGCGGTCGGCAATACTAAAAGTTCTAATTATCAAGCTCAAGCGGGTTTTAACACTAATCGATCGCCGTTTATTTCTATTAATGTCAACAATACTAGTGTTGATTTAGGCACTTTAAGCACTAAATCAACTACTACTACCACCGCTCAGTTTAGTGTTTCAAGTTATTTAGCTAGTGGTTATCAGGTGGAAACAGTTTCTCCGCCACCGTCTAATAATTCGGCTACTTTAACACCTTTAACATCGCCAACTACCGCTCAGCCGGGTTTAGAACAATTTGGTATGAATTTAGTTGCCAATACCTCACCAATTAGTTTTGGTGCTAATCCTAGTCAATTACCAAGTAGTGCTTTTAGTTATGGTCAAGTTTCTAGTAATTACGATTCACCTAATCTTTTTATGTATCAGCCTAATTCAACTATTGCATATTCAGATCAAAGTAGTGGCCAAACACTTTATACTATTTCTTATATTTTTAACATTTCACACATAACGCCAGGTGGTGTATATACTTTTAATGATGATTTAGTAGCTACTTCAACTTACTAGTTGTGGATAACTACTTTGTTTTAAAAAAAAAATATGATATCTTTAATTCAGTGTAAAAAACAAAAATCACAAACACAGGAGAGAACATGCAAGATAATATTAAAAAAATTAGGAAGTTTTTTTATACTTCTTTAACGGTTGCTTTTGTTGCAGCTTTACTGATGCCACTTCTCGGTAGTCAGCCGGTTTTAGCGGCCCAAATGGCTAGTCGAAGTATTACTATGAGTGATTCGGGTGTTTCGGCTGGAACGATTACAACCGGCGTTGGTAGTGGAACGAATGTTTCCTATGAAGTTGGTTTTACAACTACTCAGGCGGCAGAAAGTGTTGTGATTGATTTTTGTTCTAATAGTCCAATTATCGCTGATACTTGTACGGCGCCGACTGGCTTTAGTGTTAGCGGTGTAACAGTTTCGTCTACAGTTACTGGTGGTATTGGTTCAAGTGGTTGGACAGTTGGCGGTACTAATACTGCTGGTGCAACCATGGGAAGTGCATCTCAATTTGCTGCTTATGATGCGACTGCAGCAGCGGCAGGTGCTCAAACTTTCACGATTGCTGGAGTGACTAATCCATCAACTTTAGGTGCTTTTTATGCTCGTATTTATACTTTTGCTAATACGACTTATGGTACTTATTCTAGCGCTACTTTACCAGGTGATTACTTAGATTATGGTGGTATTGCTTTATCAACTAACAACATCATATCAATTACAGCTCGAGTTCAAGAAACAATAAGTTTTTGTGTTTCAGGTGATGCTCCAAGCAGCTGGACATCTACTCATGATTGTTCTGATCCTAATGCCAATGTTTCACCAGATCTGACGCTAGGTCACGGTAGTCCAACGCCAATCCTAGATCAAACTCAGGTAGATAGTGGAACGGTTTATTCTCAGTTATCAACCAACGCTACTAGTGGAGCGGTCATAGCTATGCGTAATAGTACTGGTTGTGGTGGCTTAAGTGCTAATGGAGGTACGTCTTGTGCTATTCCTGCGATTGGTTCGACTGCATCGGCTATTGTTGCTGGTACGGCTGATTTTGGTATGGCAGTTGGTCCAAGCGTAGATGATACAAATGGTGTTGGATCTTTAACACCAGCTTCAACATATTATAGCTCATCTAACTATACTTTTACGGGTGGTTCGTCGAGCAACGATACTACTCCTTTACAGGGTGCTACTACTCCAAGTGATGTCTATTATGGTATGAATGCCACTAACGTTGATTCAACTTATGGTGATACTGTCGCTTCAACATCTTCACCGTGCTATCGAGTCGACAGTGCTTATACTTTTGCCGCCACAGCTGCTTTAACCACACCGGCTGGTATTTATACGGCTAACATGGATTTAATTGCTACTGGTACTTTTTAAATTAGGTATTTAGGCAATTATGAATGAATTTAACTAATTTATTTCATAAACAGTCACTTTTTTTATTGATATTTTATGTTTTGGCTATTTTTATTAGTGTCTTGATCTATAATTTTAATTTTGCCACGGTATATGGTGCTGAACTTAATAATCGTTATATTAAATTATCTTCTAGTCAAACTTCGGCTACAAATGTCACATTTCAAATTGGTTTTAATTTAACGTCTTCTAATAATGTTGGCTCGATTGAATTTCAATTTTGCTCAAATTCACCATTGTTTAACGATAACTGTACGATTCCGGGTGGTATTAATATGGCGAACGCAAATTTAATTGCTCAAACTGGACAAACTAATTTTAATTTATTACCAGCCACCTCTCAGAATTTAATTGTCATTAGTCGTACTACTAGTCCAACTACACCAGGATCTGTCAGTTATACTTTTAACAATATTACCAATGCTTCATCTATAGGCACTGAATATGTCAGAATTGAAACTTTTTCAAGCTCTACGCCATCGACAACAACTACTATTAATCATGGTGGTTTAGCCTATGCTTTGAATAATCAATTAGCTGTGAACGCTGAAGTTCCACCTTTTTTGTATTTTTGCAGTGCGGTTAAGATTAGTAATTTAAATTGTCAGGATAGTTCTGGACATAATATTAACTTTGGTAATTTTTCATCTCAAGTTTCGCAAACAGCTACTTCTCAGTTACTGGTCGGAACTAACGGTCAAAATGGTTATACTATTTCAACTTATGGTCAAGGACTAGTTTCGGGTATTAATCAAATTCCGAATTTATATCCGGCTAATGTGTCTAGACCAGGAGTTTCACAGTTCGGCTTAAATTTAGTGGCCAATCTCTCGCCAACAGTTGGCCAAAACCCAACCGGCCCAGGGCACGGCCAACCTTTTTTAAATTATAATGAGCCAAATTTCTATGCTTTTCAAAATGATTCTAATATTGCTGGTTCTAATCAGCCTGAAAACTATCGACTATATACAGTTAGCTATTTAGTCAATGTAGCACAAAATCAGGCGCCGGGTATATATGTCACAACTGTTAATTATGTTTGTATAGCTAATTTTTAAATTTTGTAAATCATCTATCTTTTGATAAGATAATAATAATTGTGATAAGGATAACAACTTTCAAGTTAAAACAATATTCAAATTGGCTAATTTTATTAGTGTCAATTTGTGCGATTATTGGGCTTAGTTTAGCTAATATTACTACGGCTAATGCAGCTTCTTCGGCTGATGGTGTTCAAGTTTCACCTTTAAGGAGTGATGTGACTATTAAACCTGGTCAATCGCAAATTATTGATCTATATGTGACTAATATTACGTCTGTGTCTGAAACTTTATCTGGTGTAGTCAATGACTTTGTGGCTAATTCCAACGAAACCGGTCAGCCATCAATTTTAATTGGTAATAATATTCATGAAAAACATGGATTAAAAAAGTTCGCCTTACCAATTCCTAACTTTACTTTGCGAGCAGGTCAACAAAAAGAAATTCCAGTTACTCTAAAAATTCCTAGTAATACTCCGGGTGGTGGTTATTATGGAGTGGTTAGATTTGGTCCGGCTAGTTTAGGTGGTAAAAATACTACCGTTAGTCTATCTGGTTCAGTTGGATCAATTGTTTTATTAACAGTTCCTGGAAAAATTAAACAACAATTATCAATTGCTAGTTTTGATGTTAGCAATGGTACACCAAGTAATTTCTTTACATCAAATCAGCATATTAATGCCGTGGTTAGATTTCAAAATGAAGGCAATATTCAGGTTGCTCCTTTCGGAAAGGTACTTTTAAAAACTAGTTCTAATAAAATTATATCGGTCTACAACGTCAACAATGTTACTCCTCCAGGTAATGTTTTACCGAACAGTATTAGACGATTCTTTATTCCTTTAAAAAAAATGAGTTCATTTGGTATTTATACGGTTGAAGGTAATTTTGGTTATGGTTCTTCTGGTCAAACTTTATCAGCTTCAACTACCTTTTATGTTATTCCCTTTACTCTAATCATGATAATTATTATTTTTATTATTTTAGTTCTATTTTTTATATTTGTTTTTCCGAAAGTATTAAAAGCATATAAAGAACGAATTATTAGACAGTCTAGACGTCGATAGTTTATAGTTTTAAATTTTTATTTCGTTTATACTTAAATACAAATGTTGAATTTTAAAATTAGTTTAATATCTTTTAGTTTAATATTAGGGCTTGTTTTTTTTAATTCATATCAGGTCATGGCCTTAACGATACCAGCTCATCAAACATCAAATGGATCAATTGGTTTACAGGGTACGATTCCTAGTCCACCACCTTCTCGAAGCGCTACTATAGCCACTCCGGTTAGTGGGGCTAGTTTTACTACCATGCCAGTCAATGTAACTGGATTATGTCCGAGTAATTTATTGATTAAAATTTTTTCTAATAATGTTTTTGTTGGTGCTATTAATTGTCAAAACGGTAGTTACAATATACCAGTTGATTTATTTTCTGGTCAAAACGATTTAGTGGCCATAGATTACAATAATTTAGATGAAGCTGGTCCAGATTCCAATAGTGTGATTGTTAATTATAATAATATTCAATTAGCTAAATTTGGTTCAGTAGTTAGCTTAACAAGTAATGATGCCGAAAGAGGCTCTAATCCTGGTTCAACTTTGACTTGGCCTTTTAGTCTTACTGGTGGTCTTGGACCTTATGCTGTCAGTGTTAATTGGGGTGATGGCTCTTCAACTGAATTATTATCGGAAAAATTTGCTGGTCAGTTTAGTGTCAATCATGTTTATTCAAAATCAGGTGTTTATAATGTCATAGTTAGGGCTAGCGATTCCAATCATACGCAAGCTTTTTTAGAAGTTGTAGCTGTAGTTAGTGGGGCTGTTATTAACTTAAATCAAAAAAAATCAACCAATCAAAGTGCTCAATTAGCCGCCACCCAAAAGCCACAAATCATTTGGTGGCCGATTATTGTTTTGGTGCCGTTAATTTTTATAACTTTTTGGATTGGTGGCCGACACCAGATGTATGTTTTAAGACACCAACTTGAAAAACAACGAGAAGAGTTACAAAATAATAAAAATTAGCTACAATTAAATAATGTCTAAAAAAGTCTTTGTCGGCATGAGTGGAGGAGTTGATAGTTCTTTGACGGCTTCTTTGTTACAAGAACAAGGTTATGATGTAACTGGTGTTTATATGAAAAACTGGATTAGTGATGTGGCTGGATATTATTGCCCGTGGCAAGATGATTTTAACGACGCAAAAAGAGTGGCAGTTGATCTCGGAATACCATTTAAAGTATATGATTTTCAAGCTCAGTATAAAGATTTAGTGGTCGATTATTTATTGAAAAGTTATCAACAAGGTATAACTCCTAATCCAGATATTATGTGTAACCAGGAAATTAAATTTAAAATATTTCTTGATTTAGCGTTAAAAGATGGCGCAGATTATATTGCTACCGGTCATTACGCTCAAATTAAAAAGCATAATCATCGATTTTATTTAACAACAGCAGTTGACCAAAACAAAGATCAAACTTATTTTCTTTATAGAATGAGTTATGAGGCTTTAGAGCATAGTTTGATGCCAATTGGTTCCATGCTTAAAACTAAAGTTAGAATAGAAGCTAAAAAACGTCATATTTTTACAGCCGATAAAAAAGATTCTCAGGGTATATGTTTTATTGGTAAGGTTCCGATTAAAGATTTTTTATTAAATCAATTGGGTCCTCAAAAACCAGGCCTAATCGTTGATAATCATCAACAAATTGTTGGTCAACATGATGGGGTAATTTTTTATACGATTGGTCAAAGACATGGTTTAAATTTAGGTGGTGGATTACCATATTATGTTTTCGATAAGGATATTAAAAAGAATATTGTTTATGTCACTCGTGATTTAAATTTTAATAATTTATGGTCAGATCATTTGAGTTTGTCTCAAGTCTATTTTTTAACCGACAAGCTTAAGCAAATATCTTTTCAGGATAATGTTATGGCTAAACCAAGATATCGAGCTTCAAATGTAGCTGTTAAGAACTTGATTCAAATCAGTCAGGATCAATGGTCTTTAGAGCTAGGCGAAGCTGTTAAAGCACCGACACCCGGTCAGTCAGTTGTTTTTTATCAAGATCAAACAGTTCTTGGCGGTGGAATTATTAGTCGGCTTTTATAGTAAAAAATGTTAAAATTTAAGCTATGACTTCCAGAGAAATTAGACGACTTTATTTTGAAAATTTTATTAGTAGTCAACACCAACCGATCCAAAGATCATTATTAATACCACCTAATAATGATGCCACAACTCTTTTTGTTAGTTCCGGCATGCAACCGTTAGTACCTTATCTTTTAGGTGAAACCCATCCTGAAGGTAGTCGTCTAGTTGATATTCAAACCTGTTTACGAGCTCAAGACATAGATGAAGTTGGTGATAGTCGACACACCACTTTTTTTGAGATGTTAGGTAACTGGTCGTTGGGTGATTATTTTAAATCAGAACAATTGAGTTGGTATTTTAGTTTTTTAGTTGATAAAATTGGCCTTGACCCTAGTAGACTATTTGTTACTTGTTTTATGGGTGATGAAGAGAATAAAATACCGCGAGACCAAGAATCAGCTCAAATTTGGCAAAAATTATTTAAATCAAAAAATATTGATCACAAAATTGTGGAAATTGGTTCAACTCAAGATGGTTACAAAATCGGCATGAAACAAGGTAGAATTTTTTATTATGATCATACTAAAAATTGGTGGTGTCGATCGGGCAGTATTAATGAAATGCCAGTTAATGAGCCTGGTGGACCGGATAGTGAAGTTTTTTATGAGTTTGATTTTATAGAACATGATTTAAGTTATGGTCAATATTGTCATCCTAATTGCGATTGTGGTCGTTTTGTGGAAATAGGCAATTCGGTTTTTATGGAATACCTTAAGACTGAGCAGGGATTTAAATTATTGCCAAAAAAGAATGTTGATTTTGGTGGTGGTTTAGAAAGGTTAACCGCAGCTTCTCTTAATACTAATGATATCTTTAAAATTGATTTATTCTGGCCAATTATTAATCAGTTAGAAGTATTGTCTCAAAAAAAATACTCGTCTCATCAAGAAAGTATGAGAGTTATCGCTGATCACATAAAAGCGGCTGTTTTTTTAGCCAATGACGGTGTTGTGCCAAGTAATAAAACCCAGGGTTATGTGATGAGACGTCTAATTCGTCGAGCTATCCGTTATGGTTTTGATCTTGGGATTGAAAATAATTTTTTAAACCAAGTCGTCAATATTATTCAAGGTATTTATCAACAGGATTATCCAGAGTTAATTGATAATCAATTAAAAATTGAAGAAGTTTTAATTAAAGAAGAGAAAGTTTTTCGTCAAACACTCAGAAAAGGCTTGAGAGAATTTGATAAAATTATTAATCTTAAACTAAAAATTGATGGTGAAGATGTCTTTAAGCTTTATGATACCTATGGTTTTCCTTATGAACTAGTGATTGAAGAAGCTTTTAAAAGAGATATTACTGTTGATCAAAATTGGCGGACTAATTTCGATGTTTTAATGTTAGATCAGAAAAATCGTTCTCGTACTGCTTCAAAGGGCACTTTTAAAGGTGGTTTAGCTGGCCATGAAGATATTCATAAAAAATATCATACAGCGACTCATTTAATGTATCAGGCTTTAAGAATGGTTTTAGGTGGACATGTTGTCCAGCATGGTAGTAATATTACAGACGAAAGATTGCGATTTGATTTTTCTCACCCTGATAAATTAACAGCTGAAGAAATTGAAAAAATTGAAAAAATTGTTAATGATCAAATTAAGGCTGATTTAGAAGTTAGTTTTCAAGAAGTTCCAGTCAAAGTTGCTCTTAATCAGTTGAAAGCTTTGGGTGCTTTTAATGATCGTTATGATTCGACCGTTAAAGTTTATAGCATGACGCCTAAGGGCCAAACTGAGCCATTTAGTCGAGAAATTTGTGGAGGTCCTCATGTTTCTCACACTAATCTATTGGCTGAAAATGGACAAAAATTTAAAATTATTAAAGAAGAAAGTTCATCTGCTGGCATTCGAAGAATTAAAGCGGTTTTAATTTAACTAAGTAATGTTTGTGCTACAATTATTAATAGGATTTTCAAACAAAAAAATCTGAAATTTTCATGATGTTATTTTTTTGTTGTATTTATTAACATAATAATTATGGTAAAATATCTGGTATGTTAGATAAAATTTCAAAAGTTAAAAAAACTGTTTCTAAACAAGTGGTTTCAAAGGTTAATAAAAACAAAAAAAAATCAGTTGAGAAGAACCCAATCGAAGAGGAAAATTTAATTATAGCTCTAGATATTGGTACGGAGTTTGTTAAAGCTTTAATTGGTCGTTTAGATCAGTCAACGTCTGAGATTGAGATTATTGGCATGGGTCGTAAAAGACAATCTTTAAGTGATATGCAGGCCGGCGCTATATCTGATATTGCGGCTGTGGTAGATAATTGTGACCAAGCTTTAGCTCAGGCCGAAGAACAAGCAGGCGTTAGTGGTCGGCGAGCTGTCATTGGTATTGCAGGTGAACTCGTCAAAGGCACGACCAATACTTTAAAAGTTTTAAGACGTGACCCTTCACAGTTGATTGACTCGGTTGAAATGGAGAAGATTATTCTTTTGGTTCAAGATCGGGCCAAAGAGATTGCTAAAAAACAACTGTCAATTGAAACTGGCGGCCGTGAAGTTGATGTTAAGTTGGTTAACAGTGCTTTAGTTGGCATTGAAATTGACGGTTATCCAATTACTAATCCACTCGGTTTTCAGGGTAAAGAAGTGGTTATTCAGCTTTATACCGCTTTTGCTCCACTAGTTCATATAGGCGCTTTAGAAAAAACAGCTTTAGAGTTAGACTTAGATTTATTAACAGTTGCCGCTGAGCCGTTTGCTGTTTCAAGAGCAGTTTTAGGCAATAAAATAAGTCAGAATTTTAGCGCTATTTTAGTTGATGTTGGTGGTGGTACTACTGATATTGCTGTTATTAATGACGGTGGTGTTCAGGGAACAAAAATGTTTGGTATTGGTGGTCGTGCTTTTACTAAAGGCATTGAAAAAGATTTAAGTGTTAGCTATGAAATGGCTGAAGCCTTAAAAGTCGGTTTATCGACTCAAAAGATCCCTGTTTCCAAAAGACCAATTATTGAAACGATTGTTAATAAAACGGCTACAACTTGGATAAGTGGTATTGAATTAGCTTTATCTGAATTTGATATGCTAGACCATTTACCTTATCGAATGTTTTTGTGTGGTGGTGGATCGTCTTTAGAGGTTTTAGCCAATAAATTAGAAGGTACTGATTGGTATAAAAATCTACCATTTACTCATAAACCGACTATTCACCTCATTAGACCAGAACAAGTTGATGGCATTATTGATAAGACAGGTAGGGTTAAAGATCATACTTTTATTACCGCTATGGGCTTATTAAGAATTGCTAGTGATACCTTAGAATTTGCTGGTGACGAAGAAGAACCAGCTAAGGTTACTCTAAAAGACCGAATAGATAAGATGATGGGAGCTTAAATTGGCGGTTACTAAAGATACAATTTATATTGATTCAGAAGAAGAAATTACTGGCATTATTGATAAAATTCAGTCAACTGAATCTAAGTTGGTGGCTTTAGTTTTACCTAAAAAAACTTCAGTTTTACAGAGTAGTGTCAATATGAAACTAATGAAAAGATCAGCCGATCAAGCTGAAAAAAATTTAGTTTTAATTACTAGTGATGAAAGTTTAAAAACTTTAGCCGCTAATAATAATATTTATGTAGCCAGTGATCTTAATTCTAAACCGACTATTCCAACCGTATTACCGAATGCTGTTCCTGATCCAAAAGACGAAATAGCGCAAGGTCTGCAAAATAGCACCATTGACTTAAATCAATATCAAAGTGCGGCTAATTTACCGACAGATCAAAAACTTGATCAAATAGCTAGTAGTATTCCAGTTGAAGGTCCAGAAGAATTTGATACTGAAAATCAGGTCGATGATCCTAATGTGGTTGATTTAAGCAAAAATGAAGATGAGCCGGTCAATAATCAAACTTCAACCCGCCAGGCTTCCAATCCTACTAATCAAAATGAAGAAGTTTTAGATTCTTTGGCTGATAAAAATATTAAAGCGCCTAGGTTTAGTCGATTTAAAGTGTTAATATTGGTGATTATTGGTTTTGTAATTTTATTATTACTACTGGTTTATTATGTTTTAGCTATTTTACCTAAAGCCGACATTAAAATAAAAACTGATGCTTTAAATATTAAAATTAATACCCCGATTAACTTAGATAATTTTAAGTCATCTAGTTCAGCTAGTAGTGGCGTTCTTTATACTAAAGTGGTTAATTATTCTAAAAATATTAGCGCATCCGTTCCAACTAGTGGCTCTGTTAATAATGGTCAAACCGCCAGTGGTCAAGTTACGATTGGTTTGACTAACTGTAATAACACTACCGTTAATATTCCGGCTGGAACTAGTTTAAGTTACAATAATTTAACTTATACTACTCAATCGCCCTTAAGCTTGAGTGCTCCATACAAGAACGGTACTTGTCAATCTTCTACTTCAGGACAAACAGTTAATGTCACGGCCTTAAATAACGGCAGTAGTTACAATTTAGCTAGTGGTCAGACAATGCAAATGTCAACTTTTAATGGTTACTCTAGTTCTGATTTTGCAGTTGTTTCTGATGGTATTAGTGGTGGAACTGATAATATTCAAAAAGTTGTTGCTCAGGCTGATATTACTTCGGTCGATGGTAAATTAAAATTATCATCTAATACAAGTGCTATTAATGCTCTGGAACAACAACTCCAAGCTGATGGTTTAGACCCGATTAAAAGTTCTTTTGTTACTAGCAAACCTCAAATAACCTATAGTGCTCAACTTAATCAGCCAGCTACCACTCTAACAGCAACTGAAAAAGTGACTTATAGCATGACGGGTGTTGATAGTTCAGAACTCCAATCGTTTTTAAATAAAATCATTCAAAGTAAAATTAAAAATTCTACCCAAGCAATTTTAAATAATGGATATAATAGTTTAGTTTTTTCTAGTGGTTCTTCACCAACTAACTATAATATAAATACCACCGCTGAGGTTGGTCCTAAATTAAGTGTTAGTCAGGTTCAAGTTTTAGCCGCTGGTCATTCTACTAATTATGTTATCTCTCAATTAAAGAAAAATCCAAATATCCAACATGTTACCATTAACGTAACGCCTTCTTGGCTTGGTTCATTGCCTAGTAATAAAAATAAAATTATAGTTAATATTTTAAAACCCTAAATTTTTATGTTAAATTTGAAAAATAATATTTTAGCTTTTGATGTAGGTGAGAAAAGAATTGGCTTGGCAGTAGTTAAAAAAAATAGTTTTATCGTTAAGCCGTTAGATTATTTAGATAATGATAATAATTTCAACGATCGTTTAAAACAAATTATTGACGATTATGAGATTGATCTTCTAGTAGTTGGTTTACCTCGTAATATGTCAGGAGAACTAACTAAGCAAACTCAAAAGGTTCAAGAATTTGTTAACCAACATTTAAAAGGGCTGAATTTAAAAATCGTTTATCAAGACGAATCTTTGACTAGTGTTGTAGCTGAAAAAAATCTTTCTTCTAAGACTAACTCAAAAGGTCAGATTGATAGCGAGGCAGCCTGTTTAATTTTAGAGGATTATATCAACAGTCTATGAAGTATGATTATTCAAAAAAACGCCATAAAATTCCTCGAAAAACTAAGCTTTTTATACTGGTTATAGTGGTTGTTTTATCGGTTATAACTCTAATAACTTCACAGATTTATAATCAAGATTTAAAACCAATTAATGCTTCTGATCATCAAATCGTTAAAGTTACAATTCCTTCAGGTGATTCGGTTGATATGATTGGTTCTCTTTTAGCTAAGGATCATTTAATTCGAAGTTCTTGGATTTTTAAAGTTTATGTTCATTCACTTAGTAATGAGGTTTTACAAGCTGGTAGTTATCGTTTATCTCCTTCGTATAGTTTACAAAAACTTGTTAATATTATTCGTAGCGGTAATGTAGCTACTAAGTTATTAACAATTTTACCTGGTAAAACAATTAATCAAATTGAGCAGACATTTATTAAGGCTGGTTTTCAAAAATCAGCGGTTTTAGCTGCCTTTAATCCAAGCCTATATACGGCTATTCCAATTGTTAATGATAAACCGGCTAATGTGAGTACCTTAGAGGGTTTATTGTGGCCAGATAGTTTTCAAATCAACGATACTTCTTCTCCTCAAACTGTAGTGGCTGAATCTTTAAATGAAATGAGTCAAAGAATTACTCCATCACTACAAGCACTGTTTGCTAGTGAAAAATTAAGTATTTATCAGGCTTTAACCCTAACCTCTATTATCAGTCAAGAAGTTTCATCCTTAAGAGCTCAGCCTCAAGTGGCTCAAGTTTTTCTGACACGACTTAGTTTGAATATGCCTTTAGGATCTGATGTAACGGCCTTGTATGGTTCAGAACAAGCCGGCCAAGGTCAAAATTTGAACTATAATTCAGCTTATAACACGCTTTTGCATCCTGGTCTACCGCCAACGCCAATTTCAACAATTTCACCATCGGCTTTAGAAGCATTGGCTCACCCAGCGTCGACTAATTGGTTATATTTTGTCACTGGTGATAACGGTCATACTTATTTCTCGAAGACCTTAAGTCAACAAAATCAAAACATTGCAACTTATTGCCATGTTAGATGTTCTTGATCCAGATTGATTTTTAGCTAATTTTAGGCTATAATTGATGGTATTAAGTTTTGTTTGAACGGAGTAAAAGATTAGTAGTTCAGCATTAATCAATAAAAAAGCTAGTAAAATTGATTGGCCAATTAGGAAATTAAGGATTAGGTTCCGTTTTAAACTGAATAAGATAAAGTTTTTTATTTTGGCGATTAATTTTCTGATTATATTTTTGGTTGTTTTAATTATTTTTAGTTCTAACCAGACTAATTTATTGGCAGTTAGTGGATCAAACCAACTAAATTCATCAACCACAGTCGTTGATCCTTTAGATCAACAGTCTTCTGCCGATATTGCTTTAACGGTTGCCAAAATGACTAATTTACCAGAGACAACTGCCATCGCCAACCAGGCTCAAAGTCAACAGGCCGAAATTGCCATGGCTGGGGCTAATCAAGCCGTTATGTCTAAACCTCAAATTGTTCAAACTAACTTAAAAACTAATAGTGATATCGTTAGTTATACGGTTAAAAATAATCAAACCTTAGCTCAAATTTCAAAATTGTTTGGGGTGTCTGTTAGTAGTATTATGGCTTCTAATAATTTGTTAACTGAAAATATTAATACCGGCCAGGTTTTATTGATTCCTCCAATGAACGGTTTGGTTTATACGGTACAGGCTGGTGATACACCACAATCTTTAGCTCAAAAATTTCAATCTAGCGCTAAAAATATTATTTCATATAATGACGCAGAAGTTAGTGGCTTAACACCAGGCGAACAAATCATTATTCCTGGTGGTAAAGAACCAGTAGCTGCTCCAATTGTTAATTTAACGCCGACTTGTAGTGATATTTATGGTAATTCAGCTTCATGTTATAACGGCTATGATTTTGGTTATTGCACTTGGTATGTTGCTACTCAAATAGCGGTTCCACCTAATTGGGGTAATGCTGCAACCTGGGCTTATTATGCTGCCCAAGATGGTTGGCGTGTTAGTTCAACACCAGTGGTTGGTGCCATTGCTCAAACTCCGTATGCTGCCGGTGGTGAAGGACATGTGGCTATTGTTCGAGCTATCAATCCTAATGGAACTATTTGGATTTCTGAAATGAATTCCTATGGTCAAGTTTCATCGACTAATTCAACTCCAACAGGTGGTTGGGATGTAGTTGATTGGCAAAAAGCCCCGATTTCTTTATTTCCTAATTATATTTATAGATAATGAATTTTGTCGATCAAGTTAAAATTGCAGTTGAAGCCGGTGATGGTGGTGATGGTAGTATTAGTTTTCGTCATGAAAAATTTATTGCTAAAGGTGGTCCAGATGGTGGTGATGGTGGTGATGGTGGTGACATTATTTTTGAAGCAAGTGCTAATCAAGATACGTTAGCTAATTTCAGATATAAAAAAATAATTAAAGCTGAAAACGGTGACCGAGGCAGCTTTAACAATAGACATGGCAAAAGAGGTAAGGACCAGGTTGTGTTAGTGCCTATAGGTACTCTAATTTATGACCAAGACCAATTATTAGTTGATTTAGTTCAAAATCATCAAAGGGAGATTATTGCTAAAGGTGGTCAAGGTGGTTTTGGTAATGCTCATTTTATTTCCTCAACTCGTCAAGCACCAAAATTTGCTGAAAAGGGTTTAAAGGGTCAAAAAATCGAACTTCAATTAGAATTAAAAATGATAGCTGATGTTGGTTTAATTGGTCTTCCAAACGTAGGTAAGTCTAGTTTGATTAGTCGAATTAGTCAAGCACGACCGAAGATAGCAGATTATTCTTTTACGACGCTTAAACCATCTTTAGGAATGCTTGATTTCAGAGGTCAAGCTATTTTAATTGCTGATATTCCTGGTTTAATAGCCGGTGCTTCTAGTGGTAAGGGTTTGGGTTTTGACTTTTTGCGTCACATAGAAAGAACTAAAATATTAGTTCATGTGGTAGATATTTCATCATCTGATCCAATTAATGATTATCTAACTATTAGACACGAATTAGAAACTTATCAAATTGATTTAAAAGTTAAACCAGAGATTATTGTTTTTAATAAAGTTGATCTTTTGAGTCAAACAGAAGCCGATCGTATCATTAATAGTTTTAAAAAGAAATTAAAAACTAAAACATCAATTTTAAAAATTTCGACTCAAAGTTTATTTGGTTTGGATGATTTGAAAGATTTAATTTATCGAGAAGTTGATAAGATTAATCAACTTCAACCTAAAGATGAAATAAGCCCAGAAACTGTTAAGATTATTAATTTTGATCATTTAAATCCTCAAACCAGTCGGAAATTTACGGTTAGTAAGATTGCTAACAATAAATTTAAAGTGACTGGTCAAGATTTAGAAAATTTAGTCAACAAAACTGACTTCAATAACAGTGAAGCCGTCAATAGATTACATAATTTATTGATCAAACGAGGTTTAGTTAATGAACTGAAAAAACAAGGCGCTAAAGACGATTGTTTAGTTTATTTAGCTGATCATAAAATTGATTTTTTATTTTAGACTTCTAATAGAGTGGTTTTTTTAGTATAATAGTTTGACTAAAATTAAGGTTTTATGAATAATAATCAAATCAATATCAAGGGAGCTCGAGAGCATAATTTAAAAAATGTTGATTTAACTATTCCTAGAGATAAATTAGTTGTTATAACTGGTTTATCGGGTTCCGGAAAGTCTAGTCTAGCATTTGATACTATTTATGCTGAAGGTCAACGTCGTTATGTTGAGTCGCTTAGTAGCTATGCTCGACAATTTTTAGGTATTATGGAAAAGCCTGATGTTGATCAAATTGATGGTTTAAGTCCAGCGATTAGTATTGATCAAAAATCATCATCTAGAAATCCTCGCTCAACAGTTGCTACCGTGACAGAAATTTATGATTATTTAAGACTACTTTACGCCCGTATTGGTATACCTCATTGTCCGGTTGACGGTCAGCCAGTCTTTAAACAAACATCGAGTGGTATAATTTCGCAAATTGAATCAGACTTTAAAGATCAACGGATTATGATTTTAGCCCCAATTGTTAATGATAAAAAAGGTGCTTTTGAGCATATTTCAGCCCAATATCTTAAAGCTGGTTTCGGTCGAGCTAGAGTTGATGGCATTATTTATGAACTAGATGAATTCCCAACTCTTGATAAAAATATTCGTCACAAAATTGAAATTTTAGTTGATCGGTTGGTTATTAATGATGATAATCGGACTCGTTTAGTTCAATCGATTGAGCAATCTCTAGAAATTGGTGGAGAACGTATTTTATTATTAGATCAAAACAATCAATACTTAGCTGATTATTCAGTTTTATATGCTTGTTCCGATCATCCAGATATAACGATACCAGATTTAGAACCACGAACTTTTAGTTTTAATAATCCTCAAGGTGCTTGTCCGGTTTGTACTGGCTTAGGTTCAAAATTAGAAGTTGATCCGGAGTTAGTCATACCTAATGGTCATTTAACTATTCGTGAAGGAGCGATCAGACCATATAACAGGATTAATGTTGATAATTGGTATATGAAAAAACTTCAAGCGGTAGCTGATCGTTATA
Source organism: bacterium (assembly GCA_027448765.1). Taxonomy (GTDB): domain Bacteria; phylum Patescibacteriota; class Saccharimonadia; order Saccharimonadales; family UBA4665; genus JAJZWG01. The sequence goes on along the minus strand of DAIDMV010000003.1, from coordinate 12,447 downwards.
ATTTTTCTTTACAAGTACCGACCGCTGAATTGAACTCTGAGCAGATGAAAATTATTATGTATGGAACCGGTTCAGAAACTTATCAAATATCCTTAGGTAATGGACGTTCTTTTACAACAGTTTATGAAGGTGTTGTAGCTAATTTAGAACGAAGATTTAGAGAAACAGACAGTGAATTTATTCGCCGAGATATTCAAAAATTTATGCAAGAAAAATCATGTCATGCTTGTCATGGTTTAAGATTACGACCAGAAGTTTTGGCAATTAAAATTAATCAAAAATCAATTATGGATGTTTGTTCCCAGTCGATTGATCAAGTTAAAATTTGGATTAATTCTTTAAAATTAAATGACCAGGAACAAAAAATTGCAAAATTAATTTTAAAAGAAATTATCAGTCGATTAACTTTTTTAAATGATGTTGGTCTAAATTATTTAACACTTTTACGAAGTGCTAATACGCTTAGTGGTGGTGAATCACAACGAATTCGATTGGCAACTCAAATAGGTTCTGGTTTAACAGGAGTTTTATATGTCTTAGACGAACCAAGTATTGGTCTTCATCAACGCGATAATAGTCGATTAATTCAAACTCTTCAACATTTAAGAGATTTAGGTAATACCGTTATTGTTGTTGAACACGATGAAGAAACAATTTTAGCTGCTGATTATCTTATTGATGTTGGTCCGGGTGCCGGTATTCATGGTGGGGAGATTATTGCAGTTGGTTCCCCAGAGGAAGTTAAACATAATCAAGCTAGCTTAACTGGTCAATATTTAAGTGGTTTGAAAAAAATTGAAATTCCCAAAAAACGACGTCTTGGTAATAAGAAATTTTTAACTATTGTTGGCGCTAAAGAGAATAATCTAAAAGATGTTACGGTTAAAATTCCACTTGGATTGTTGTGTGTAGTAACCGGAGTATCAGGATCGGGTAAATCAAGCTTAATCAATGATATTTTAGCTAAAGAATTATTAGCTCGTTTGCATCGAGCTAATACTGTTCCTGGTTATCATCAAGAAATTTTAGGTTTAGAGAATTTAGATAAAGCTATTGTGATTGATCAGTCACCAATTGGTCGAACCCCTCGCTCTAATCCGGCTACGTATACCGGTTTATTTACGCCAATAAGAGAATTATTTGCTAATTTACCTGATTCTAAAGTTAGAGGTTATATGGCTGGCCGATTTAGTTTTAATGTTAAAGGTGGTCGTTGTGAAAATTGTTCTGGAGATGGCATTATAAAAATTGAGATGCATTTTTTGCCAGATGTTTATGTTGAATGTGAAGTTTGTCATGGTCGTCGATACAATAAAGAAGCCCTAGAGATTCATTATAAAAATAAAAATATTAGTGAAATTTTAGATATGACATGCGAGCAAGCTTTAGATTTTTTCCAAAATGTACCTAATATTGCTGTTAAATTACAGACTTTGGTTAATGTTGGTGTTGGTTATATTAAACTAGGTCAGCCGGCTACTACGCTGAGTGGTGGTGAAGCCCAAAGAATAAAATTAGCTAGTGAATTATCCAGAAGATCAACTGGTAAAACTCTTTATATTTTAGATGAACCAACTACCGGATTACACATGGATGATGTTAAAAAACTGTTAAAAATTTTGCATCTTTTAGTTGATAATCAGAATAGTGTTTTAGTTATTGAGCATAATTTAGATATTATTAAAAATGCTGATTGGCTGATTGATATGGGTCAAGATGGTGGTCAAGCTGGAGGACAAATTATTGGTCAAGGAACACCGGAACAATTAACTAAAATTAAAGATAGTTATACTGGTCAATATTTAGCTAAGATGCTAGTTTAATTGTTTTTTTGAGAATTTACTTTATTTTTTTGATATCTTTGATAAAGATGCCAGCCCACTGGAATAATTGAAATAGCTACAATAGCAGCTAGTACAATATTAATATAATTATTAATACCAGGTATTCTGGAGGCAACATAATAACCAAGTAAAGTGACAATAATTGACCAGGCGATATCACCTATAACATCAAATAAGAAGTATTTTAAATAATTCATTTTTCCAACTCCGGCCAGCAGGGGAGAAAATGATCGAATGACTGGGAAAAAATGAGCAATTAAAACAGTTTTAGAACCATATTTTTCGTAAAATTTTTCAGCTCGATCAATATGACTTTTTCTGAGTAATAAGCTATCTGGCTTAGTAAAGACTTTGGGTCCCAAATGATGGCCAATCCAATAAGCTAAATTATCACCAGCAATAGCAGCTATGGCAATGACGATAATAGTTGAAGATAAAGCGAATTTACCTTCTTTGGCTAAAACGCCGGCTGTCAAGACTAAAGTATCACCAGGTAGAATAAAACCTAAAAATAATCCAACTTCAGTAAAGATAAAAGTAGCTAGAAGCCACAAGCCACCAATTTCTAATACGTGTGTTACATTAAACATCTTACTATTGTATTAAGAAAAGATTTATATGTCCATTTAAAATTTGATATAATATAAATTAAGGAGAGCAAATTAATATGTCCAGTGATCAAGTTCAGTTAAAATATCAGAATCGAAAAATTGTGGGGAAACAAGTTAAAAAACTTTATTTAGATGGTATAGTGCCAATTGTTATTAACGATCATGGTCATCAATCTATCATTGCGCAAGCATCTTTCAAGGATGTTGTTAAGGTTGTTCAAACAGCTGGCAAACATCATCCAGTTGTTGTGATTGACGATAAAGATAAGCAATTGACAACTTTGATCAAAGAAGTTTCTTATTTAGCGACTAAACAAAGAATTAATCATGTTGTTTTTAGTACTATTGAAGAAAATCAAATCGTTGAAGCTGAAATACCATTAAAGCCACTCTATCAAGATGGTAACGAATCTTCGCCAGCTGAACGATCAGGTTTATTGGTAATTGAACATTTGGAAACTGTTGAAGTTGAAGCTTTGCCAAAAGATTTGCCGGATGTAATATATTATGATGCTGAAAAATTAATTTTAGTTGGTGATCATATTACAGTTGAAGAGTTGATTGTGCCAGATAAGGTGACGATAAAGACTGATGTTAGTCAAAGTGTTGTTTCTGTTTATGAGCCTAGTGCTGTTGAAGCGGCTAATAATTCTTTGGCTGGTGATAGTGAAGAAGAAGTTCAAGATAGTCAAACAGAAGAATCATCAGAAGCTGAAGCACCAACAGAAGAAGCTTAAGAAGTTTTATTTTTTAATTTGTCAGTCTATAATTAGGCTATTATGGAATATAGGTCCGGTCGATTAGATATTGAAGTTGATGAAGACGATGAAGAAGAAGATGACGATTTAGAAAATCAAGCAGTTAAAACAAAAAAGAATTTTAATTGGCGGAATTTTTTTAATAAAAAAAAATTATTAGAAGATGATCAAGAAGATAGTGAATTAGCTGATCAAGATTTATCTGAATTTTTTGAAACCGAAGAAAACGATAGTAATCAGTCGACAGTCGATCAAGATAATTTAGAATTTGAACCGGATATAGCTGAGACCTTAATGGTCGAAGAACTTGATGACAATCAGTCTAAAATCGTTATTTCTCAAATTGCTCGACATCAGCTAGGTCAATTAAACGAAGATATTCGTTTGGATTTTCCATATAGTTTTAAGTTCCTAGAAGATTTATCTAATAGTGGTGAATTAATACCAGTTTTTGAAGAGACTGTTAATAGAATTAATTTAAATCAAGCTAGTCAAGTCAATGATTTAGAAGAAGAACCAATGACAGTCATCATCGATCAAACCGATGACTTAGCAAAACCACAGATAAATACTAAGTCAATTAGTCATGTTTTGAAACCTCATCACAGTAATTCAAATAAAAGTTTTATTGATGATTTGTCTCATCAAATATTTGAGACACAACCCCAATTAGCTAAATTAGAAAATAGTGATAAAATATTAGTAAATAATATTGCAGTTTTAGAGCAAGCTGTATACGAGAAAACTATTATGGTAGAGGATTTAGAAAAATCTTTATCAATACGAACGAATCAACCCGATAAGATAGAGAAAAAAATAGCTGTCAAAAAAGAAAATTTGGCTAATCCGATAAAAAATAATTTTGAATCAAAGCAAAAAATAGCTCAACCTACTGAATCCTCTAAGATTCATCTTAATGAACGGGAATATTTAAATTTAGCCAGCAATATTAGAGTAGAAGGAGTCAGTCTTAGAACTATTTATCTTAATCGTGAAATTTCGTTAAATGGCTTGAAAAGAGTAGTTGAAGAATATTTACGAACTGGTACGATTGAGGAATATTTAAAATATGAATTACTGGAACATCAAAAAGATTTTGAAAAAGACCCGTATTTAAAAGATTTAAGAGATCAAATTCATCAAATTGATCAATCTGGTATCCAACAATTCGACCAGTTAATTGAAGAGAAAGTTCGGATTAAAAGTAAAGATGTGACAAGTCAGTCTTCAAATAACTTAAAAGAAAAGAATGTTCAACGATCAGATCTTTCACTTAAATCATGGACTAGTCTTGACGTTAGTTTATTGATTGTTATTGCGTTACTAGTAGTTTTAATCTTAATATTATTAATTTTTAAGATATAATTTTATTATGTATAAGATTATATTATTTTATATCTTTAGACCTGTTAAAGATCCTGAAGCGATTCGTTTATGGCAACAGACATTAGCTCAATCCTTAGATTTAAAAGGTCGGATTATTATTGCTGAACATGGCATTAACGGTATTTTAGGTGGTCAAGAAGTTAATTTGAAACAATATGTTAAAAATAATAAAACCTATGATCAATTTCGTGACATAAGTTATAAATGGAGTGATGGCACTGACCAAGATTTTCCTCGTTTGAGTGTTAAAGTTAGAGATGAAATTGTTACTTTTGGCTTAAAAGATGTATTGAAAGTTAATGATCGTGGACTTGTTGGTGGTGGTCAGCATTTAAGCCCTCAACAAGTCCATGATCTTGTTAAGAATAAAAAATCTGACGTAGTTTTTTTTGATGGTCGAAATCAATATGAAGCTGAGACTGGTCGTTTTAAAAATGCCGTAGTGCCAGAAATAAATTATACTAGAGAATTTAAGGATGAGTTAAAAAAAACAAAATATAATCATTTAAAAGATAAAACTGTCGTGACGTACTGTACTGGTGGCATTAGATGTGAGGTTTTGACTGTTTTGATGAAAAAATATGGTTTTAAAGACGTTTATCAGATTGATGGTGGAATTGAAAAATATGGTTCTGTTTATGGTGATGATGGTTATTGGCAGGGTTCTATGTATACTTTTGATGGTCGAATGGGTCTTAAGTTTAGTTCTACAGCTAAAGATATTGCTAAATGTTGTCATTGTCAGAAAAAAACCTCTAATTATGCCAATTGCTCTAATAAAAAATGTAATAAATTATTAATTATTTGTCCTGATTGTCAGGACAAAAGTCTTTTTTGCTCTTTACAATGTCAGAGCAAATCTTCACTACCAACTAATGCCTAATTTAAGTTTAAAAAATAAGATCGATAGTTTGCCTTTATCGCCTGGAATTTATTTATATAAAGATCAAAACGAAATAATTATTTATGTTGGCAAGGCTAAAAAATTAAAGAATAGGGTCAGGCAGTATTTTCAAAATATTAATCAAAAAGATGCAAAAACTAAAGCTTTAATCAATGAGATTGTAGATTTAGACTATATGGAAGTCGACAGTGAATTAGAAGCTTTTTTCTTAGAAGCTGAAATGATCCGACGCTATTTGCCAAAGTATAATATTTTACTTAGAGATGATAAATCTTTAAATTATATTCGAATAGATTATGATAGTTTATATCCGACTGTTGCCCTGACTCGTCGACCCTTAGATGATGGGGCAAAATATTTTGGTCCTTATATTAATGGACTACAGATTAAGTTAGCTTTAAAATTTTTAAGAAAAATCTTTCCTTATGCTATCAGTAAAAATCAAAATAAAGTTACTTTAGATTATTACTTGGGGCTTGATCCTGGTTTAGGAAAAAATAAAACACCTTTAGTCGTTTATCGATCTAATTTGAGAAAATTAATAATGGTAATTGAAGGCAAACAACAAAAAATAGAAGCTGATTTAATTAAAACCATGAACCAGTTAGCTAGTCATCAGCAATTTGAAGCTGCCGCCAAGGTTCGGAATCAACTAACAGCTTTAAAACAGTTAAATGATCAGGTCATGTTTCATAGACATGAATTTTCTGATTTAAAAAAAGATGAAGCTCTCACTCAATTAAAGACTTTATTAAATTTAGAAAATCTTATTCAACGTATTGAAGGTTATGATATCTCTCATATGTCGGGAACGAACGTTGTAGCCAGTATGGTAGTCTTTATTAACGGTGTTAGTTCAAAAGTTGATTACCGTAAATTTAAAACCAAAATTGAACATAATAATGATTTTTATAATATGAAAGAAACAATTTTTCGTCGTTTTTCAGATAAAAATTTAGCAAGTTGGGGTCAACCAGATTTAGTCTTAATTGATGGTGGAAAAGGTCAATTAAGTGCGGCTATTGAAGCTAGAAATTTAAGAAACAATTTTAAAGTCCCCTTTATTGGTTTAGCTAAGAAAAATGAACAGATTATTATTCAACAAAGTTCTTTGGATGGTCAACCGGCTAGTATGATCGAACTAAATCAAGAGTTTGTTAAAAAATACAATATTATCATTCAAGAGACAGATAATTTTTTAGTTTTAAATATAGATAAAAATTTAGCTTTAATTAAATTATTGCAAAGAGTTCGTGATGAGAGCCATCGCTTTGCAGTTAGTTATCATTCTGTTTTAAAGAGACAGAATTCATTAAAATCTAGTTTAGATAATATTATCGGTATCGGACCTGTGACTAAACGTAAGCTTCTTAAAAAATATGGTTCAGTTGAACAGATTAAAAAAACGACCGAAGAAGATTTAGTTCAATTTATTGGTGTGCAAAAAGCTAAAATTATAAAAAAATATTTGTAAGATATTTTGTTATACTGATTGTCATGGGTTTTTATTTATGTTAAATCAAAGTTTTTTTTCAAGACGCCGCTCTGAATTAAGAAACTTATTGCCAGACGAGAGTTTAACAGTTATAACAGCTAATGCTTTGTTGCAGAAAAAATCAGATGAAGCTTATGAGTTCACTCAAGACAGTAATTTTTGGTATTTAGTGGGGTTAGATTTACCTGAAGCTTGGCTAGTCATGGATAATCAAAACGAATGGTTAATTTTACCAGATCGTAGTCATTACCAAGACATGTTTGAGGGTCAATATGATTTTGCTCAAATTAGTCAGGTTAGTGGAATTAAGCATATTTTAAATTATCAGCAAGGTTTGGAGTTGTTAAAAGATTTAGGCCATAAATTAAAAAAAATTGGTTTAATCAAAACTAATCAATCTTACGATCAACAGTCTGGCTTTTGGTTGAATCCGGCAAATTTACATTTACAAGAAATCATTAGATCTCTTAAATTGCCATTAATTCAATTTAATCTTAATGAATTATTGTCTGGATTAAGACAAATTAAAAGCGATGAAGAAGTTTTGGCTATTCAAAAAGCTATCGATATTACAGAAGAAGCTTTTTTGAAGATTGATCATAATCTCCAAAATTATAAAAATGAAAATCAATTACAAGCTGATATTAATGATGTTTTTTGTCGACAAGCTAGTCGGCATGCTTTTAACCCAATTGTTGCTGGCGGTGGTAATGCTGTTTTGCCACACTACACAGCTAATAACCACCCAATTAAGCCTGATGATTTAATTGTAGTTGATATTGGGGCTGAATATAATCACTATGCAGCTGATTTATCCAGAACCTTTTCAATGGTTCCAATCAAGGGTTTAAAAAAAGCAGTTTATGAATCTGTTTTAGAAATTCATGATCAAGCCATAGCTATCTTAAAACCAGGTTTAAGTTATAAAGACTTAGAGCAAAAAGTTTTTAATTTAATTTTTGAGGCTTTAATTAGATTAAAAATTTTAACTAAACGAGATAAAGCATTAGTTAGAAATTATTATCCTCATGCTGTTAGTCATTTTTTAGGACTAGATGTTCACGATGTTGGAAATTATAATCAGACCTTAAAGCCAGGCATGGTTATCACTATTGAACCAGGTTTTTATCTTGAAAAAAATGGTTTTGGTGTTAGAATTGAAGATGATGTTTTAATTACTGCCAACGACTATCGTTTGTTAAGTCACTATCCTTATAATTTAGGTTAAGAAAATGTTAAATAAAATTGCTCGTTTCATTTTAAGATGGTTAATCGCTAGCCTAGGCTTATTAATTACAGTTAGATTTTTAAACCAAAACTTTAACGTAGCTAACCATCTGGGTGAATTGATCTTAGCGGGCTTTTTATTGGCAATTATCAATATTGTTTTAAAACCAATTTTAGTCATTTTGTCTTTACCAGCCATTATGATTAGTTTAGGATTATTTATGATTATTATTAACGGACTATTAATTTATCTAGTATGTCGATTTTTTCCGGGCTTAGAGATTAAAGATTTTACAAGCGCAATATTTGCAGGTATGGTAATTGGTTTGCTAAACTATTTAGTAAGTACTTTTTTAGATGAAAGGCAAAAATGACAATTTATAACTATATTTCAATTATAACCAGCGTTTTAATTGCTATTTTAATTTTAATCCAAACCAGAGGTGCTTCATTGGGAGCTGGTACTAGCTCGGCTGCCGAAGTTAACACCAAAAGAAGAGGAGTTGAAAAAACCATCTTCCAGCTGACGATTTTTTTAGCAGTTGTTTTTTGCTTAGCTTTAATTTTGAGCGTTACTATTAAAAAATAGTTTTACTTAGATGAAAAAAAACTTTTTAAGGTTTGTTGAGCGACCAACCAAATGGTCTAATGAGTTGTTGGTTTTCGTGGCTTCTTTGATTGAAGATGATTTGTTTAATCGTACTAAAAATTTAAAAAAATCTTTACGATTTGTGATAGTTTGGTCAGGGTTAGTTGTTGTAATTTTCGTTTTGTTATTCATCCAGTTCATTAACTTAAATAATTATTTTCAAACTGTTCAATTTGTTCCAGGGGGAGTTTTAAGTTTGGGTTTAAGTGGTACTTACACTAACTCTAATCCTTTGTTTTCGACTTCTAGTGTTGATTCTTCTGTTTCAAAACTACTTTATGCTAGTTTATTTACCTATAATCAAAAAAATCAATTGGTTGGTGATTTAGCTAGTAGCTATCAGATTAAAAATCATGGCCAACAATATATAGTTAAACTCAGACCTAATTTATTGTGGTCAAATGGCTCACCGTTGACGGCTCGAGATGTTGTTTTTACCTATAATCTAATTGAAAATCCTGATGTTGGATCAGCCTTAAGTAATAGTTTTAATGGTGTTAGCGTCAAGGCTTTAAATAATAGTACGGTTGAATTTAATTTACCCAACCAGCTAGCTTCTTTTATTTATTCTTTAACCAATGGCATTGTACCCGAAAACTTACTAAAAAATGTTCCACCAGTTGACCTTCGGTCAGACAATTTTAGTACATTTCAACCAGTCGGGTCAGGACCTTTTAAATGGCAAACTATTAATATTAATGGTAGTAATCCACTTAATAGTCAAGCCGAAATTTCCTTAGTAGCTAACCCGAATTATTTTTTAGGTCAACCCAAGGTTAAGCAGTTAATTATTAAAACTTATCCGAGCAATAGTTTATTAACGACTGCTTTTAATAGTAATCAAGTTAATCTGGCACTTAACTTACAGTCAGATCGGATTAAAAATTTAAATCAAGTTTACCAGTATAATTTTCTTTTTACAGCTGGTACATATTTATTTTTTAAGAATAATGTCGCACCCTTTAACAATCCTCAGATTAGACAGGCCTTAGAATTAGCTACTAATGTTAAATCTTTAATTAATCGACTTGGTTTTCCAACCCATCAAGTTTTTGGTCCTTTATTGGTTGGTCAATTGGCCTATAATCCTAAATTTAATCAAGCTAGTTATAATCCTACTGAAGCAATAAAGATTTTAACTTCACTAGGTTATAAATTCGGGGCAAAACACTTACTTTATCTTAATGGTAAGTTGTTAAGTTTTAGTGTTAATTTAATCAATACGCCTTTAAATCATTTGATATTTGATCAATTAAAAAGTGACTATAGATTAATTGGTGTTAAAATAGTACCTAATTTTGAAGATTTGAATGAATTTGCGATTACTTTACAATATCATCAATATCAGAGTTTAATTAATTCTATTTCAATTGGTGTTGATCCAGATGAATTTGTTTACTGGGATGGCTCTCAAGCAAATCCACAGCTTTTAAATAGCCTTAATTTTTCAGAATATAATAATTCATCAGTTGATCGATCATTAGAAACTGCTCGAATAACGCTTAACAAAGCTGTTCGTATTATTAAATACGCTCATTTTTTAGCTAATTGGCAAAAAGATGTGCCAGCAGTTGGATTATTTCAGCCTGGTTATACTCTAGATGCTCATTTTCCAATCAAGAACATGTCAGAAAAAGATATTAATTCAACTAGTGATATATTTAATAATATCAATCAATGGGAGGTTAAAAGATCTATGGTTACAAATTGATGATATATGCGGATATGGCGAAATGGTAGACGCGCTAGTTTCAGATACTAGTGATCATATGATCGTGGAGGTTCAAGTCCTCTTATCCGCACCATCAAGGATTTAGACATATTTTTGAAATTAAATAACTTGGTTCGAGCCCGTTTTTTCTATAGTAGAGATAATCCATGGTCTAGTCGATGAACTAGGTTAAATGAAAAGATGTAAGTTTAGCAAAACTACCAAAGGCTTTATAGAAGAGCAACAAGCCATAATTGAATCAGCAATACTTGTTTGAAAATCAAAAAATATTGGTTATAGCCGTCTGTTATTAATACTTGGATGGTATTTTCTATAACCAAACACTCTGTTTATTGAAATAAAATTACTTACCTAAGGTTAGGAAAGCTTAGATTAATTTTCTTCTCTGTTATTTTATTTTTTTCTTCTACTATTCTATTATATTTATATATTACTAATCTATGACTACTAAATCCTATAAAAAACTAAATAATAAACAAATTGAAGTATTAAAGATTCTATATAAGTTTAGGTTTGGTACAAGTCAGTTAATAGCACTGTTGATGAATCAATCAACAGTGCTATACCAGAACTAGACTTAATAGATTATTAGAATACTAACGAATTCAGATAAAACTGTGAATTAAACAATAGAGACCTAACAGTAGTCGGAGACAAAGTGCTCCATATTTCGGGGTCTTGACAATACCCTGAGCTTGCAAAAATAATTCAATATCACTATCACTTGCTTCTACGTTTTCATCATCTTGTTCAGCAATTTCAGCTTCAGATCTATTGAAAATTCCTTTCATCGTATAACTTTCCAACTCCCTTACCGAGTTTGTTTTTAGCTTCCCATGTTATTTATCATAGGAGTCTACGGGTGCATGACTTAGCTGATTAGCTTGATTAAAAACTGGTTTGGTTCCTTTTAATAGTATATGGACCATGTAGTACACCTTCTTATATTGGCATTGATTTGAATTCTATTTTCATAATTAATATATTGACACGAGAACGTTCTATTTTCTATTTTTTATTGCTTTACCACAACCATTATGGTAATATGTGGACTGGAAACTACTTTAAAACTAGGTTACAGTAACAATATGGGCAATAAACTTACAAAAGGTGCTTATTTAGAAGCTTTACTCAGATCTCCACAAACCGTCTTTTCAACTAAAGACGTAGCTTTATTGTGGAGTGAAGAGCGAGCAGAAATAATTACTAGCAGGCTAAACAGTTACGCCGCTTCTGGTAAGTTATTACGAGTTCGTCGGGGCTTCTACGTTAAAGACAAAAATTACAGTCAGCTTGAGCTTGCGACGCGTATTTATACGCCATCATACATTAGTTTTGAAACAGTTTTGACACGCGAAGGCATTAGTTTTCAGTACTATAGCAATATCTTTGTAGCTTCATACATTAATCGTGAGATTCAGATCAGTGATCAGAAAATTTCTTTTATCCGAATGAAGGAGTATGTCCTGCGTGATACTACTGGCATTGTACATTCAGACGGCTATGGAGTTGCGACCAAAGAACGAGCCTTTTTAGATCGGTTATACGTGAGCAAAGACTATCATTTCGATAATTTAAACTCCTTGGACTGGATAAAGGTTGCTACCATATTGCCCATCTACCACAGTAAACGATTGGTTAAAAAAGTTAACGAGTATCAACAAGGGTACAGATAAGATGACACTCGACTACTCAAAACACAAAAGCATCTTACTACAGATACTAAAAGACATCTACACAGATACGACATTGTCGCCGAATCTCGGATTTAAAGGTGGTACCGCGGCGGTACTATTCTATGGTCTTGAACGCAATTCTGTTGACTTAGATTTTGATCTACT
>DAIDMV010000002.1 GCA_027448765.1 bacterium | reverse complement strand
ATTCTTCTACGTAACTTTGTAGATGGAGATAGAAAACCCCACGCTTATCCCATTCTGGCCAAGGCGAACCACCTATAACTTCCTCGCTAAAGCTACTAGCTCGCTCAACAATTGGCACCATTATTTCCTCGTAACCACTCTTGGTAAATAAATCCGCATATGTGGTCTGTAGAAAACGCATGATCCTTACCTCGTGACCAACGGAGTCCCTAAATCCTGTTAATGGAAGCGTTATATCTTTAAATCTTTCTGTAACCATTGCTGCTCCTGTATGTATTAAAAATTATCACTATTGCAGGGTGTTTCTAGAAGTTGTAAATATAGTTCTTTGCCAAAATTCAAAATTGACATTCAGCAGATCTAAATTATATCTAATATGACTACTGTATTGTACTATTTATTGTGTTGATTTCATAGCCTACGGCTAATAATAAGCAAACTTTTCAGCCGGATTACTTATGAACAAGAATTTATATCTGTTGAATATACTAATTTCGCAAAAATTACTGCTCAAAATGTTATCAAAACTAATAATTTGCTAGGAGGCATAAAATGACTAATATAACCGCTAAAAAAGATCAAAATAACAGAGGTGAGGATAGGATAAATCGTCAGTTACGTTCTATTTGGCTCACCGTTGACTTCATTAATATAACTTTAAATATTAATACTAATTTAGATTTAATTGAACTTAATAAGCTGCTAGAAGATAAGACTATTTCCATACTTAATAATGATTCTGTAGCTAAGGAAGATTTGTTAATGGAAGTTATAGGAAATTTCGTGTTGGTTTTTGGTCTTTAGTTCGGCTATAAAGATACCAGTCAACTAGTCGTCTTTGATGCTCTTCATTCATGCCTCTATGAAGCTTCAATTTGGTTCTAAGTTGAGAGTTAATACCACCCTCTACATAATTAGTAGTTTTAGGGATTAATTCTTCAGTAAGATCAGTTTCTAGATAAGTAAATAACTGTTTATCTTTAATTAGTTTATCTAGCTGTTTGTAAGCTGATCTTAACCCTCTGTGTGTATACCACCATTTTCTTTGGTTGGGGACTGGAATAGATATATATGTTCGTTCCTTGATGAAATCACCATAGGTTTGTTCCCAGGCTTTAAGTTGTCTGATCCACTTACTGGCTTCTTCTTTAGTTTTAATACCTTTCAGTAAATCTTTGGTGAGTTGTAATAGTTCTACCCCAGCTTCAGTTTGGGGATGCAGGGTTAGCTTGGTTCTAATGTTCTGCCAGACATGGAATTATACAGCGTTGGACCTTGGTAGTCGACCAACAACGAGCAATAGCTAGTAGTATGCCTTTCTGACCATCACAGACTACGATTGTCGGGGCTGGTAGCTGTTGCAGTAGCTCTGACCAAGTATAACTAGACTCATAACCAACCCAATGCCAGACAATAACAGAAAACTAGGTCTCGTGATCTTGAACACAGACCATCAAAGCAGTAAGGACTATTATAAAAACAATGAGTCACTAGGCTACAAGCAACATCAAAAGATGTCACTACAGCAACCGGGCTTCATTTCACAAAATTAATCAGTGAAAGGTTTATTATGTTAATAACTATCGCCATTATTTTAGTCATATTATGGGCTTTGGGGTTTTTTGTGGTTCATATAGGTGGGGGATTGATTCACATTCTCCTCATAATCGCAATTATTTTATTCATTTATAGCCTGTTTGCAAGCAGACGAAAGTCCTAGATTAATTGTGCAACGCTTCTCCAAATTAGCTACAAAGCTCAACTAAAAGACTATATGGGACCCATTAATTAGACAGACTGCAATCTCAAAAATCCCACGCTCTTTGCAAACCATTATAGCCACACCCAATGACAACCCTGACATTATATAGAAAATAAACTCTGTTCTAAGATTTTATATGCAGTTTTTGATATCTTATAAATAAAAAAACTACCTAAAAGCAATAAATGCACAATTCCACATTACAGTGAGTTAAATAAAATATTCGCTATATTGAAATTTTTAACTATTCAAAAAATCTATGACATTTTTATAATAAGGATCAACCTTAGGCGGGAGTGGCTCTTTTAATAACTGACCCTGATTAATCCATAGATATGAACTATGCTCCCAACTCATGATTAACCGTGGGTCACTCTCATTTAATGAATAACTATAAAGAATATAAAACAGGTCATCGTTTATTTTTTTGTTAAACAAGACTTTAATTTTTGTTAAAGATAAAATTAATCCTGTTTCTTCCTTGGCTTCACGAACTATTGCCAATTTGTTGTTTTCATTTAATTCTACTTCGCCTCCAGGAAAATCTAAATGATTAGCAAAAATTGGATGAGTACTACTTCGCGTTAATACAAGAATTTTAGAATTGTTATCACGAATAATTATTTTAGCCACTGTCTTCATATCAACAATAGACTAACATTAGATCATTTTATTTTCGATTTATAATTAATCATAACTCTGTCAATTGATTTGTTGGTTTGGTAATTAACTTGGTTTTCAAAGGATATATCATATTCAACGACCTAAATTGAGATTTTTAATAAATTTTGTTAAACTAATTTCGATGTCAACAGATAAGATTTCAATTGATTGGTATAATCAAAATTACAAACAATATACTGCTCACGTTCGTAATCCTGATGATTCTATTTATCACTCACTTTATGAAAAACCAGCTATGTATAATTTATTGCCCGATTTAAAAAATATGTCTGTCATTAGTTTAGGTTGTGGTAGTGGAGAGGACTGTGATTATTTAGCTCAACAAGGTGCCAAGCAAATTACCGGAATCGATATATCGACCAATATGATAAAAATGGCTAAAAAAACCTATCCTACATATCAGTTTCAAGTCATGAATATGGAAAATTTAATTTTTGAAAATCAAAGTTTTGATTTTGCTTATTCAAGTTTAGCCATTCATTATATAGAAAATTGGACAAAAGTGTTTCAAGAGGTCTATAGAATCTTAAAACCTAATTCATATTTTTTATTTTCATGTAATCATCCTGTTAGTACGGCTATGGAAATAATTAACCGTAACGAACAAATACACAGTCGAGAAATATCATACTCAAAAAATAAACAAACCAATGAAGTTTTAATTAAAGGTGACTACATGAACCCTAAAACATTACCGAGAGAGGCTGATTTCGCCATCACAACATGGCATAAACCCATTGGTGAAATCAGTCAAGAAGCTACTAATGCTGGATTTGTTATTGCCAATATTGTTGAACCTAAACCACTACCAAAAATGGAACAAATATCTGAACAAAAATTTAAAATTTTAAATAAAATTCCACGGTTTATAATATTAAAATTACTAAAATTATAATCTATTTTTTTGTTTATAACACTTTTAAACTAATAAGTTCACTAATGTTTCTAGAATCAAAATTTAACGTCAAACTATCCAAATCGTTAAAAATGTTTTTGTGCGGATTCATTACAAATAATAAAATATCAATATAACTCGTCTAATATTCTCTAAATTTTGATATTTAATTATTTCAAAAAATTCATTAAAATCAATTTTAGGGTTAATTAATTTATAAAAATTAAAAATTACTTTGAGATGAATCTTGAGTTTCAGTTGATTGATTTTCTGGTGCAGGGAATGATGGTGAACTATTAGAAGAAGAGCTATCTTCGGCTGGCTGAGCTAGATTATCTGTTGGATTGACCTGATTCATGTTATCAGTATTTGTTACACTAGGCTGATTATTAATCGCTGCATTTGATGATTCCATTGGATTGGAAATAACTACTGGATCATTAGTTGACATAGGATTTACAGCTTCAGGCACGTCAACGTTTGGTATCGTCTGATTAACCAGTGAATCACTATAAACTTGATTGGGTTCAGCTACTACGGCTGGTGGAACATCTGAAGTTACATTCATGTTAGGGGTTATTATGTTAGAAGACAGGTCGTTCTGAGGTGACTGAGTCGTTGCTTGATCTAATTGATTGGGTGTAGTGCCTCCGCCAGTTGGTGGAACATCTGAAGTGTTATATTGTGCTTTACCAAATGCTAACATTAGATAACCGACAACGTTAAAAATAATTAAACCAAAGATAGTAAAAACCATTGATTTATTAAATTTTTTAGCTAGTTTAACTGCTAAAATTATTCCTAGAATAAAAGCAATCAAATAACCAATTATCGGAATAACTGATAAAATGTATAAAAAAACTAACCAGCCAGGTAAACCAGCAATTTCAAAAAGTATCCAATAATTATAAACAGGAATATAGGCTAGGCTCTTTTTACGATTTGCTTTATGAAAGATTTTACTCAAGACAAAAGCCGTAAAAAAATACACAATAATACATACTACGGCAAATATAATAGCTACAAGGGCAGCTGAACCACTACTTACAGGACTATGGCCTAGCGCGATATTGTTAGAATTTGATGATAGCACTGATTTATTCCTTTATTTTAATGATTATGTTTATTTTAAATTGATTTGTAGTATGACGCAAGTTTTGTGATAATTCTTGCAAAACTTAACACTAAAATAAAATTCTTAATCGCGTTTACAATCAATCTATTTTCTATAAGTCACTGCCGAAGTAATTGCTTGACCTAAAATTAATTTATGTCCATTTTTTAATTCTCCAATAGTGGCGGCGGTTGGTTCAAAAATTGGCTTTAATGAACCCTGGTTTAAAATATCAGTGAACATACTATTAGGTATCAACAACTCAATCTCCCAAGTCGGAATCGTTCGTTGACCGACATTTTGACCCGATAATGAACCATAAACGATATCTGCATCATCGTAATAACCGTCCAATTTTTTAAATCCATTTTTTCTTTCAATATCTTGAGGTACACTACCAAATAATTGAATTGGTTGTGTTTTTTGATCTAAGGGCTTAAAGTGAATTAAACTTCTAAAATCACGGCTGGCAGTTTTCTCACCCTTAATTTGGTACCAACCTTCTTCAAAGGCATATTGTCTAAGTTCAGCTCCTTCGATGCCAATTAAATGACCATCGCGAGATACAATATCAGCCGATTTTTTTGAAACATATAGAGCGACAGGCTGATGTCCAATTTTGTTTTCAATATCATTAAAATACCCTAAAAGCTCCTGATTAAACTCAAAGCTATTATCATACTGCATCAATGTTAGGTTAGATTTTCCACGGTCAGTCTGAACTGATAATAATTGATCTTTACCTTTTAATTGCATTGGCTGAAATAAAATTCTTGCCGAATCAATGTCTTTAATTGTTTCGCGAGACATAAAGGCTTCGAATAAACGGCTAGCTGTAGACTCTTGAACAAAATTTCGTGGTAAAACTTCTCTTGTTGGTTCAAGTATAGATTTATCCACAGTTTTAACATTTTTTTTAGTTTTTTGAAGAGATAAAAATTCTTGCCGAGCTTTTGAAGGATCCTGCTCTATTTTTTCTTTAGCAGCCCGAAAACCAGTTAATAAATCCGTGCTAGTTGAATTTTTCGTCACACCTCTATCTGGATGATACTGCATCATCAAAGCCTTATATATACCATTAACCACAATCTTTAAAGCTTCCTCATCGCTAAGTCGCCTAACCAACTCTGGAGAACAAAATAATGCTCCTAAGGGATTACGCTCACGATTTATGGCGTCTAAGGCATCACTGAAAGAATTGGTGGTTTTCTTAGGACTCATAGTAAATTAATTAGCGACCTCTTCGTCAACAAATTCTATATCTTGACCATCATCAAACACACCTGCTCGAAGCCTTTCGATAAAATCATTAACTCTAGCATGTCTCACCTTATGCTTATTTTCGGGTATGGCATCTACTATTTTTTCGACTTGATCCCTAGCATAATCAATATCTCCAGCATATAGTTGAACTAATGCACAAAAATTATCAATACTAATACCAAGGTCACGACTAGATTCAATAATTAAGCCGACTTTAGTAACTTCGTGTCCCTGATCTAAAACATGTTGAACAGTTTCAGGTTTTGGATTATTCTCCCTAAAAACAGCGACCAATTCAACGACATCACCCATAGTTTTAACAGGACAATTGCTAGACGGAACTTGTTCAGATTTGGTAAGTAAGGTTTGAACAAAATTAAAACCGGATTTAATAGCACGAAAAGCTCGACCATCACCCAGACAATCATCTGATTCATTCTTAGCCAACGCTAATAAAGCTGATTCAGATATTTCCATTTGATAAACACTTTTCCAATCCAATTCTCCGGTTGTTAAAATTGGCAAAATAGACCCTTGCACTTCAAGACTTTGTTGTTCCATAACATAACTCCATTTACTTAATTACTATATTATAGTACTTAAGTATAAATACGTCAATATTGAACACTGGCAAAAATATTGTATTCATTTAATAGATGACAGTAACCTAACTTGCGAGCAATATCATTAAAATGCTCTTATGATTTTAATTTAATTAATCTAATCACCCTTACTTTGTAGAAGGTTTAAAACTAATTGATTGCATGACTTGAATTGCCAGTTTTGCGTTTGACGATTGAAAACTAGCCTTATTTTGAACTCTGTAAATTGCACTCAAACCAGTGCCATCATAATTGCAAGGATAGCCTAAATATAGATATTGACTAACGCCAGGGGTAGGCGATAAACCTGTATTATATGGTTCATAACAAATTAAATAACTATTAGTGTTTGACTGATAATTAAGATTCTTAAATTGGTTAGAGCTCGCAATTCCATTATAGCCAGCTAGAGGGAAATAATCATGAGTTTGTCGACCAGGATTATACTTTTCTTCTAGAATATATGGATTGAGGTGATACAAAAAATTAGAGGCCGATAAAATATTATAAGAAGGATTAGCAACCTTTAAAGCAGAATAAACTTTTTGAGAAACACAAGGATCGTTCAAGGAAAAAGCAGCCGCACTACAATTAGAAGCCGCGCCTCCCTTACCGCCAACATTAGTATTAGAAATATATAGTTCGTTGTTGTTTGGTGACACTAAACTATAGGCTTCATAGATTGTATTCGAAGCAGAAGCGTTACTATTAGTTTTCAATTTGTTTAATTTCCAACTAGTAGGATATCTAAAAGACAAGGAAGTCTTTTGATCTGTAAAACTCGCCCATTGCACTCTAACAACATTGTTTTTGTGAGTCGTAGATGAAGTTTGTTGATTATTTGTATTTTTAAAAACATAGTATCCGATAAAAATTATAACTACAATTAACACCATAAAGCCTAGAACATAACCTAGCGAAAAACCATGGGATCTAACTATTTTTTTATTCATAATTAGATAATAATAGCCTGAAATAATAAATACAAGGAGACTACATTTGATTAATCCAATCACCTTTACTTTGTGAAAGTTTAAGACTAATCGATTGTTTTATTTACAAGAATGACGTACCCCTTTTAAAAGAAATACTTTATAAAAAAGGAGGACCAACCATCAATAACTTTAATGTTATACTATAAAAATGAATGAATATCCTAAAGGTATTGAAGTTGTCTGTGGTGTTATAGTTGAAAATCAAGAGAATAAAGTTTTCTTAACGAAATCAAAAAATTGGACTGAAAAATATGTTTTGCCAGGTGGTTTAATTTTACCTGGTGAAACAATTTTAAACGCCGCTCAACGACAGATTAAACATGAACTCAACTTAGATGTTGAACCTATTGCAACTTTTAATTTTGGTGAATTAATTGATTCAAAAGATTTTAAAAGATCAGCTCATTACATCTATTTTAATGTTTACACTAAACTTATTGGTGGCAATATAAAACTCAATCAAGACAAACATTTTGACAGTCAATGGCTCAGTCCACAAGAAGCTTTCAATTTAAATTTAGCCGAAACGTTTGATTTAAGTTTAAAAAGTTTTATTGACTATAAAAATATGGTTAATTAGATCTGGTTATGAAACAAAAAACTGAAACAGAAATCAAAGAAATTAAACAAATTGGTTTAGATATAGTTATCACTCTTATTATAATAGTTTTTATTTTTGGCTTTATGTTAGGCTTTATTGTTAATTAATAATCTCTAAGCCAAAAATTATCTTTATAAATTATAATTTAATAAGACAACTAAATAAAGAGGGAATCAATATGACTAATAATCAATTAAAATTAGGTAATTTTCAAGTTAATCGCTTAGGCTACGGAGCCATGCGAATTACAGGTGACGGTATTTGGGGAGAACCCAAAAACCATCAAGAATCAATTGCGGTCTTAAAAAAAGCCGTAGAATTGGGAGTAAACTTTATCGATACGGCTGATGCATATGGACCAAATGTTTCAGAAAACTTAATCTATGAAGCACTACACCCTTATTCCGACCTAGTCATTGCTACTAAAGGTGGGTTAACTAGACAGGGTCCTGGTCAATGGACTCCAGATGGCCGTCCAGAACACTTAAAAGAAGCTCTTGAAGGTAGCCTAGAAAGACTTCACGTCGATTCAATTGATTTATATCAACTGCATTCACCAGACAGCAAGGTGCCTTTCGAAGAATCACTCCAAACTTTAATAGATCTTAAAGATGAAGGTAAAATTAAAAATATCGGTTTAAGTAATGTTAGCTTAGAACAACTGCAAAAAGCTCAACAAATGACTGAAATTGTCAGCGTTCAAAACCGATATAACATTATCAATCAAAGCCAAAACCAAAATATCTTAGATTACTGTACAGCCAATCAGATAATTTTTATTCCATATTTCCCAATTGGTGGTGATGGAAGTAACTTAAGTCGTTTAGAGGATATAGCTAAAAAACATCATGCTTCAGTTCATCAAATTGCTTTAGCGTGGTTATTGAATCAATCACCTGTCATTCTACCAATCCCTGGAACAAATTCGATTCAACACCTTGAAGAAAATATGGCAGCTCTTCAAATTACTTTAGACCAAGAAGACCTCGAATCTCTAAAATAATAGCTGTCGTCTAGACATCAAATTAAAGTTTCTATATAATACTTGGCTTATGGATCAATCAAAACCAATTAACATTAAAGAATATAAAAGAACTAAAATAATCGTAACCCTTGGTCCGGCGACAAATAGCTATGAAATGATAGAAAATCTAATCCAAGCCGGCGCCAACGGTATTCGTCTTAATTTTTCCCATGGAACATATAGCGAACGAGATCAACAAATTAGTTGGATTAGATATGCTTCAGAAAAACTCAATAAACCCGTAGCCATTATTCAAGACCTACAAGGACCAAAAATTAGACTTGGTGATTTTGATGGTATTTTTAATGTCAAGACTGGACAAAAATTAGCCTTTTATTTCCATCAATCTCAAAAACCTAATGACGTTGAATCACTACCAGTCCAATATGATTTAAGCCTAAAAGTCCAAAAAGGCGAAAGAATCATGCTCTATGACGGTAAAATCAAAACTATCGTCAAAGAGATTAAAGACCGTAATGTTTATGTTGAAGTTGAAAACGACGGCATCCTAATCAAAAGAAAAGGTATCAATTTACCAGATACAGATCTTAACGGTGATATTTTAACTGCCAAAGACATAGAAGATATTACCTATGGAGCTCATCAAGATATCGACTATGTAGCTCTCAGTTTTGTCCAATCAGAAAATGATATTTTACTGTTAAAAGAGAAATTAAACCACTTAAAAAGTTCAGCCAAAATAATTGCTAAAATCGAAACTCCTGCTGCGGTTAAAAATATTGAAAAGATTATACGAATAACGGATGCCGTTATGGTAGCAAGGGGTGATTTAGCTATCGAAACTCCTGCTGAAAGTGTCCCGATTATTCAGAGAGAAATAATTGGTTTAGGTATTCAGTACAACAAACCAACTATCGTAGCAACTCAAATGCTCGCTTCTATGACTGAAGCGCCAGACCCAACTCGAGCTGAGGTATCAGATATAGCAACAGCTGTTTTAGTTGGAGCTGATTGCGTCATGTTAAGTGATGAAACAGCAGCCGGCAAATACCCAATAGAATCCATTCAAACCATGAAACGTGTCATTAATTACACCGAACAACACACACCATTAAATGTAGTTTTCAAAAAACAAGCTAGTCCAACTATTACTTCTGCCATAGGAAACGCTATTATAACATTAGCCGACCAACTACAAGTGCAAGCTATCATCGCAGAAACCAAAACAGGGACTACAGCATTATCTATCTCAAGTTATCGACCGATTATACCATTATTAGCTATCACAAATGAGCCTAAAATAGCCAACCAACTAGCTATTGTTTACGCTACAAAAGTTTATGTTCGGCCAGCAACTCTACAGGTTGGCACAAAACTAACCGATTGGTTAATTGAACAAAAAATACTTAACAAAGGCGATATAGTAATTAACGTTTCCGGTTCCAAACTTGGCGTAGCTGGAGCAACCGATACAATTAAAATTAGAACTCTTTAATTTTATTGTTGCATTACGGAAAACGCCTGATTAGCGTAAGCTTCTCGAGAAGAAGCTGAGTTATAGTTACTAGGCATTTCATAATATTTCATAAAAATATCGGCTGCATCAGAAGGACTAGTAGCAGCCATAAGGTTTTCATAAAGAGCTGGAGAATTTTGAATATTATCTACAATAAACTGTACTTGAGTTGACATTGAGTTTGGATTTAAATCTTGATTTTCGGCCCAGCCGATAATTTTTTCAGCCGGTGTCCATTGAGCTAAACCCCAGCCCATACTAGAATTATTTAATTCAGCAGTGGTTAAGCTATTAGCTGGGGTTAAAGCATTAGCCGGAAAAGTATTTTCATATCTTTCCGTATTTAACGACGATTCATAATTTAAATTACCCACAATACCGGCAATAGCAGTATCACTTAAGGTTGAATTTTGTTGCAAATAAGTTATAACCTCTTGCATAGTGACAGTACCCTCTAAAGCATTATTTAAATTATTAATTTTCAAAGAAGAGATACTTAAAGGATTTGGATTTAAGAAAGGATTTAAGTTAGTAGCCGGTACTTGCGGTTGATTTTTTAAAGAAGTTGCCGTTAAACTGTTAGCATTCGATTGGGTAGTAGGATTATTTGATTGTGGTGGACCAGCGATAATTGGTTGTGATAGGTGATCATGTGAATGAATTACATCAGATGGATTAGGTGATTGAGGGCTTATAGTTGGGGTCGTATTATTTGATTGTGGAGTAGTTGATAGACTAGTGTTTTGAGTTGATGGTACTTCATTAGATGGAGTATTAGTTGTTGGTGTAGATTCAGGAGTTGGGGTCGTTGGAATATTATAAGTTTGACCAGCTAGAATATTGTTAGGATTAACTCCGGGATTAACTCCAGACCACTGCGAAACACTAAAACCATCTTGTTGTCCTAGAGTCCATACGGTTTGTCCATATTGAGCTACTTGTCGTATAAAACCAGATGAATCTGAGTCAACTTTACTCTTTTTATAAGCAGTTAATTGAAAATTATCAAACTGAGATGAATTGTGTTGTTGATTAAATCTAACATTTTGAGACGCATTAACTGTATTGGTTTGAACTAAACCATTAACAACAAAAACTCCAACAACAACAGCTTTTCCGGTTCGTGAATAATTAGTTGACTTCAAGACGTCTGAGGATTGGACATATACACGCTTAACAATTTGACGAGATTCTTGAATTTCACGATCTACTAATGCTTTAATTTTTGGAGTATTTTCTCCGATCTTTTGCTGAATGCGTTCAGAGAAATCAGAGAACTCTTGTCTACTGTTTTGAACTGTATTACTGATACCACTATCAACAATTTGAGCAGTTTCTTTAATCAGTTCCGCTGCATTATCCTTAGCTTGGGTTGCCTTTTCATATGATCCGCTCAATTCATCAACAACAGCAGTTATAATTTTAGGAGCTATTTCTTTAACCTTTTGTTGAGTACATTTAGATAATTCAGAAACTTCTAATCTAGCATCTGAAACTACATTACTAATACTATCATCAACAATTTGAATCGTATTACTTATTCTATTATCTAAACTATGAGCAGTTTCTTTAACAAGCTGTTTACTATCAGCCATTAAACAAGCACCATTACGTGTTACTCGATTTAATGGTTTCTTAATACTGTGTTGACCCATTTTATTAATCCTTATGAATGCATGAATTGATTTAAGCTATGAATTTCTTGCTTATTTAAGTTCATAGGTAACAAGATTTGACCAACAGCAGAATTATAAATTGATTTAAAATCAAAGTAAGTTTGACCTGATTTACTGACAACATCATAAGATCGTAATCCGGCTTTTATGTTTGTTGCATTGGCTTGCCAATTATTTTCAATAGCTTGCACTGGACTTTCTGGTTTCGGTAATAAAACTTCAATTTTTGCTTCAGGATATTGTTGATGCAATTGATTATAACTAACCTGGCTAATGGTCTGATCAACTTCATTTTGAATCTTTTCTGGAAGAGGATTAATACTACCAGCATCTTGAGCGAATTGCATAGCAACAAAAATATCATTATTAGCTTGAGCTGAAGTGTCAATACCTAAACCTGTTGTATGGGCTCCAAAATTACAAGAAACATTTTGATGATTATGTCTAGCTTTTCTATAGTTATAAGCAGCCTGATTAATGCTCTTAAGTGATGAATTGGCCGGTAAATTCTCACACAAAACAGCTCCGTCATTAAAATCAACACCAACACTGGTTGGGGCATAATTAAGATCAGTAGCAACAATTTTTTCAATTTTACCTTTTGGACCAATAGTTTCACTAAGATTTGCTGAAAAACCATTTTTACCACACATTAAATATCTAACAGGATAAACATGATTAACACTTTCGCCGCTAATCCACATATATCGAGAATGAACGTTAACACCAACATCAACAGTAATCTGATTGCTGCATTGAATAATATCTTTCGTTTCTTTGTATGTTGGTTCAATCACCGCACCGGAAGCATGCGCCTTACCATTGGCTTTAGGTAAGTTAATACCACCAATACTAAGACCATTCTCATATATATGATAAGCTCCATAAGCAGCAAAGGCTAAACAACCAACCAAAGCAATATTTTTAATTCCATGGGCCACTTCTCCGACTACACTTCTGTTGTTATATCTTTCTCTAGACATAATAAAATTCTCCTAAAATCTAAATTAAAAATTTCAGATCAATTTTTTTCAGATCAATTTTTAATAGTTTCTAGATAATACTACTTTTTATCTTTTTTGTCAATATTATTATACAAATACACGAGGGACTAGTCGACTAATATTTATAATTAACAACTTGGCTGAATACCTTTGAGAATTATCTGACTTAAATCGCTAACTAATTGATCGTTTAAATCTAAGCCAAAAACATTTTTTAGTTGTTTAGGAGTACTAAAAAAAGAAGCCATACCAACAGACATAAAGGCAATTAATAATTTAGCATTAATTGGTTCGATCTTTTGCTGTGTAATCGCCCAGTTAATATTAGTTTCAATCTGATCAATCAGTGGTTTAATCTGTTTAATAAGATAATTAAGTCGGTGTTGATAACCTGGCGAATGATCATTCCAAATAGTGGCCGTAATGCCTGGTATAGTTTTTTTTTGATGAATTTGAAAATTAAGTTGATTGACAATAATTTGATCTATAGTTAAATGATCAAAACCAACTAAGTGCTTTTTGATTTGATTAAAGTAATCATCAATGCAAGCCTGCCAGAGGTCATCCTTAGTTTTAAAAATACGTTGAATATTAATTAAGGGAACATCTAAATTACGTCCAATTTCTCTCATCGATAAATTATTATATCCACCCTCAGCTAATTTTTTATTAGCTATTTTAATAATTCTTAATCTTAACATTTTTTTCTTATTAGAAACCATATTATTAGTCTATAATATGTAGTCACTTGACACAAAAAAATTCGATTGTTAAGCTTTAATTATGAATCAAAATAAAAAAAGTCTGATTGAGAAAATTGCAATTTTTTCATCTAAAAATTTTAAGCTAATTCTTTTAAGTTGGTTAATTATTTTAATTGGCGCCACGGCTTTATCGAAGTATTTGGCCCCAGTTTATTCTAACAATCTTAACCTTAGTAATTTAGAAACCACACAAGCATCTAATTTAATTAAAAAAAATGATCCGACTTTTTCTAAATATAGTGGACAGATTGTCATCAATAGCCCTAATCAAAATATTCGAAAATATCAAAAAAAAATTTTACTTGATCTATCTCAAATCAGTCATCTTAGTCATATTACTCAAGTATCAAATCCTTTTAGTCCAATTACTCCTAGTATTTCTACTAACCAATCAACTATTATTATCAACGTCGATATTAATCAAAACCCAGCTAATCTCAGTCAAAATTTTTTAAATAGTTTAAATAATAAGCTGCAAAATTTAAAAAATGAGCCTCTAGACGTGCAACTAGGTGGGGGATTTGATCAATTAACAACACCCAAGCCAAACGACAAAAAGTCAGAAAGTATTGGTATAGTGATCGCCATTATAGTTTTGTTAATCAGTTTTGGTAGTATATTGGCAGCTATTTTACCTCTATTAAGTTCAATTATCGGTATTATTATTGCTGTTGGTATAGTAGGAATTGTAGCTAAATTTATTACCTTTAGCACCGATGCCTCAACCTTAGCAATCATGCTTGGACTAGGAGTTGGAATTGATTATATCTTATTTTTAATCACTCGTTTTCGCCAACAATTAATTGACCATCAAACAACCTTAGATGCCATTGCTTATACTGCCCGAACTAGCGGTAAATCTATTGTAGTAGCTGGCACGACTGTTATCATCGCTCTATTAGGACTTTATGCTACCGGCATTACGTTTATTGGCAAGTTGGGTTTGGCCGCAGTTTTTGGAGTTTTAGTTGCTATGTTAGCTAGCTTAACATTAACTCCAGCATCATTAGCTTTAATTGGTCAAAAAATCGATCGATTTAAAGTTAGAAAAACAGTCGCCGAAAATACTAAAAATCAAAAAAATAATTGGCAAAAATACGCTGAATTAGTTAGTCGTCAACCACTTATATTCTTAATAGTTGGCTTAATTATTACTGTTGTACTAGCACTACCGATTTTTTCTCTTAGATTGGGTTTTGTTGATAACGGTTCAGCTTATCCCAGCTCTTATTCAGCGACAAAATCGTATAATCTAATCCAACAAAATTTTGGTGTCGGTTATAATGGACCATTTACTATCGTTATCAAAACTAATCATAGCCACCAAAACCTTAAATCACTGAACCAACAACTCCAAAAATCTTTTTTAAATATTTATGACGTTAAATCAATTAGTCCTTTCAAACCAACAGCCAATCATCAACTCTTAATCGCCAGTTTAATTCCCAATTCATCACCTCAAAGCCAAAGCACGACTAACTTATTTAATAATCTGATTAACCACAATCAATTAAATAATCTCCTCAAACCGTATAAATTAAGTGGCTATGTTACCGGACAGAGTCCATCCTATATAGATTTCAGCAATCAAATTAGTCAATCATTACCAATTGTCATTATTCTAGTGGTTGTTTTAGCTTTTATACTGATTTTGGCTTCATTCAGAAGTTTAATATTAGCCTGTCAGGCGGCTATTTTAAATCTATTGAGTATTTCAGCCGCTTACGGTGTTTTAGTAGCTGTCTTTCAATTTGGTTATGGGCGATCTCTAATTGGGCTTAACCACAATGTCCCGATCGAATCATATGTACCAGTCATCATGTTTGCTATTATTTTCGGCCTATCAATGGATTATGAAATATTTTTATTAACCAGGATAAAAGGCGCTTGGCGACAAGATAAAAATACTAATCAAGCCGTCATTTTTGGCCTATCATCAACTGGACGATTAATTACAAGCGCAGCCTTAATCATGGCCACTGTTTTTATTGCTTTTGTTAGCTCCAACGACATTGTTATTAAAATGTTATCGATTGGTTTATCGTCAAGTGTTTTAATCGATGCTACCGTCGTAAGATTAATGTTGGTACCATCTATCATATTTCTACTAAAAGATAAAAGTTGGTATATGCCAAAATTCATTAATAAAATTTTACCTGACATTAATCTCTAAATTTAAAGATTCTGGAGAAATTTAATCGCTAGTGGAAATTGAGGGCCAGCACAACGACCATTATAATGATTACGAGAGTTAGTTTGATTAATTTTACAAACAGCCGGTAAAGCTGGAACATTAAGCCAATAACCACTCACATAATGGTCAACTGCTTTGGCGTCATTAATTAACTGAGTCACTGTTGGCACCCCAGCGGCTGGATTAGTCGACAATCCAGATAAAATAATAACTTTAGAATTAGCTGCTTTAATTGCTTTGGCCAAAGGAATGACATGTCCAGCATAAGTCGAAGCTACGGCTTGATCATATTGAGACTGAATATCAATCAGATTACTTATTTTAGCAATCGCAGTAAAAAAATTAATATCTGATGTATTTTTTAAAACTGGAGTAGCAATAAAAATATAATTATTTTGATGAGCTAAGCTAGCAGCTTTCTGGTAATAGAGTAGGGGATTTTGTTGTTCCACGAGAGGTGTATAGGTCCAGGGTTCATTATCATAAAGAATCGCCTTAACTGAAGAACTAATAGCGTGATGGCTAATGGCTGTTTGCAAACTAGCTTCTGAGGTATAATCAGCCGTTAAAATTAAATGTAATTTTAAGGTCTGCTGGGTGAGTGGATTTTTATGACTAGTTAAAACATAAATAGAAGCTGTTTTTAAACGATTAAAAACAACCCGATTAGCAGACATTTCATTTAAAACTTTAGACGACATAATAAAATTATGTCCGATTAATGACTGAGAAGAAATTGAGGCCTTACCACTGACTGAGTTCGGGTTGTGACTAGTTCGATTTTGATTGAACAGATCATGCCAAACTAACCAAGCAGCCAAAGTAATAATGATTAAAAACAATAATGCAACTACTAAATAAGAAATATTATTTTTTTTCCGTTGAACAAACATCAACTCATCTTAACACAGCCTAACATCAATCAAACCTTAGGATTTTGATTTTGTAAACTATAGTCATAAAGAGCATCATAACTATTAATGAAGGTATTTTTTTCTTTTATAACAGCTTGAACCGGTAGTTGGTTAGAATTAGTTTTTAAAGTTTCTACCTTTTTGACAGCTGTACCAATAGCTAAAAATTCAATCAAGCCACTACCAAGATCATAAATATAGGTTTTAATTCCAACCACCAAATTAGCACCTAAATCGTTGGCCTGATTTTGTAATTTTTCAATAGCCTTTTGTCTGGCACCGTAAATCATATCAGTTAAATCAGAAATTTCACCTTTAATTAAATTTTTTAAGCTAGCTTTAATACCACCAATAAAACCTAATGAATAAACACTGGTACTAAGCAGTAAACCTACTGGCGCATAACCGACTTGAGATAAATTCCACATCTCTTCAGCGTTTAAATTACTAGTTAAAACAGTTTCATATTGTTGAGCTAAAGACTCTAGCTGTTGGTTATAACTAGCTGTCCCAACCATAACCATTTCCTGAATACCTTGAGGCCCAAGTGGCAAAATAGTTGTTTTAATACCGATAACTGAATTAGCTTGAAAGGATTTAGCTTCATCCATAATTCTTGTTAAAGCTAATCGACGAGTCGTATCAAAAATATCACTATATTGTTTGACTTCTCCTCTCGTAATTTGTTTTAATCCACCAAAAAAACTTTTCATAAAGCCAATTGAATAAGCCACATTACCAAAAACAAATTTAATAGGAGCATAGCCCATATCTAACTGACAAAATAATTCTTGTCCATCTGAAGCCGTAGTAAAAGCTTGACCTAGATCATTGTCTTGTCGATGAACGGTTGAACCAATTGATAAAAATTCAACATTACCAGCATGAAATATTATTTGACTACTTAAACCGGTCGCACCTACACCATTAGTTTTCTTTAATTCTTCTTCAAAACGACTTAAACTTAATCTTCGACCTTCGGCTATCATCTTAGTCAATTGTTTGATTTCACCTCCAATAGTAGTTCTGATTGATGAAGTCATACCACTAATCAAACCTAAAGCAAAAACACTATTACCAACCAATAGATTACCCGGTTGAAAGCCATACAAATTAAGGCAGTAAATCTCATTACCCGACAAACCAGTACAGATAGTCTGGTTATCTAAAAATGCTTTATCTTGATTAATACTCATAATCACATTGTAAGCTAAAACAATTCTAAATACATAAAAATTATTTATAGTTAGACAATTATACAATTTATTGTGTGATAAAATTATAGTAGAGGTAAATAATTATGCACGCTGAAATTAAAGCAGGCAAAACATACCCAGAAAAGTACGCTACTTTAAGCTCTAGAGTTATAGCCAATCAATATCTTGACGGTACAATTAATTTTTTTACCGCTGCCGAAGAGCTTGATAAAAATTTCCCGGCTGGACACTACTTAATTGCCGAATTAGGCATCTTGGAATCAATCAAACGACAAAATTCAAAAAGTTTAATTTTATCAAAAACATATTTAGAAGAAATTTATAGAAATCCAATCGTTCCTTATAACATAAAATTTGAAACTGAATTTCGTCACCAACAACTAGATTTAATTGACCTAACTTATATTCAAAAAAAGGCACCCAGTTTAAAAGAAATGGATACATTTCAAACTAATAATATTGATCTAATCCGAAGGTACTCGTTAATTTTACAACAACTTGATGATCACAGTAAGTACCACGATAATAGCCAATACCGACAGATTTATGGTCATTTTAACGAGATTTTATTAACCACTTTAATTAATCGACGATATCACATAACTCATCAATTTGCTTTACCAACATTAATCAATGACGACCATGGAGGAGATTTACTAAATAAAGCAGCTGAAGCTTCTTTTGATATTAAAATTCTATCAACTAGTCTTGATGAGTTACATAAAATTCAATTAAAAACTAGCCGCAGTGACATACCTTCATCCTTGAATCCTAATCCTCTTAATATCAAACTAGTTTTCTTTAAAGAAGACCTATCAAGAACGCGCGAATCCAACTTAACAAAAAAAATAAGCCTTGAATTGATCCATGATGCTTTTCAATCTAAAGAATCAATCACAAAAATGTTAGATTATAGATATAAAAAATTTTTTCAAATTATTAATTATTAGATTAATGCTATTATTTTAATCATGACTGAAGACCAAATTAAAGTTTATTTGCAAAAAATTATTCTTGAAAATTATCATTTAGAAACTGACCCGATCATCACTAAACCTGATGAAAAATTTGGTGATTATTCTACCAACATTGCTTTGCAACTAGCTAAAACTTTAAAACAAAATCCTCTTCAAATTGCTGAAACAATTAGTCATCAACTACAAGATCAATTTTCATTTCAAAAGATTGAAACTAAACCACCTGGTTTTATTAACATTTATCTAGCTGATCAAACTATCATTGATGAATTAAGGCAAACTATCAATCAAAATCATTTTGGACAAACTGAATTATATAAAAATCAAAAAATTGTAACCGAATTTTCTGACCCGAATCCATTTAAAGTCTTGCACGTTGGCCATCTTTACACCAGTATCATCGGAGATGCTATCTCTAACATTATCGAACAAGCTGGCGGTCAAGTTTATCGCGTCAATTTTGGCGGTGATGTTGGGCTCCATGTTGCCAAATCAATCTGGGGCATTATTAAAAGTTTGGGCGGCGAATTTCCGGATAAATTAAACACCGTGCCCAATAATCAACGAGTTGAATGGTTGGTACAGTGTTATATCGAAGGTAATACAGTTTATGAACAAGAGCAATCGGTGGCAGAAGAAATTAAACTTATCAATCAAAAGATTTATCAAATTCAAGCCGAACAGGATCATCAATCTAATTTAGCTCAAATTTATTGGACTTGTCGACAATGGAGTTATGATTATTTTGATCAATTCTATCAAACCATCAACGTTAAATTTGATAAGTATTATCCAGAAAGCCAGACATTTAGTATTGGTCTTAAAACTGTTCAAGAACAACTTCAAAAAGGTCACTTTGAAACCAGTCAAGGAGCTGTTATTTTTCCTGGTGAAAAATACGGCCTACACAGTCGAGTCTTTATCAATCAACAAGGTTTACCAACTTACGAAACCAAAGATATTGGTCTTAATTTATTAAAGTGGCAAGACTATCATTTTGACCAATCGATTATTATCACCGGTAACGACATTCAAGAATATATGAAAGTTATCTTAAAAGCAATGGAACAAATTAAACCAGAATTATCCCAAAAAACCATTCATCTTACCCACGGTAATGTTAAATTAGTTGGCGGCATTAAAATGAGTAGTCGAAAGGGTAATTTTATTCAGGCCTATGATTTAATTGATCTAGTTCAACGAACTACTCAGCAGGTAAGTCAAACTAAGCCCGATTTTGATTTGGTTTTAAGCGCTATTAAATATAGTTTCTTAAAACAACAAATTGGACCAGATTTGATTTTCGATCCTCAAGAATCAATTAAGTTAAAAGGTAACACTGGAGTTTATCTACAATATTCTTTAGTCAGAGCTAAATCCATTTTGCAAAAAGCTCAAAAACACCAAGATCAAATAACTAGTCAACTTGATCAATTCGAAAAACGACTAATTCTAAAATTTTTAGACTATCCTAATTTAGTCCTGCAAAGTACCCATCAACTTAAACCAAACCTTATCTGTAATTATTTATATGAACTCAGCCAACTATTTAATCAATTCTACGAAAATGATCAAATTCTCGATAGCCCAAATCAAAACTTTAGATTGACCATATTGGAAGCCTATATTTTAATTATGGAGAAAGCTTTTAAAATGCTCGGATTACCGATTATGAATAAAATTAGTCCGACTAAAACAAAAAATGTTTCAAACAAACGTTAAATTACTTAAGACTCAAATAAATTTAAAACTAGCTTATAAGACAAGCAAGTGACGCTCATCTCATTATATGAACCTCTACACATAATTGACTTAACGAATTCTAAAAGTTAAAATAAACAATGAAGCGTGATAAATAATCATAGCGGCTATCAACCGTTAGCTCCTAGAAGAACGGAAATATTTTTTATTTCTCATTAGAACTATGGCGATTTAGGTCCGTTACAACCTCCAATTAAGGGCTGTTTTACATAAAAACAGAATTCGGATGGTACCTCCAGTTGATCTGGATCCGAAAAATAACTTATAAGGAGATTGTTCTATGCCAACACAAAAACATTTTTTAGCTGAAATTGAAGAAAACATACTGAAAGTTTGGGCTGATGAACAAACTTTTCAAAAAAGTCTAGATAATCGAAAGGGTCGATCAGAATTTACATTTTATGATGGTCCACCATTTGCTAACGGCTTACCTCACTATGGTCATGTCGTTCAAACAACCATTAAAGACAGTATAACTCGCTATAAAACCATGCAAGGCTTTTTAGTTAAAAGAAGAGTCGGCTGGGATACACATGGATTGCCGATCGAATATGCAATTGAAAAAGAACACGGTTTTAGCGGTAAGCAAGACATTGAAAAATATGGCATTGAAAAATTCAACCAAGAATGTAAAGAATCGGTTTTTAAATACAAAGAAATCTGGGAAGCTCTCTTTATTCGATTGGGTCGGTGGGCTGATTACACTCAGACCTACACAACTATGGATGAAAACTATATCGAATCAGTTTGGTGGGTTTTTAAAACTATTTTTGAAAAAGGTTTAGTCTATAAAGACTTTAGATCTTCACCATATTGTCCTCGTTGTGCAACCCCGTTATCTAATTTTGAACTCAATCAAGGTTATCAAGACAATGTTAGTGATCCAAGTTTATACGTTAAATTTAAAATAACCGACCAAGACGCCTATTTATTGGGTTGGACAACTACACCTTGGAGTTTACCTGGTAACAGTGCTATTGCGGTTAATCCTGATGCTGATTATCTCTATGTCGCCCTACAAGATGATAATCATCAAGACGAGACTTTAATTTTAGCTAAAAACTGTTTGGCCTGCCTTAATAGCGATAACTACAAAATAATTCGCCAAGTCAAAGGTCAAGATCTAGTTGGTCTTAGTTATCAACCACTTTTCAAATTAAGCAACATAAAAGACGAGATCTATAAAGATAATTTATACAAAGTTTGGCCAGCTGATTTTGTTAGCATTGAAGATGGTTCAGGTGTCTTACATGTTGCACCAGCTTTCGGTGAAGATGATTTAAAACTAGGTCAAAAATTCAAATTACCAATTCTAATTACTCTAGACGAATACGGCAAAATTAAAACTAACCTTGGCTTACCTGAAAATATTGCTGGTAAATTCTTTAAAACAGCCGACAATTTAATCATTGAACTGTTAACAAAATCGAATCATGTTTTTGCCGCCGAAACTTTTAAACACACTTATCCTTTTTGTTGGCGTTGTGATACACCATTACTTTATTACGCCACTGATTCTTGGCTAGTCAGGGTTAGTCATCTTGTTCCAAAATTAATAGACAATAATCAAAAAATTAACTGGACACCGAATCATATTAAAGATGGTCGCTTTGGTAATTGGCTCGAAAACGCTCGCGATTGGTCAATCTCTCGCAATCGATTCTGGGGTTCACCATTACCGATCTGGCAAACCGACGACGGAGAAGAAACTGTTATTATCGGTAGCCTTAAAGAACTAAAGGAAAGGGCAGTTGATGCTAGCAAAATAACCGATCTACATCGACCCTATATTGATCAAGTTGAAATTAAAACCGACTCAGGTAAAATCGCTAGACGAATTCCAGAAGTTTTTGATTGTTGGTTTGAGTCAGGTTCGATGCCTTACGGTCAAGATCATTATCCTTTTAACCAAGATATTGACTGGCAAAAAGTTTTTCCAGCTGATTTTATCGCTGAAGCTATTGATCAAACTAGAGGCTGGTTTTATACTCTTCATGTTTTGGCTGTCAGTTTATTTGATCAACCAGCCTTTAAAAATGTTATTAGTAGTGGTTGGGTAGTAGCAGCCGATGGTCAAAAACTATCTAAAAGAAAAAAGAACTATGCTCCTATGGATGAAACTTTTGATAATTTTGGCGTAGATACTCTAAGGTTTTTTATGGCTAGCTCACCAATTGTTCACGGAGAAGACGTTAGGTTTATTTCTAATCATCTTCGAGACATTCAACGAAAAGTTTTTATGACCCTGAATAACAGTTTTAATTTTTATCAACTCTACGCTGATGTCGATCATTTTACACCTCAACATCCTGGTCAGGTTCCTAAAAGTCAAAATTTATTAGATCAATGGATTATAGCCAGGCTTAATCAAGTTATTAAAAAAATAACCACTCATTTAGATAACTATCGAATAGATAAAGCATCAGAGCAAATCACTGATCTGCTTGACGATCTGAGCAATTGGTATATTCGTCGTTCCAG
Organism: bacterium; assembly: GCA_027448765.1. Taxonomy (GTDB): domain Bacteria; phylum Patescibacteriota; class Saccharimonadia; order Saccharimonadales; family UBA4665; genus JAJZWG01. The sequence continues at coordinate 40,977 of DAIDMV010000002.1, read as the reverse complement.
AAGAAGGTTCTGGAAAAGTGACAACAACCTAGACAAAACCGAAGCTTACGAAACTCTTTACTATAGTTTGATCACTATCTGTCAATTACTAGCTCCGTTTTCACCTTTTTTAAGCGACCATATATGGCGACAACTAACTCACAAAACTTCATTACCAACATCTGTCCATCTCAGTGACTGGCCATCAACTCAAAAAATTGACCAAACCTTACTAGATAATATGACTCAAGCTAGGGACTATATTAATCAAGGTTTAGCTCTTCGAGCTAGCCAAAAAATTAAAGTACGTCAGCCATTAGCTAGTTTTACCGTACCCAAATTACCTGATTATTATAAAAGTCTCATCGCCGATGAACTCAATGTCAAAGAAGTAAAATGGGGTAATGAGATTGATCTAGATATTAAGCTCAATGATCAATTAATAGAAGAAGGCTTAGCCAGGGAACTAATTCGTCACATTCAAAGTGCTCGTAAACAAGCTAATTATCAGGTAGATGATCGTATTCAGTTAATCATTACGTCAAATCACCAAATTATCCAACAGACGACTGAACATCAAAAAAACTTAATCATGGAAGAAACTCTGACAACCAAACTAAACCAAACGATTGATCAGCCAGATTTAACCGTTGATATTAAGTTTGATGATTATGACTGTCAATTACAACTCAAAAAATAATCTTTCGTCAATTAAATCAAATAATAAATAAACATAAAAAGCTTTTAAAATCTGAAATTTTGCTGTATAATTACTAGCAATGAAAAGTAGTGGAAATTATCATTACAGCATCGTTATACCCTGTTATAATGAAGCTGCTTACATCTATAATTGCTTAAATTCCTTAACTCAGCAGCAGACTGATTTAAAACCCGAAATTATTGTAGTCGACAATAACTCTACCGATAATTCAGTCGAAATTATCCGTCAATTTCCAAATGTTAAATTAGTTCAAGAAAGTCGACCTGGAGTTTGTTTTGCCAGACAAGCTGGCGCTAATGCCGCAACAGGGGAAATAATCATTTCAACTGATTCCGACACTGTCTTTAAACCAAACTGGTTAGAAAATATTCACCAATCATTCGTCAAAAATCCTAATTTAGTCGCCGTAGCCGGTCCATGTCAATATCTTGATGGACCTTGGTGGGGCAAAACTTACACCAAATTCTTATTTATATCTGATTATTTTTACAGTCTTATCGTTAAGCACCCTTATTATGTAACAGCAACTAACTTAGCCTTCAAAAAATCATTTTTTAAAGGCTATAATTTAATTGCCATGCAAGGTGGTGATGAATTACATGTTCTACATCAATTAAAAAATTTCGGTCAAATTAAATTTTTACCAAGAAACCCAAGTCTAACATCAGCTAGACGACTTAAAAAAGGTTTTTATTATAATTTCTTTGTGACTTTCTTATTTTATTATTTAGGTGCCTACTATATTAATAAAATCTTTAAAAAAGAAGTTATCGGGACAGCACCAGCCTTTAGAAATACTCAAACTAAAAAACTAAGGCCAAGAATTGGTTTCAGTATTGCTATTATTTTATTTTTAGTTGGCACTTCAACCGTTTCAACAACCTACCGACCAGTTAAAAGTTTTATTGCCAATAATATTCGAGAAACTTCTAGTAGTATTGAAAAAATAATCAATCATTTAACTTAACGACCAGTCCATTCTTAAGAATGTCTCAAGCTATTGTCTGGTTTAATACAATCTTACGACTTAGTGATCATCCGGCTCTTAGTCAAGCCAGCCAAGACCATCAATCTATTATTCCCATCTTTATTTTCGATCAACATCAATTAAGTAAAAAATCATCAAATCATAATCATTTTTTAATGGAGTGTCTAGCAAATTTAGATCAAAAGATCAAAAAAATAGGTGGTCAATTAATTTTAAGAGATGGTAATTATTTAGATACTTTAAGTCAATTAGCTCAAGAATATAAAATTGATCAAATTTATACTACTCTTAACTATGATCCTAAGCTCCAGCTAACTTATCATCAATTAGCTAAAAAAGGCTTAACTGTTAAACAATTTCCTGGGCAATATATTGTGGATAACCTAGATAAAATTGTAACTAAAAATCAACAACACTATCAAATTTTTACACCTTTTTACCATAATTGGTTAGCTCAAAAAAGACGCTTAATCAGTCCAACACCAATTCATTGTCATTTACCACAAAAAAATATCAAAACATTGCAACCAAACTATTTAAATCAATTTATAAAATCTAACGATCTGTCACCCAACAAAATCCATGGTGGCGAAGACTCAGCCAATCAACGGTTAGATCATTTTCTAACTACTCAACTACATGATTATCTCAAGAATCATGACGATCTGAGTGTCGATGGTACTTCTCGTTTATCAGCTGATTTAAATTTCGGCACCATCAGTCCTTTAATGATTGAAGCCAGTCTTAAGCCTTCAATGAATTCAACCGCTTGGTTACGACAAATTTGTTGGCGTGAATTTTATGCCTACATTCTCTATCATTATCCAGATAATTTAAAACAAGAGTTCCAAACTAAATATCGCAACCTACAATGGACTAATAATCCAATCTATTTAGAGGCTTGGCAAAATTCACAAACTGGTTACCCGATCATTGACAGTGCTATGAAACAGTTAAGACTAGAGGGTTTCATCCATAATAGGGCCAGATTAATTGTAGCTTCTTTTTTAACTAAAGACTTAGATATAGATTGGCGTCTTGGTCAACAGTATTTTGAAAAATATTTAGTTGATCATGACATAGCCAGTAATAATGGTAATTGGCAGTGGGTTACTTCAGTTGGGGTTGATCCAGCCCCAATGTTTAGACGTTTTTATAATCCGATTAAACAACAAACAACTTACGATCAAACTGGCCAATACGTTAAGAAATATTTACCAGCCTTGACTCAAGTTCCTAGTCAATTTTTAGCTCAACCATGGATAATGCCAATCAGTCAGCAGGTTAGTAGTAACTGTTTAATTGGTGTTGATTATCCTTTACCGATTGTCGATCATCAACTAGCTAGACAAATTACTTTTAATAAATACAAACTTAATTAAAAAAGTACTATAATGGCTAGTAGATAGTCATCCTCCGGGCCCTGATCATCTCTTTAAACTTCTTAGTTAAATTGTTAAGAAAATTATCGACGGTTAAATTTTTTATCAATTTCAACTCTAATAATTATAAATCCGTCAACTCAAAATTAATTATTAGGAGAAGTTTATGGACCCGACTGTTTATATTAATCAACCAACTCAGGTGATTGCTGTTTTTAAAAATAATCATTGTTATCCAGCTAAATTCTATTACAAAAATCAATTAATTACTGTTAAAGAAGTCGGTTTACAGCATCCGACTCATAGTGGTCAAAAAATACTTTATATTTTTAATGTTAGTGATGGTCAAACTGATTATCAATTAGAATTTAATACCAGCTCTTTAAGTTGGAAATTAGTGGCTCTCATCAATGTTTAATCCAGACTTGAATCATGAGAAACCTCTCATTATGCACATTGACCTTAATAGTGCCTTCGCCACTATTGAACAACAAGCCCATCCATCATTAAGACATCGACCAATTGGCATTACTAATCGACTATCTAAGCGGTGTTGTTTAATTGCTCTATCACATGAAGCTAAACAACAAGGGGCTAAAGTTGGTATGAATTTAGAGGAAGTCAAAACTATCATACCCAACATTATTGTTCTAGAAAGTGATCCACCTAAATATCATTACGTTTATCAACAATTAATGAAAATCATGCAATATTATTCACCTAAAATCAAAATGAAGAGTATCGATGAAGGCATGATTGATTTTCACAATACTCCAACAAGCCTCCACCAGCAATCATTAACCAACATAGCTCAAGATATTAAACAGGCAGTTAGAGATCAAATAGGCCATTATACAACGATTAATATTGGTATTGGACCTAATCAGTTCTTAGCCAAGTTAGCCAGCTCTCTACACAAGCCAGACGGTCTAGATATAATCGACCATCATAACCTAGTATCAACCTACCGACAACTCCAGTTAACAGATTTACCAGGTATTGCCGAACACTATGCTGCTCGACTTAACGCAGTTCAAATTTATCAACCACTAGATTTCTTACAAGCTTCTCATCAAACTCTTAAAAATTTGGTCTTTCGAAGTACTATCGGCGAAGATTGGTACCAGAGATTACGAGGTTATGAAGTTGATGACCTAACAACTCGACTCGGTCAGGTTGGTCGTCAATGGGTGCTTGATCATCCGACCAATCAAACCGATAAATTAAACTCATATCTTCAATTTTTATGTCAAACTACCGGTAAAAAAATGAGGTACAAAAATGTTGACGCTAGGGGAGTTTTGGTGTGGATGATTTTTACTAATCATGAGAATTGGTTAAAAAGAAAAATGTTTAAATTAAGCTTCTTTAGTGATCATGATATTTACTCTAAAGCCCTTTATCTTTTTAATCAACGACCCAATTTAACAATTCAAACAATTGGTATAAGTTGCTATCAACTTCAAAAAACTAGTCGTAATCAATTAAGTTTATTAGATCAAGTTAATCAAACAAACGACTTAACCACAGCTATCGATGATATTAATCATCAATATGGTAATTTTCAAATCACGACCGCTAACAGCTTAGAGGCTAAACAAAAAATTAAACAAAAAATTCCTTTTGGTGGTACTGAATATTTTAGCCTATTGCTAGAAGCCAACTCTTAACGATGTTACAATAATTTATAATCATGTTTTATGAATCAAAACTAAAGAAGTGGTTCCTAATTTTTAAAAGTCATTGCAAACAATTAAGTCAAGAAGATATTTTTTGGGCATTAGTAATTTTTTTACCAATTTTAATCGTAACTATTTTTTTAGGCTATGAAAATAATCAAATTATTCCCGTCACCAAACAAATCGGTAATCTTTATCTTTCTAAAAACTACCTTAAGTTTCTGGCTAATTGGGATGGCGTAATTTATCTCAATATCGCCAAATATGGCTATAATCACTTCTATTTAGTTAATTTTTTTCCATTATATCCATTAATGGTTAGATTGATCAATAACGTAGCTCATTCTTATTTGGATAGTGGGTTATTGCTGTCTTGGGCTAGTTTTGTTGGTGCTTTATATTTTTATATTAAAATTGTTAAAAATTATTTTAATCTCACAAATCGAACCGAGATTATAAAAGCAACAATTCTGTGGGCACTTTTTCCTAGTGCCATTTTTATGTTAAGTACTTTTACGGAAGCTCTGTTTGCTTTTTTAGCCCTGGGTGCTTTCTATTTTAGCCTTAAAAATAAGTATATTAAAGCCAGCATAATGATCTTATTAGCCACAGCTACCAGGATTAATGGTATTTTTTTAATTCCATTGTCGGCTCTAATTCTAATAAAAAATAAATTAAATCCCAAGAAAATTATTTTAAGTGTGACTGTTAGCACTTTTGGTCTGTTGAGCTATATGTTTTATTTAAAAATTAAGTATAACAATGGTCTAGCTTTTTTATTAACTCAAAAAAATCATGGTTGGCTACAGAGCTCATTTTTTAGTGGCCTGAACAATACTTCTATTTTTAATTTAATTTTTTTAATTATTGTAGTTGTCTCCGTTATCTACTGGTATCAAAAAGATAAAATTCTAGCTCTGTATAGCTTTTTATTTTTAATGATCCCCATTATAGGCGGCAAGTTTGGAGGTTTTCCTAGATACACCTTAATGGATTTTGCTGTTCCATTAATGATTTGGTCAATTAGCCAGAAAAAAGTCTGGTTTTTTAATTTCACTATTATTCTATTTAGTATTTTGTGGACTTACTTGTTAGTTCAATACGTAGGTGGTTATATAGGTGGTTAATCAACAAAAGTGTTAGATATATCACTGCTTAGTTTTATATTTTTTAGTATTCTAAAAAGGTGAGTAGAGAAAAAGAAATTTACCCCAATCAGACGTTTCTACAACTCCAAAACAGAGAATTTGTTATCCTATCGTTAGAATATTGGCTTTATCTTGAATCACCATCCAAAAATCAAATTATAAATAATTTTAAAGTTTTTTTACCACCCGAAGATGATGATGAATATGTTAGTCTTGGCAGTCAAATAACAGTTGAATCTAGTCACGATGAATATAAAGTTAACATTGTTGGCTTACCCAAGTTGTGTCCTAATTTAATTCCTGATTCAGACAATACTAGCCCCAACTCGCCAATTTCCCAAGCTCTTATTGGTAAAAAAATCGGAGAAATAGCTATCCTCAGCACAACCCAAGAAAAAGTTACCGTTACGGCTATTGATCAAACCATCATTCAAAGATTTATAAAAAATATCTTGAATCAATAAACTTATTTAGATCTGGAATGGATAGATTCAAAAACTTTACGCTGAGCTAATAATATTTTAGCAAAATCGTCTAAATCCTTGAAACTACTATCAATACCTAATTTGTGACTAATATATGTTCTGGCTCGTGAATAATCGCCCGCACTAAGTCTATCGGTTGAGTTAATAGCTTGAGCGATCATAATTTGATACTCCCAGTCTGGGATACCCATGTCAGTTCTTAATTGGTCTAAACAGTCAGACACTTTTGAGCAATATTCTCCACAAGTCAAAGACCTACCTTCAGCTTGACCAATTGAAGAATTTTCCATTTTTATTTCTTCCATTACGAATACTTATAATACACTATTTAAATTATTTTTCAAGCTCATTTTTATCATTTAATTTTAATTTTTTTATTTTTTTAAAACCATGAAACAATAAAACAATAATCAATAAAACAATCAGATAAATAAAATAAGCAGAACGATCAATTAGACTGGCTAAAACGATACTAGCCGTAGGAATATGATGTATTTTTTCAGAAAAAATTAAAAAAGCCTCTCTAATGCCGATACCACCAGGCGTAATTGAAGCGAATAAAGCTAGGTCAGCAAAACCACTGTAAGCGACAATTTGATGGATGGCAAATTTACCAATCGACTCTAACTCAATCATATAAATAATCGTCTGAATTATTAGTTGAGCTAAAGTAGCTAAAAAAATATAAACTAAATTTTTAATCGATAAAAGATGTTTCTGGCGATCTAATTGGCGTTTTTTTAAATACCACTTAATAACTATAAAATTGGCACTTACCACAATCAAAATAATTAAAATCGACCAAATTAGTTTCAAGCTACTGCCAAATAAAATTAAACAGACCGCAATCACCGAATAAAAAGAATAATAAATTAGAGTTATAAAAATAAATTTTTTAATAGCTAGTTTAAATTTATTACGTAAATAAATAGCCCTGATACCAGGACCAGCCTGACCAAAAAAAGAAAAATTGGCTAGTAAAGAATAAGCATTTAATAATAAATTATCTTTCTTATCAATATTAATATCAAAATATTGAACCATAAACTTTAAAAGATAATACAAAATCACAAAAATAAGACTATAAAGCAAGATGATTAAAATAATTTCCAACGGATTAACCTTCAACAAGCGACTAATAATTTGATGATGTTTAATAACATAATCTGTAAAAATGTAAATAGTGACTAAAACAATTAAAATTGAAAAAAATATTTGCAACTTTTTCTTCATCAATTCATTGTACAACTTCAAACTAACGAACTGTAATATTTTTTAAGTTTAATTCCAGTTATTAAGCTATAATAATTAAATAATCATATGAGAACAAAGATTAAGGAGAAATTTAATAGTTATTTTAAGTCTAATTATTTCTTTATAACAATTTTAGTATTTTTTATTTTAGAGGCCGTTTGGATTTCTATTTCAGCAGCTTATCCTCAAGCTTTTGATGAAAATTTTCATTTTGGGTTAATCAGAATTTATGCCCGTCATTTGTCACCATTTTTAACTAAACAACCTCGGGGAGGCAATCCATATGGTGATGTCGCCGTCCACCCCTCGTATCTTTATCATTATCTGATGAGTTTTCCTTATAGAATTTATGCTAACTTCGTCCATAATCAAATCAGCCAAGTTATTTTTCTAAGATTAATCGACGTTGTTTTATTTACGATTGGTCTAATTTATTTTTATAAATTTATGCTGGAAATTGGTCTATCAAAAATTTATACTAATCTATCGATTTTAATCTTTACTCTTATTCCAATCGTACCACAACTGGCCGGTCAAATTAATTATGACAATATGATGTTTTTAATGACCGGCTTAACTGCCTATTTAAGCGCTAAAGCCATCAAACAACTCAGAAAAAAACAATTCAATATTAATCTTCTAGCTTCAATTGTAATATTGGCTATTTTTGCTTCATTAGTCAAATTTGCTTACGAACCAATTGCGGCCGGTATCGGAATTTATTTAATTTTTGTAATTTATCAGGTATCAGATAAATCTTTTAAAAACATGTGGTTAAACTTAAAAAACAATTTTAAATCAATTTCTAAATTATCCAAGCTACTGATTATAGTTTTTTTTGTGATTGCCGCAGCTTTATTTTTTCAAAGGGATGGTCTTAATTTAATTCAATATCACACTATTAATCCACCATGCAATGACGTCCTCAGTGTGGCTCAATGCTCATCATATAGTGTTTGGTTTCATAATTATGTCACCCATCAAGAATTAATTAACAACGCCTACAAACCAAATAAAAATTTTATTATTTATTTAGGACAATGGGTTTATTGGATTTGGTATCGTTTATTCTTCTCGGTTAGTGGAGTAAAAACTCATTTCTCTAATTATCCACCACTGCCACTACCAAGTGCTGCTTTCTTAATTCTAGCCGCTATAGTCATATTTGCTTTAATAAAATACCGGAAAAAAATCTTTAAGACCAATGACTATATCAATTTAATGATTCTAGTCATCGTAATCTATTTAATTGCCTTAATTTTTGAAGGTTTTCAAACCTACCTGTATACTAATGTCCTGGAATTAATGAACGGCCGCTATTTAATTCCAATTTTGCTCTTTATGGCTTCAATTGGTGGATTCTTTTTAATCAAATTATTAAAACATCATCCAAAAGTTAAAGTTTTTTTAGCTATTATTATAGTTTTAATGTTCTTAGAAGGTGGTGGTGTCTTAACCTTTATATCTAGAAGCGAAGATAGCTGGCTCATCAATAATCAGACTGTTAAAACGATCAATAAAACCGCTAAACATATCACCAAACACGTTATTATTGAAGGTAAAAAACACTACTCGTCTAATTTTTGGTTTTTTTAATATATTCAACTCTTCTTTGATGTTCTAAAACATCTTCTAGTAAAGAACGATTAATTCTAATCAAATCAGCTAAAAGTGCTAAAGCAAACGAGAAGAATGAAGCTACCAAAAAAACTACACCCAATAATAATGACTGAATATGATGCGGTCCACCTGGATGTTTAGTGGTTAAAAAGATTATCAAATAATTAACAAAAGGCACCAAACCAACTAATAACATAATAAAACCGAGTGTAATAAAGACGACATAGGGTTTATACATCAAATAACCCCTCATGATAGCCACGGCTGACTTTTTAGCATGACCTAGATCAGAACTCATTAAGCGAGATTCTCGAGTTTTAGGATTAGTTTTAATTTTAATTGTTGCTATTCTTTGACGTTTATTGCCAGCCTGAATAGCTGTTTCCATCCCAAAACTATATCTAGTAATCAGATTAATATCGATAGCTGCTTCTTTTGAAAAAGCTCGAAAACCAGATGTACCATCTGGTAAATCAGTACCAGCCGCATTATTTAGAACCCAAGTACCAAATTTTTGTAAAAACTTTTTAAAGTTAGTAAAATGAGGGATCTTATCAATTTGCCGATCGGCAATCACTAAATCAGCTGTTTGATTTAAGATTGGTTGAATTAGATCCGGAATTCGTTCTTGAGGGTATTGATTATCTCCATCGGTTAAAACAATGATGTCGGCACCCATTTCTAAAGAACCCCTGATGCCGTCGCGGAACGAATAGGCTAGACCTTTATTGCCAACATGTCTAATGATACGAGTTACGCCTAATTTTTTCGCTACAGCTGATGTTTTATCGGTTGAACCATCATCAATAACTAAAATTTCAATTTTATCAATGCCTTTAATTTTTTTTGGAATCGAATCGATAACGATGGGTAAGGTTTGTTCCTCATTTAAGCAAGGTATAAAAATAACTAATTTCATAACTAATTTTTAATTATACAAATAATTAGACCTAAATAAAAATTTATTACAAAAAAAATCAGCTAGACATCAGTAAAAGTTTTATATACAACGGACTAACAGATAAAAATTACAGAAATAAAACGCTAATGTTTTAAAACATTATTGCATTTTTGTAAATATAGGTATTAAATAAATATCAGTATAAGCGCTTATTAAACTCTAGTAATAGAGTTGGAGGTGGAGTTTATTAATTAATCAAGGAGAAGGGGTATTATGCCTAAATTTAATTCTTCCAATATTGCAATCAATACAAATCTTTTGATTTTAATGATTGGTTTACCTTTAGTAATTTTAATTTCTGTTTTAATTACTACAGACATCGTTAAAGCACAATTCAATGTTTTATCAACAGGTATCATGAAAAATATTTCTGATACTCAAAAAACAAATAGTAATTCTAATACTTGCTCTAATCCAGCTACTCAACAAAGCAATGGATCAGTCACCGTTACTAGTTCTAATGGCAGCAACACATCTAGCGCAACTAACACTAATCCAGATTCAAACAGTGCTGTCGGCGATTATGCCAATGGTTCAGAAATGCCAATTTCAAGAATTGTAACTACAGATTCTTACGATACTTACACTTACAATACTGAAACTAATACTTCAACCACTAACGACACAACCACAACTAACAATACTTACACTGATAGTTACAACACTAGCAACAGTTTTAATAAAACTGTTAAATCCAACAATAATTTATATTCTAACAACACCAATAACGCACCATTAAACTCAAACAACAACAATGGCAACACCATTGCTTCACACAACAATAATGGCAATACTGTTAAGTCCAATAATACTATTCAATCAAATAATCAAACTACTAAGAACAACAATAGCTATAATCAAACCAAATCTAACAACAACAATACCTCTAACAGTCATTCTAATAACACAGTCAACTCACACAATACAAAAAATTCCCAGAACAACAATAACAATCCTAGCAATATGAACAATAACAATCCTAGCAATATGAACAATAACAATCCTAGCAATATGAACAATAACAATCCTAGCAATAACAACAATAACAATCCTAGCAATATGAACAATAACAATCCTAGCAATAACAAGAAACCTATCAATAACAAGAAACCTTAAAACCAACACAGTTATGGCAATATAAGTCTATACCAAATTTAATATAGACCGCAAAGCAATTAGTCAGACTTTAATAGCTCGCCACAATAAAGTCTCGTATTGGAGAAAAGCCATTCACAAATCAACAAATATAATAAACCGGATTTTATATTCCGGTTTATTTTTTTTGTATATAATTAAGCAACAAATTAGTTGAAGAATCAAAATCAAAATGATGATTTGATGCATTAAGTCCATTTTCTATTTGACCAGCTAATACCTTACCAAGTTCAACTCCATATTGATCAAATGAATTAATTTGCCAAATAATACCTTGACAAAATATTTTAGCTTCATAAAGTCCAATGATCTGTCCCAAGGCTTTAGGGCTTAAAGATTTAGCTAAAAATATATTACTCGGTCGATTACCAAAAAACTGACGATTCATATCTGTAACTTGATCGGTTCGTCCAAAAGCCAAAGCTTGAGCTTGAGCCAACATATTGGCTAAGAGTTTGCTGCGGTGTTTAGAATCGTCATAAGTCGAAGACATAAAACCAATAAAATCAACTGGTACAATTTCCGTACCTTGATGATAAAGTTGAAAAAAAGCATGCTGAGCATTAGTACCAGATTGACCCCAAACAACCGGGGAAGTTAAATAGTCGACGACTTGTCCATTTTTATTAACATTTTTTCCGTTACTTTCCATGACAGCTTGTTGTAAATAAGCTGGTAATAAGCTCAAATGATAACTATACGGAATTATAGCTTCAGTTCGATAATTCCAAAAATTATGATACCAAATACTAATTAAAGCCAATAGAACAGGTACATTGGTAACAAGGGGAGTAGTTTTAAAGTGTTGATCAACTTGATAAAATCCAGTTAAAAATTCATGAAAATTTGACCAGCCAATACTGATCATAATAATTAAACCTATCGCTGAACAAACCGAATAACGTCCACCAACCCAATCCCAAAATTCGAAAATATGATCAGTCGATATACCAAATTGGTGGGCTTGATCAGGATTAGCCGTAATGGCGAAAAGATGATCCTTAAAAGAATCTGGCCCTAGCGCCTGACTCAACCAAGCTTTAGCCGATAAAGCATTGGCGATGGTTTCGTCGGTTGAAAAAGTTTTTGACGAAATCAAAAAGATTGTCTCGGCTGGATCTAAATCTTTTAATACAGTATAAAAATTATCATAATCAATATTAGAAATAAATCTTATTACTAAACGAGGGTTAGCATAATCACTTAAAGCCAAATAAACGCTTTCTGGTCCAAGATCAGAGCCGCCAATACCGATATTAACAATATTCTTTATAACCTTACCGCTACAGCCAAATAATTCAGATTGATTAATTTTTTGACTGAAATCTTTCATTCGATCAAGAACTTGATTAACTTTTAGTTTTAAATCAAGACCGTCTAAGATAAAAGGTGATTGACTGAGATCACGCAATAAAAAATGAAGAGCTGGACGGTTTTCAGTATAATTTAATTTATCACCTTTAAAAAATGATTCTATCGATTGACTTAAATTAGCCGATTCAGCTAATTTTATTAAATTATCAACAATTTCTTGATTGATTAAATTCTTAGACAAATCAATCATTAAATCATCTAGTTGAAAACTATAACGATTTGCCCGATCAGGATCATTATCAAACAAATCTTTAATTGATGTTTTTTGATATTTATCTTGCAGATTAATTAAATTTTGCCAAGCATTACTATCGATTAACTGACTCATATTATCATAATAAAGCTTTTGCTTGTTAGCATCAACAAATTATCTATTCATACCTAAGAGCTTCAATTGCATCCTTGTTAGCAGCTCGTCTAGCTGGTAATGTTCCGGCCAAAAATGCTACCACAATAATCACGATAATTATAATAATCGAAGACTGGGCTGGGAAAGTAAATAAATTTAAGCCAGGGAACGATTTCAAAAAACCATTAGAAACTATTTTATTAACTATACTGCCAATCAAATTAGCGAACAAAATACCCAGAAAACTACCCCAAAATCCAATCAAAGCTGCTTCAATACTAAATAATGTAAAAATTTTTGATCGACTTAAGCCCAAAGCTTTCATTAGACCAATCTCTCTGGTTCTTTCTTGAACTGACATTAATAACGTATTAATGATGCCAAAAGAAGCTGCAACTAAGGTGATAATAGCAAAAAAATCTAAGACATCAGTTGCCGAATTAATGACCGTAAAAACAGTTTGAACTCTATTTTGAATAGTTTGAGCCTTATAGCCGTCTTGATTTAAGGTACTAATTAATTGATTAAGTTGTTTAGTTGATAAATTAGATGGATAAATCGCTTCTAATGATTTATAAACATTTTGGCTATAAGTTGGCAAGCCTTCTTGTTGATAATTTTGTAACTGCGTAGCTAGATAATTATTGACATAAATCTGAGTTGAGCCAATTAAAGTAGTTTGTTGAACTCCAACAATAGTGGCACTAAAGACTGATTTTTGACCTAAATTGTTAGAAATTGCAATTTGGACCTTTTGGCCAATAGCTTGACTAGAACTTCCCAAATCAAGATTAGAGATATCATTAACAGGGATTGTAATTTGAGGTTGATTAATACTGTTATTAACATTCTGGCCCCGAACTAAATCAAGCTTAAGATTACCGAAGGATTGAGCAACCAAAAAACTATATTTCTGACTATTGGCATGTTGAATATAATCAGGTGAAATACTATAAACCGGATTGACTAGTTGAATGTTTTTAATTGATGCAATTTTTGCTATATCTTGGTTAGTTAAAGCAACTGAACTTTGACCAAAAGACCCAAGAATTTTTCGTTGGTTTGGATTATAAACAGTTAGACCATTACTCGAACTTGCTCCGAATTTATGTGCTGATTTTTTATTAGCAGTAATAGTTAATGAATACGGGTTACCCAAATTAGAAATCTGAGAGTTTATATAAGTCTTAACTCCAGAACCAATACCATTAGTTAAACTTAAAGTAGTAGCCCCAATAAAAATCGCTAAAACAGTTAAAAAGGTTCTAAGCTTATTATGCCATAAGCTAGAGTTGGCCATAACTAATAAATCAAATAATTTCATATTATTTTTTCACCAATTTTCCGTCTTGAATATTAATTTTTCGCTGACACTTTTTAGCCAAGTCTTCATCATGAGTAACAATAATAAGTGTAATTTTCTTTTCTTTATTTAAACGAAATAAAAGGTCTTCAACCATTTTTCCGTTAACAGAATCAAGATTACCTGTTGGTTCGTCGGCAAATATAACAGTTGGTTGATTAATTAAAGCCCTGGCTATACATAATCGTTGTTTTTGACCACCACTTAAATTAACGGCTTTTTCATGACTTTTTTCCAATAAATCAACATCTTCTAAGGCTGCAATACCTCTTTTATTTCTTTCTGAACGACTAATTCCACCAATCATTAAAGGTAAAACCACGTTAGACATAACTGAATCTTGAGGATTTAAAAAAAATTGCTGAAAAACGAAGCCAAAATTTTTATTTCTTAAACCATCAATTTTTTTACTAGGCAATTTAGTGCTGTTTTTATTATTTATAAAAATCTCGCCTTTAGTTGGACGATCCAGTAAAGCCATCAAATGAACCAAAGTTGATTTTCCGGAACCAGATTTACCGACTACAGCTAAACTCTCACCAGCTTCAACTTCGAGGCTTATATCATCAATGGCCACAAAATCATTAGGTCTTTTGCCATAAATTTTACTAACATAATTAAACTTAATCATAGAACTCATTGTACTTATCATAATCTATCGATAAGCTTAAAACAAACTTTAAGATCTAAAAATAAACCCCAAGTTTTTAATTCAGATAAAAAAACTATGTTCAATTTACTCAGCAATTATTAATTTATTTTGTTAAAATAACACCATGACAAAAAACTATACAACCAAAGACACAATTAAACCACAAATCATTTTAGGCATTGCAGCCCATCCAGATGATTTAGATTTTTCAGCAGCCGGCACTATGGCTTATTATGCTTCGCAAGGTGCCGAAATTCACTATTTAATCTTATCTGATGGTGGCCAGGGAACCACTGACACCAAACTAAAACGACAAGATTTGTCTCAAACTAGAAAACAAGAACAAAAAAACGCACTCAACATACTAGGTGGTAAAGAAGTTTATTTTTTAAATTACCCCGATGGACATCTGGTCAATAATGATGATCTCAAAAAAGATATCATTAAAATTATTAGAACGGTCAAACCAGATACAATTATTACAATGGACCCCAGTGTCTTATACTCTAGTCAAAGAGGCTCAATTAATCATCCTGACCATCGAGTAGCTGGTCAAGCAGCTCTGGATTGTATTTATCCTTTCGCTCGAGATCATTT
Organism: bacterium; assembly: GCA_027448765.1. Lineage (GTDB taxonomy): Bacteria > Patescibacteriota > Saccharimonadia > Saccharimonadales > UBA4665 > JAJZWG01. Next base: position 25,270 of record DAIDMV010000002.1, on the reverse strand, counting down.
AGCATATCCCGAACTTTTTGCAGCTGGATTTATGCCACATAAAACTAAAACAATTCTGTTAACCAATTTTAATCAACAAAATTTTATCGTCGACATCACGACAACCATTGATCTTAAAATTAAAGCTTTGGAACAACATCGTAGCCAAATCGATAATATTGATCAAGTTTCAGTCTGGCTCAAAGCTAATGCCGCTACAATTGGTCAAAATATAGGTGTCGATTTTGCTGAAGGGTTTATTAAAATCGAACTTAGAAATTAATATGATTCAATATTACTTAATCAACAATAGTCGTCAGGTTATTGATAATATTTCTCAAAGCTTAATAACAGCATTAAAACAAAACGATTCAACTTTATGGTTATTGTCGGGTGGATCTAACATCGATTTAGAAGTAGCTATCATGGAACAAATACCAAGCGATTTAAGTGCTAAATTAACCATTAGTTTAGTTGACGAAAGATATGGTCGTTTCAATCATCCTGATTCAAATTTTTTTCAATTACTTCAAGCCAATTTCCAAGCCAAAAAAGCTAGATTAATTAGTATTTTAGATCCTAACAATCTGTCCCTTGAAGAAACTGTTAAAAATTTTAATAAAAAAATTATCTCAATCAATCAACAATCAACAACTATTGTTCAAATTGGCTTAGGACTAGACGGACATATTGCCGGCATACTACCTAAATCACCAGCCATTCAAACCCCAAAAACTATTAGTGCTTATAACTCTCAACCTTTTACTAGAATTACTTTCAATCTAACTTCATTTAAAAGTTTTGATCAAATCAATCTAGTGGCTTTAGATGATTCTAAAGAAACTATTATTAAACAACTACATCAATCTAATTCTAATGATATAAATAATTTTCCAGCTAATTATTTAAATGAATTAAATCAGGTTTTTGTATATAATAAATGGATAGGAGTTAATATTTCATGAAAATTATTGTCCAAGGCTTAGGCAAAATGGGTTACCAAATAGTCCAAAAATTATGCGAAGATAATCATCAAGTTATTGCTATCAATCGAAGTTTAGAACCACTTCAAAAGGCTCAAGAACTTGGGGCTAGTATTACTCAACATAAAAAACAAGCTATTGAGTTATTTGGTCATCAAGAACCAATCATTTTATGGATTATGCTTCCAGCTGAAATTGTTGATGAACAAATCAATCAATGGGATCAATTTTTACCAAAAAATAGTCTAATTATCGATGGTGGTAATTCAGATTACCGTCAAACAATCAAAAGAGCTCAAATGGTTGAATCACTAGGCCATAATCTGATTGATATTGGAACTAGTGGTGGTATTCACGGTTACAAAAATGGTTTTTCAATGATGATCGGAGCCAATCAACGAGCAAATTTTGAATTAATCGAACCAATCGTTAAAAGTCTGGCTAAACCGGAAGGTGACTATAAATATTTTGGTCAAAATGGCACCGGCCACTTTGTTAAAATGACCCATAATGCTATCGAATACGGCATGATGGAAAGTTTAGCTGAAGGCTATAATTTACTTAAAAATGGCCCATTTAAAGAAATAAATCTAAAAGATGCGGCTGAAGTTTGGCAACATCACAGCGTGATTACATCTTGGCTCAATTCACTCTGTTTAGAAATTTTTAACGACAACCCTGAACTTGATGGTATTGATGGTTTTGTTCACGAAAGCGGTGAAGCGAAATGGGCACTTGAAACAGCCGATGAAATCAATCTACCAATGCCAGTGATTCAAAAATCTTTCGACATTAGAGTCGAATCTCAACACGGACAAATTAATTTTGCTACCAAACTTTTAGCGGCTATGAGAAACAAATTTGGTGGACATGATTTAAATAAATAAAATGAATGATTCCAACTCAATGACCATTTTAATTATCTTTGGCATCAGTGGCAATTTAGCTCAAAAAAAAGTCTTACCAGCTCTTTATGCCCTGTATAGTAACAATCTATTACCAAAAAATTTTAAAATTATTGGTTTATCGAGAAGAGAAATTCAAATTGATCAAATTTTTCTTAACAGTGATGTTCCTCAAGACAACCAATCACAATACAATGATTTCAAAAAAATTTTCGAAGTCCAACAGTTTGATTCTAGTGATGATCAAGCTTATAAAAATCTTTACCAAAAACTCCAAATTATCGTTCAAGATCAATCATTGAAACTTCATTTATTATTCTATTTATCAATTCCACCAGAAATTTTTGGAACTATTATTACTAAACTGGGTTCAAATCAATTAAACCAATTTAATGATTCTGTTCAAACTAGACTACTAGTCGAAAAACCATTTGGCTACGATCTAACTAGTGCTCAACAACTGATCAGATTAACTAATCAATATTTTGCCGATCAGCAAATTTTTCGAATTGATCATTATCTAGCTAAAGAAACCGTTCAAAATATTTTAATTTTTCGACGTTATAATCCCTTATTTCAAACAGCTTGGAATAACCAACATATCGCTAGCATTGAAATCAATACCTTAGAGTCTATCGACATTGAAGATCGAGTCGATTTTTATGAACACACTGGCGCCTTAAGAGATCAAATTCAAAGTCATCTTTTTCAATTGTTAACCGTTACGACCATGACATTACCAACTGATCTTAAAAATAATGACAGTATTCATTTAGCTCGACATAGCCTACTAGCTAATATTCAACCAATGAATAACGAAAAAACATTAGCCACTAATACCTTTCGAGCACAATACGAGGGTTATAAACAAGAGGTCAATAATCCTAATTCAACCACCGAAACCTTTGCTTCGATTCAACTTGAAATTCAAAATAGCATCTGGAAAGGCGTACCAATCAGATTAACTACTGGTAAAGCTTTAAACGAAAAAAAATCAGAAATAATTATCAACTTTTCAGCCGTTAACGAACAACATACTAATCAACTTACTTTTAGGCTACAGCCTAATGAAGGCATAGATATTTGTCTATCTGTTAAAAAACCCGGCTTAGATCAGAAAATCCAAACTACTACTATGGATTTTAGTTACAAAAACTCATTTTCTCATCATTATCAACCAGACCCATACGAAAAAGTTTTACTAGATTCGTTCAGAGGAGACAATAATCTGTTTGCGACTTCTAATGAAATTATTGATAGCTGGCGGATTTTACAACCAATCATAGATTATTGGCAAAATCATCCAGAAAATTTAAAGCAATACCCCAAAGGACAAGCTAAGCAAGAAATCCTATGTTAATAGATATTATCATCATTATTGTTTTAATCATTAGCTTAATTAGAGGCTATAATATTGGTTTTGTACGACAATTTTTTTCAACCGTTGGTTTTGTTGGTGGTTTATTATTAGGTGCTTATCTAGAAAGATTTACGATCGAATTTGCTCATACTTCCTTCGAAAGATCATTTATTGCTCTTTTGACAACTTTAGGTCTAGCTTTTATTGGTGTCACAATTTTAGAACATTATGCTATTAAAATTAAACGAAAATTATTAATTATTAAAATTAATTTTCTAGACGGAATTTTGGGTTCTTTAATGAGTATTATTACCGTTCTTTTAGCAATTTGGTTAGGTGTAGCCTTGTTAAATTCCTTTTCTATTCCACAACTTCAAATTGATCTTAATAATTCAAAAATTATTTCATATTTAAACCGTCATCTACCACCAGCACCAGCAATCATAGCTGATCTGGGCCATATTATTGATCCTAACGGAATTCCTCAAGTGTTCTTACAGGGTGAACCAACCCTAACTAAAAACATACCAATTCCGAATTTAAAAAATTTTAAACCGGCTATTTCAGCTGATGAGCCTTCAGTAGTGAAAATTGTTGGACAGGGATGTGGTGGTATTGTAGAAGGTTCGGGTTTCGTAGTTCAAAAAAATTTAATTATGACCAATGCTCATGTCGTAGCCGGTATTCTTCATCCATATATTACTACTTTATCTGGACAAACACTTGAAGCTAGAACTGTTTATTTCAACCCAAATTTTGATTTAGCACTTTTAAGAGTTAGTAATCTTCGGCTAAAAGCTCTAACTTTATCATCCAATATTTTTGCCGATGGAACTCCTGGTGCTGTTTTAGGTTATCCAGGTGGCGGCAATCTGACAGTTGTTGGCGCCTCAATACTTAATCAACTAATGGCAACTGGACAAAATATTTACGGCAACAATACTACCACTCGCTCAATCTACGAAATACACGCTAAAGTTATTCCAGGTAATTCTGGTGGTCCATTAATTAATCAAACAGGTCAAGTGATGGGAATTGTTTTCGCTCAATCAACTACCTATTATCATATTGGTTATGCTTTAACAGCCAATAAAGTCATAAGTTATTTTAACCACAATAAAAATAATCAAAAACTAGTCAGCACAGGTGGTTGTGCTGACTAATCAAAATTGATATAATAATGCTTAAGAATGGAAAAAGTCGTTAAACAAAAAGCTACTAAATTTGCTAGAATTCTACCTTATATTTTAATTATTGGTGGTCTAATTGGACTTTATTGTGCTTTCACTTTAATTACGGATGAAATTCATTTATTAAAAAATCCACACTACCAATTAAATTGTAATATTGATCCTATTATTAGTTGTGGTAACGTCATGCAAACCAAAGAAGCGGCAGTTTTTGGTTTTTCCAATCCAATTCTTGGTTTAGCGGCTTTTGCAATCTTGCTAACCATTGGCGTTATTATGAAAGTTGGTACTATTGTTAAAAGATGGTTTTGGCTCGGTCTAGAAGCTGGTGCCTTGTTTGGTGTAGTTTTTGTTCACTGGCTTTTTTATGAAAGCGTCTATCATATTAATGCTCTTTGTCCGTATTGTATGATCGTTTGGGTCACCACAATTACAACCTTTTGGTATATAACACTTTACAACATTGAAAATGGTTATATTAATTTACCAAATAATAATTTTTTTAATCATCTTAAAGTTTTCATCACCAAACACCATCTCGACATTCTTATATTATGGCTACTAATCATTGCAGCTTTAATCTTAAAGCATTTTTGGTATTATTATAAGAGATATATTTAGTTTAATTTCAGGCATGAATTAGCTATAATAATTTGATTGGAGAGGTCGCCTAGTGGCCTATGGCGCACGCATGGAAAGCGTGTTGAGTTAACACTCTCGAGGGTTCGAATCCCTCTCTCTCCGCCAAATAAATTACAATTTTAAATCTCAAAAATTAACTAACAATCGTTCCTTCAATTGATTCTGTAACAATAGTTTTATAAAGTGCCCGGTCTTTCATAGCATCGAGCACAATAATTGGCAATTTGTATTCCATAGCTAAACCAAGCGCAGCTTTATCCATAACTTTAATGTTACGATCTTCAACGGCCTGCGCAAAAGTCATTTTATTAATTTTAACGGCTTCGGGATATTTTTCAGGATCTTTATCAAAAATTCCGTTAACTTTAGTAGCCTTTAAAACTACTTGGCAATTTAATTCTAAGGCCAGTGAAACGGCTGCCGTATCAGTCGTTAAAAACGGTCGACCAATACCGCCGGCAATAATCACAATACGACCTTTTTCTAAATGTTTATTAGCTAAACGATGGATGAAAGGTTCGGCTACTTGTTCGGCAAAAATACTCGACAAACATCTAGTTGGCAAATTGTTATTTTCAAAAATATCTGTTAAAGCTAAGGCATTCATCATCGTACCTAGCATGCCAATGTGATCAGCGGTGACTCTTTTTATGCCATGACCCGCTAACCTAGAACCTCTGGCAAAATTACCTCCACCCACCACAATCACAATTTCAATATTATGCTCAAAAACTAATTTTAGTTGTTGAGCTAACCATAAACCAGTTTTAGGATCAATACCACCCTCAAAATCACCAGCTAATTGTTCTCCAGAAATTTTAAGTAAAATTCTTTTGCTACTTGATTGAGACATCTAAATTAAAATACTACCGTTTTTTTTATCATCTGTAAATAGTGACCAGAAAAGTTTATAATTAAACAGATGAAGATTTTTTCTTGGAATGTTAACGGTATTAGAGCGGTTTACAATAAAGGTGCCTGGTCAAAATTTATAGATCAAACTCAACCTGACATAATTTGTTTGCAAGAAATTAAAGCCAAAAAAGATCAGGTTAATTTTTTAACCGACTATCAAGTTTTTCTGAATCCAGCTGAAAAAGCTGGCTATAGTGGTACGGCTATTTTAACTAAGCAGCCACCAATTAAAGTCTCATACAATTTACCAGAAGAATTAATAACTAAAAATCATTTTGAAACTGATTTATATGGCAACCCCAATCAAGAGGGAAGAGTGATTACGGCAGAATTTAAAAATTTTTATTTAGTTAGCGTTTATACGCCTAACGCTAAGAATGATCTAAGTCGTCTAAAATTAAGATATAAGGAATGGGATCCTCTGTTTTTAGATTATTTAAGGCAACTAGACCAAAAAAAACCAATTGTAGTTGGTGGAGATTTTAATGTAGCACACCAAGAAATCGATTTAGCTAATCCCAAAACTAATCGAGGTAAAAAAGGCTTTACCGATCAAGAAAGACAAGGTTTAGATAATTTTATTGAATCGGGTTTTATTGATACCTTTCGATCATTACATCCTAGTGAAATCAATCAATATACCTGGTGGAGTCATTTTGCCCAAGCTAGACAACGTAATATTGGTTGGAGAATCGATTATTTTCTTTCATCACAAAGACTATCTAAAAAAATTATTACCTCTCAAATCCACTCTGATATCCTAGGCTCCGACCATTGTCCAATTTCAATTGAATTACAAAATTAAAATGACAAAATTAGTTGAAGTAATCACTACCGACCAACTTATTTTACCTGGGCTATTATTTGAAAACCAACAACTTAAAACTAAAAAAATTGCTATTTGGTTACATGGTATGGGCGATAATGGTGTCTTCTATAAACCAAAGCTAATAAACCAATTAGCTAATCAATTAAACTCAAATCAAATTAGTTTTTTAGCTTTTAATAACCGTGGAGCCCATAATCAAAAATATTTAAAATTTAAAGATGATCAATCAATACATTTTAAAGGAGGTTGGACTAACGAACTAATTATAGACTGTCTAAAAGACATTGACGGAGCGATTAATTTTGTCCAACAACAGGGATACCAAAAAATTTATTTAATTGGTCATTCAACTGGCGCCAATAAGGCAATTCTATATCATTATAAAAACCAAAAAAAAGATCACGTAACAGCCTATATTTTACTTGGAGCCAGTGACGATGTTGGCTGTAATTATCTTAATTTGCAAGACAAATTTTTTACTAGTCTTAAGCTAGCTAAACAAATTATTAATCTTGATAAACCGTTTAAAAAAATGCCGAAATATTCTGGCTGCTATCCAATGTCAGCTCAGTCTTGCTTTGATATGCTAAATCCTGATGGCAGCTATAATATTTTTCCTTATTATGAAGCCAGTTTTAAAAGATTGGGGCACAAAAAAATATTTCAAGAATTAAACAGTATTGATCGAAATCTTCTAATGATCTTTGGACAATTAGATGAATTTACTATACCTTTCAATGGACCCGCAAACATTTTTCAATTAATTAAAAAAAATCTTGGAGCAACTACTGAAAAATTCATAAATTATGAAATTATTAATCAAGCCGATCACAGCTTCAATGGACAAGAAATTGAACTGTCAGAAAGGATTTCTACATGGATACAGAAAAACTAAAAACTAAATACGCTGTTTTTGATCTTGATGGTACGTTAATTAGATGGCAGCTATACCATGCTATTATTGACGAATTAATTAATCTCAAGCTATTAACCGACCAACAAATTCAAACTATCAATCAATATAAACAAGACTGGAAAAATCGACAAACAAAAGAAAGTTTCGAAAAATATGAAAAACATTTAATCAATGAAACTGCTCGCATTGTTTATAAAATTAACTCTGATGATTTTAATCAAATCTGTCAAAACGTTTTTAGTATTTATAAAGATCAAGTTCACAGCTATACCTTAAATTTAATTAAAGAATTACAGACTAAAAATTATGCTATTTTTTTTATCTCCGGCTCGCCAAAAGATATTGTCAAATTAATAGCTCGATATTATCGAATTGATGACTTTGCTGGCAGTAATCTAACTGACAATAATAAAAAATCTCAGCTCATCGTTATGACTGGTCAACAAAAGCTAAAAGCTTTAAAACAATTAATTACAAAATATAACCTTAGTAATAAAAATAGTTACGCCGTTGGTGATACTTTAGGAGATCAATATATTTTGAATTATGTCGAGAATCCAATTGCCTTTAATCCCAATCAATCACTTTTTGATCTAGCTCAATCTAAACATTGGAAAATTGTAATCGAAAGAAAAAACGTTAACTATCAATTAACTTATCAAGATAATCAATATGTACTGGCAAAGACAAAACATTAATCAACCATTATTTCCTGATTTATTTTGGGATCAACCCGTTAGTCAAATTAGTGCTAATAATTTTTGTTTAATTGGTGGTAGTAGTACTGATTTTAAACAAATATCAACGGCTTATAATTTACTGCAACAAAAAAAATATCATCAACTACATGTAGTTTTACCAAATAGCTTAAGAAAGATTTTTCAAGAACACCAATCCAATCTCATTTTTGCACCGTCTAATCAAAGTGGGGCGTTTAGTCTAGAAACATTTAGCTTAATTGAAGATCTTAGTCTCGATAGTGATATTCTGTCAATGATTGGTGGTTTTACAACCAATAGCGAAACTATTATCTTAATTGAAAAAATTATTAATGAGATCAATAAAATAAAAGTTATTAGTCATGATGCTATTATTGATAACTTTCAACCAAATCAAACAGTCATCATTATCCAATTTAAAAATTTACAAAAATTATTAAGAAATTTTCATTACCACCAAGCCATTACTTCTAACATGGAATTGACAAAAATAATTCAAATCATCGATCATTTTTGTCAACAATTTAAACTAGCTTTAATTACAGAATTTAATCAAAATTTAATAGCTTTTTATGACGGTAAAATTAGTCTGACAGAAGCAATAAATACCGAAAATTGGGAAACTAATTTAAATATTCTAAGTAGTTACTATCTGGCCAATAATTATAATAAAATTTTTGAATCGATTACTTGTGCAATCTATGATTTTATCAATTCTGGTGCCGCGAGACGGACTTGAACCGTCACGAGATAAATCTCACAGGATTTTGAGTCCAGCGTGTCTACCAATTCCACCACCGCGGCTAACAAATTAGATTATAGCAGATTACTATAATATAATAAAAAGGTAATCTTCTAAGATATAATGCAACCATCAAAATCCTCCAAAGATCTCAATAACTCAAAAGCTGTAGATTTTTTAAAACAAAGACTTAATAAAATCTATGGTGATAGTCCTAATGTTTTAGACGAAGAATTAATTCGAGAAATTCAACCCAACCCGAGTCCACATCAACATTTTATCCAATCACTGATGAATTCTGGTAAAGATATTGCTGAAATTCAAACTGAATGGCACAATTATTATCTGCAATTACCTGATCAAGAAAAATTAATTGTTTGGCAAGAATTTTATGAAACAACTAATCAACGTATCGAAAAACAAAACGCTAATTATCAAAAAAATTTAGCTGAACATAAATCAAATATCGTCAATCAAAGAAAAAATTTTTTAAACCGCTTGATTAAACAATCTGATCGCTCTATCCGTTATCAACCAACTTACTACGATAACCAAAAAAAACATTTTCATTTTAAAGCTCATTTAAAAGCTCTAATTTTTGGCCTAAGTATAGGTTTTTTAGCTATTTTTATTTTCTTATTTAGCTTTTTTAATCAAATCATTATTACGCCTTTTATTCAACCAAGTTCTGTTGCTTCGGCTACACCACTAATTTTAACCGCTAATAATCAAGCCCCATCACCAACACCAGAAGTTATCATTCCTAAAATTAATGTTCAAATACCGATCCACTATAACGTCAACACAACCAATGAATATATCATAGAAAATAATTTAGAAAGCGGCGTTGTTCACTTTCCAACTACTGTTTTACCTGGTCAAAATGGTAACGCGGTTTACTTCGGCCATTCGGCTAATAATATTTTAAACCCTGGTAAATACAAATTTGCATTTGTTTTGCTCCACACTCTAGTTGATGGAGACACCTTTTATTTAACTTATAATGATAAAATCTATACCTATAAAGTTATCTCTCATTTTGATGTTTCGCCAAACGATGTCGGCGTTCTAGGACCAGTACCAGGCCAAACCGCTACCGCCACATTAATCACTTGTGACCCACCAGGTACATCACTTTATAGATTAATTGTAATCGGTAAACAAATTTATCCCAATCCTAGCAATAATACTAACCCTAAAACTGTTAACAATTTTCAAATACCAACCAAACTACCAAACAATGGGCCGAGTTTATTTTCACAAGTATTTAGTTCCTTAACTAATAAAATTATCGGACTATTAATCGTAACCGTCTTTATTATTGTAGCCATTAAATGGCTTTATTCGTTTAGAGACTAGAGAACTAGGGAACGAAGGTGGCGGTTTGGGTTAAATAACCTAGGCCTTTTTTATTAATAATCGTATAAATATATTGGTAATTACTATCAAAAAATGGTAAGTACTGACTACTGGCTGGCACTAAAATATGAATATTTTGATCGTTAAAATCAAAAACCAAAAGATGATTATTGGTAATATAAACAATTCTATCGCCATCCATCCAGGTAGCATGAACTTGGGGAGCTTGTAATGAATAAGGCACGATATAATTATAAGCTGAGCCACTTTGTTCGTTATAAACCGCAAAATGATTCCCACTTTCTACCATGACAAATTGAGCATTGCTGGAAAAACTTAGATAATTTGGATTATTAACTCTTAAGACTTGAATGGGGAAAGGCTTCTGAGTGGGGTCGTTAATAATTTGATCAACTGGATCTTGATAAATATTGATGTCGGGATTATTGTTTTGACCAACTACAACGTATTGGACACCATTATAATCTGTTAAATCAAGCAAATATGAGGAAGCGAGCGATATTTTTTCAATATAATAATTTGTTGAACCAACCTCCTCTTCAACTAAGGCTGTACCGCTAGGAGCGTTAAGAGTTGTGACATATAAAGTCGTATTGGTTAAATAACTCTTATAAGCTAACACTTGGCTTAAGACAGAATTAATTACCAGTGGACTACTTAAGTTAACTTGATCTAAAACTTTAGTGTTTGTGTTATACAAATCATACAAATTATACTGATTGTTAACCAGACTTATAGAATTAAAATTATAAGTTTGAAACAACTGAGACAAATTAACGCTTTTGGCTGGATTACCAATATTGACTAGAATAAATTCTGATGTTTGATTAAAGTTATACTGCAATAAAACATTTTGATTATCAGTAGACCACTGGATTAATTGCCAACTTTGGTTACTGATAGTCGTTGGCGCCAAATTGGGATATAAAACATTGCTCGGGACAGAGATAATCTGAGGTGCAGATGTCGGTGAATTGAGATTAAAAATATCAAAATTTGTGGGAGTGTTAGTGCTTTGAACCATCATATACTGACGGTTAGGTGACTGAGAGACAAATTGAGGCTGAGCCGAAAAAACATCGATACTATGAGTAATCAATTTTCTAGGAAATAAAAATGGATAATCATAATTTTGAACCGTGCCACCAATCACTTGAATTTGACGACGCCAACTCATATAACCTTGAGCTGAAATCTTAATATTATAAAGACCACTAGGTAGTAAAAAACTAGTATTAGTCGTTGAAGGTTGTAATTTATTATTAACATAAATGTTGGCTGGATTAGGTTGAGAATCAAAGAAAACCAAACCGTTTTGAATCACGCCGTTTTTAGAAATTCTATAGCCTTCGGTAATATAGACCAAGATTAAAGTTGATAAAACAACCATAATTGCAATTAAAACATAGCCAGTTAATAATAAAATTTTTTGGCGACGAGCTTTATCGGTATTTAAATAATCCATTATTTATATGGTTTCACTAATTTTTGACATAATAATAATTATCTAACTACTTGCAACTAAAGACAAGAGGCGTTAAAATTAACATAAGTGGATTAAAACAATGACAGAAAACAAAAAAAACTCTAAAAAGATTAATAATATTACCGCTCATCAAACTATTCATTCTACTACTTTAAGACGTGATAATTTAAAAAAACCACCTAACCTAATATCTGACCTAGTTAAACAGCCTATTCGAATCAACAATAGTCTGCCAAATCGACTTGAAAGAAGTCAAAAATTTCCCAAATCGAATCAAATCCAAAAATTTAATCTTAATTTTTCAACTTCCAAAAATCAAGAAAAATCAAATTTACCACCACCAGGTTATAATTTTAAAAATACCGAGACCGAACGACCAACAGCTGAACCAAGTCAAGCTATTTTTGAATTAGCCTATGAAAAAGCCTTGCAGAATCAAAAAAAATCAAATCAAATTAATCACGTTGCTAAAAAATCAAAAAAATTCAACTATAAAATTCAAGTTGGTTTAGTAGCCGTTGTTATGTTAGTAGCTCTACTTGGCTATCTTAATCTTCAACAAAACCAAAAAAATTTCTTATTAAAAGAAAATCAAAAAGTCGGTTTTAGTACATCTTTACCTAGTTACATATTGCCCGGTTATTCAAATATAAATCAAAATTTTCAAAAGAATAATTTTACTGATTATTTTAAAAGCAATATCGATAATCAAAACTATCAAATCAATGAATCTAAAATCACGGCTTCAAATCCATATCAAGTTATTAAAAAATTTGTTCTCTATAATTATGGAACTTACCAAAAAATTAAAGTCAACAAAACCATTGTTTATCTCAGCTCAACTAACAATGCAACATGGCTCAATCACAATATCTGGTACAAACTCAATAATCATGATAAAACTCTATCTATTCAACAAATAATATCTATTGTTGAATCTGTCTAAATTATTAAAAATATATATAATATAATGATGATTAGAACACGATTTGCGCCAAGTCCGACCGGTTATATGCATGCTGGAGGAGTTAGAACGGCACTTTTCGCTTATTTAATTGCCAAGCAATCTAATGGTAAATTTATATTAAGAATTGAAGACACTGATCAAAATAGATTAGTTAAAGACTCAGTTGATCATATTATAAGGACTCTTAACAGTCTTGGTATTAACTATGACGAAGGCCCAGATATTGATGGTCCTTACGGTCCATATAGACAAAGTCAAAGGCTAGAAATATATCATCAATGGGCAATAAAATTATTAAATCAAGGTCGAGCCTATGCCGACCTAACTACTCAAGAAGAATTAAATCAATTTAGAAATTTAGCCAAAGAAAACAAAAGGCCATTTTTATTTCGAGACTACCGACCAACTACTAAAAATCAATGGCAGGTTGGCCAACCACTAAGATTTTTATCAAACCCTAAGCCATATTTTTGGCACGACGAAGTAATGGGTGACTTATCGGCTGGCCCAGAAGCCGTTGATGATTTTATTTTAATTAAATCTGATGGATACCCAACCTACAATTTTGCCCATATTGTCGATGATTATTTAATGAAATGTTCCCATGTTATTAGATCAAATGAGTTCATCGCTTCAGTCCCAAAATTTCTCAATCTTTATGAAGCACTTGATATCGAAAAACCATTACTAGTTACTTTGCCACCAATCATGAATGATAATGGTAATAAAAAATTATCTAAAAGAGACGGCGCCAAAGATATTTTAGAATATATGAACGCCGGCTACTTAAAAGATGCTCTGTTGAATTTTTTAGTTACATTAGGCTGGAATGATGGTAGCACTCAAGAAATTTTTTCAATCCAAGAAATTACTGAAAAATTTGATATTCATCGTATTCAAAAAAGTGGTGCTAAATTTGATCAAAAAAGATTAGACTGGATGAATGCCCAATATATTAAAAAACTATCCGACGATCAATTACTAGAACTACTCCAACCATTCTGGCCAAAATCAACTAATAATTTTCCACCAGATTATTTATTAAAAGTTGCCAAAATTTTTCAAGATCGAATTAGATATGGTCAAGAGATTAGCGAATTAAGTAGTTATTTTTTTGAAGATCAATTAATTAATCTTGATTTAATTTTTCAAGATAAACAATTAAAAAATTTACCAAAAGATATCTTAATAAATTTATTACAAGTCTCAGAACAAGAATTAAAAGCTACTCCATTTGATCAAAATTTAATGACTAAACTTAATCAATTGCTAGTCCAAACTAATCAAAAACCAAATATCTTATTTAGTTTAATTAGAATTGCCACCACACAATCTCCTCACAGTCCAGGACTGAGTGATACTATGCAAATTTTAGGTCAAGAAACTTGCCTCAGAAGAATTGCTGACACGATTAAAGAATTAAAAAAATAATAAACGTGGAAGAAATTAAATCAATTAAAAGAAGAAAAATTGTTTTCTTAGTGATAGTAGTTTTTATAATTGAAAGCTTATCTTTTTTAACTTATCGCTACTTTCTAAGTCATAATTTATTACACACTAACGAATTAATTTATTTACTTTTAATTATACTTCTAAATTTAATAATCCTAAGTTTTGTGATTAATAGTGTTATTCAATCGACGTTAGAACCATTAAAATTTATCTGGCAGGCTATTGTTCATTTTAGTCCTCAAAATGATCTTGAATCTCCTGATATTAACAAACTAAAAACTGGCAAATCTTTCATGACTAATCTTAACCAACAATTAATTACATTGGTCGACAAACCAATTCAAAACAACCATACTAAAGATAAACTAAATTTTATTTTTAATAATTTACCTCTGCCAACATTAATCATTAACGATCAAAACAAAATTATTTTTTCTAACCAATTATTTGCTAAATATATCAACAAAAATTTATCAGATATTTTAAACCAATCACTAGACGATTTAACTGACATGATTTTTAGTGATCAAGAAAATTTAGAAAACTGGATTAACAAAATTAGGCAAAAAAGAATTACTGATTTTAAGATTTTTTCAAGAATTAAAATGAATATTCAAAACAATTTACCAGAAAAACAATTTGATTTAGCGGTCTATTTTAATAACCAGAATAATTATCAAATTGAATTAATTTTAATGATTATTGATCGCACAAGGGAATACCAACAAGACGATCAAGCTGTCAGCTATGTCGCTCTTAGTATTCACGAACTTAGAACACCTTTAACGTTATTGAGAGGTTACATTGAGATCATGAAAGAAGAATTAGTTTCGTATGATAATTTAGAATTAAAAGATTTTCTAGTTAAAATGGACGCCACTGCTCAACAATTAACTGCATTCGTTAATAATGTTTTAAACGTTTCGCGCATTGATAATGATCAGTTAAAACTTAATATTCACCCAGAAGACTGGGCATTAACATTAACCGAAGCAATTAAATCACTCCAAATTAGAGCTCTAGTTAGAGGTATTGTTATTAACCTTAAAATTGATCCCAATTTACCATTAGTTGCTATTGATAAAATTTCAACAATTGAAGTTCTGTCTAACTTAATCGACAATGCTATTAAATATTCCAACAATTCGAAAGTAATTAATGTTAAAAGCTTTTTAAATCAAGCTGGTATAGTTGAAACAATTGTTGAAGATTTTGGTGTAGGGATTAACGCTAATATCTTAGAACATATTTTTACAAAATACTATCGAGATCATCATAATCGCTCACAGATTGGCGGAACTGGACTGGGTCTGTACTTATGTCGATCAATTGTCCAGGCTCAATCAGGTTCAATTTGGGTAAACAGTAAAGTCAACCAGGGAACAGATATTCATTTTACGGTTTTAACAGTTAATCAATTTAAAGCAAAAAATCCCGACTTTAACTCTAACCAAGATTTTACTTCAACTGCTCATGGCTGGATTAAAAATCATTCACTGTACCGAAGTTAGTTTAATAAATTATAAGGATTTATGATAAAGTAAGTTTATGGCTAATAATCAAAATAAAAAAATTCTACTAGTCGAAGACGAATTCTTTATCACTGAGCTTTACTTAAGAGCCCTGCGAAAAAAAGGCTTTCAGATCGACAATACCGCCAACGGTTTAGAAGCAGTTAAATTAGCTAAAACTGATCAGTATGACATTATTATTCTTGACCTCATGATACCAGGAATGAATGGAATTGACGTATTAAACGATTTAAAAAATAATTATAATTTAAAAGCCAAAATTATAATTGCCACTAACCTAGAAGAAAGAAAAGAAGTTAAAGAATCAATCGAAAAAAAGGCTGATGGATATATTATTAAGGCCAATTTAACACCAACTGAACTAGCTGAATTTATTGAAAATATTAAATAGATGTTAACTAGTTCCATCATTAACCAAATCAATTTAGTCTCTGATCAAATCAATAAAAGTAAAATAAAAATTATACTTGATAATTTAGAAAATAATATTAATCAACAGTTAGATGGTAGTGTCGTAGAAATGGGTTGTTATGTTGGTACCACCAGTCTTTTTATTCAGAAATTATTAATTAATTATAATCAACCATCAAATTTTTTTGTCTACGATTCATTCCAAGGATTACCAGATAAAACATCTGAAGATCTTTCGGTAGCCGGGGATCAATTTCAAAAATTTCAATTAAGCTGTTCTAAAAACAACCTGATCACTAATTTTAAAAAAAATAATTTAGCCTTACCACACATTACCAAAGCTTGGTTTAACCAATTAACTGGTCAAGAATTACCAAAAAAAATTTATTTTGCTTTTTTAGATGGTGATTTTTATTTTTCAATTTTAGACTCATTAAAATTAATTTGGCCAGTTTTTAATAAAAAAGGGACTATTATAATCGATGATTACAATAGAGAGGCTTTACCTGGTGTTAGTAGGGCTATAGATGTATTTTTTAAACATCAAAAAGTTCAAATTAAACAAATAGAAAATCTAGCAATTATTACAAAAAATTAAAGTGGTGAATTTTTAACTTTAATTAAATATCCGATTAAACTAAAAACTACATGTAGCATAAAAAAACTAATAACTAACAGAACATAACGCTTGAAGTCTAAACTAACTATCCAAAAAGTAGTTAAAATAGCTCCTAATATATAATCAGTTTGATCAAAAAAGAATAAACTCTTACCGGCTTCAATACCAATTTGACGTTTAAAAAAACTTTCGACAGCATCACCCATCAAAGCTCCAAAACCAAATAAAAAACCAAGCAACAAGATCGGTAGGGTACGATAATTAATATCTTTTGGCGTAATGCTTTGAATAAAATGACTATGATTGAAAATATAAACTTCTAGCCACAAGACCAATATAGCTACAACGATACCTCCAATTAATCCACGCCAAGTTTTATGACTGCCAAAGATAGGTTTACCTCGAAATTGATAATTAAAATCAATTGGAAAATTTAAATCTTTCAAGAAAGCAACTTTACTTAAAATTGGTGGCACCATATTAGCCAAACCAACTGGGGCAAAAAAGTATAAAACAAATAGTAAATCTTTAATCATTTTCTTAAACGATTAATAGTTGGATATAATCTGGCTATCAAACCGGCTGGTCGATAATGATAGTTCGCTGTTTTTAAAGTTGCCACCAAATTGTTCTGATCAATCTCGCCATCCTCAATAATTGAATAAGTCCGACCAAAACCAATTCTTCCATGACTGTCACTACTAGCCGCTCCAACCAACCCAAACTCTTCAATCATGTCAATTATTTTCCGATGATGATTATTTAATAAACTTCTACCATTATAACATTCTATAATATCAATCGAAGAGATAAATTTTTGAACTGTTTGAAAACTTAAGCCATGACGTTGAGACTCAAGAGGGTGGGGTAAATAAACTAGGCCCGACTGCTTTTTAATTAAAGATATAGTCTCTTGAAGGCTTAAGTTAGCTGGAATAAGTTTAGTTAAAAATAAACCAATAATTTCACCTTCTTGAGTTAAAATTTCTTCGCCAACGATAATTTGCTGACCCAGTTTATTTTGAATTATTTGAGCTTGTTTGATTGTGTTGTGATCAGTCACAGCGATATAATTTAATAAATTATTTTTTAGCATAAAATCATAATCATTGCGATTCAAAGAACCGTCTGGTGATGCCGTAGAATGGGTATGCAAATCTATTTTTAAGTTATTCACTAGACAAATATTTCATAATTTTAAAAAAACGAAACAAGTAAGTATAGGTTCCCAAAACAATGATCACTACTAAAGCAGGAATAATTAAATTAAAAAATAAAGCTACAATTACAATAACAGTTCGAAACTCATAACTCATTAAACCACCGCCAAAAATACGATTTAATTTTTGATGACTGATGTTTTTATCTTGACTAGCTAAAATCGCTTCACCTTTGGCTTTAACATAACTAATTAAAATTGAAGTACCTAAAGCTAGAACAACTACTAAAGCGTCAATCGGTTGATGTTGATGATATCTAGACACAATTTGAAAAGCTAAAGCAGCCAGTAAGATTATTTCTTTCAAGCGATCAGTACTAGCATCCAACAACATACCTTTTGTCGAATCACTTTTTTGTAATCGAGCTAATTCACCATCAAGGGTATCAAATAATCCAAAAATTATTAAAAAAATAGCAGCTAAAATATTTTGATTAACAATAATTAAATAGCCAACTAATAAAAAACCAACTAAACCAAAATATGTCACAAAATTTGGTGTAATCTGTCCAGCCGAAAAATGATCAATTAACTTGGCAAATTTAGCTATTAAACTTCTGACTTTAATTTTAATTTTATTCATAATCACAATAGATTATAATAATTTTATCATTAAATAGAAAAAACCCAGCTTTTTGTAAAATAGTCAACGTTTCATAATCATATAAATTTAAATTTAAATTTCTTATGTTTTAAAATATTATTGCATTTATATAAATATTGTGTGATACTCCTGTCAATTAAAGGAGTATTAAGATGAAAAACTTAAACAAACTTAAAATAAAGCTCTTCTTTAGCGTTCTTTTTCTCGAGATTATTATCCCCAATCAAGCTCTAGCGGCCTCGCCAGTTGGCCTGGGGTCAGTGGATAATTTTTTAAAAACAATTATCCAAGCAATAGCAGGTTTAGCCGGTCTTGTAGCGACCGGCTTTTTTGTTATAGGGGGGTTTATTTATATCACTAGTACCGGTAATCCAACAAAACTAGAAAAAGCTAAAAAAACATTACTGTTTTCTAGTCTAGGTTTAGCAATTACGATAGCGGCTTTCGTTTTATCTAATATTGTTACTCAGTTAGCCACCAGCGCCTTTGGGGGATAAAGATGAATAATTTTTTTGAAATATTTAATTTAGTTAATCTAAATCAGAATTTAATTAATCAAATTCAACCAATTATCTTAGGTTTAAGTGTTTTGGCCGGTCTCTTAACAACTTTCTTCCTAATTCAAGCTGGTTTTGAATATATGACCAGTGCCGGTAATCCAGAAAAACTTCTTCATGCTAAAATTATTATTAAAAAATCAATTATTGGGCTTATTATCGTTATCGCCTCAGCTTTTTTAGTTCATTTTTTGTGGCAGAATTACAATCTTTCTAGCCATGTCACAACAGCCAGCGTACCAGCAATTAGGAGTCTTAAGGTTCAGCCAACAAAAAACGGAATTGTTACTATTATAATCGACAGTATTATCGGTCTATTAAAAAATATAGTTTTTTCTATTGCTCAACCATTTATTCAGGCACTAATATACTTTACCCACTCAACACCATTAATGGCTAGCAACCAAAGTGTTTTAAAAATTTGGTTAGTCATAGTTGGGATTGCCGACAGCTTGATGATCTTAATGATTACACTTTTAGGTTTACACATCATTACCAGTTCAAGTCTAGGACTTGAGGACATCTCTTTAAAAAACATGGCCCCAGTCATAATTTTTACCTTTATCTTAATGAACTCTTCAATTTTTATCATAGATTTAATAATCAACCTATCAAACTATATGGTTCAAGCTCTTTACAATAGTTTTCCCAAATTAACTGTTTGGAATATTCTAAATCAAGTAGCTAAGTCTAGTAATGGATTAAGTTTAGTCAGTATGTTAATTTTACTAATTTTTGTTATCTTATGCGTCATCTTATTAGTTTATTATATTATGCGTTTAGTAGTGCTCTATTTAGGCGCCATTCTCTCACCTTTAATTTTTCTATTAAGTTTACTACCCAGTTTTAGAGATTTCGTTACAATCAGCGTTAAAACTTACTTTTCAACAATTTTTGTTTTATTTGTTCATGTCATTATTTTACTTTTAGCTTCGATTATTTTAAGCAGTTTAATTGATAACAACACCAAAAATTTTAATCCGTTAATGCCCTCAATTGTTGGAATAGCAACACTGATTACACTTCTAAAAACTCAAAAAATGTTAATGGAACTTGATTTCGTTTCAGTTACGCCAAAAGCGATCAGAAAATTATCTAATTATGTCATTAATATTGTGAAATAACTATGAAAACTACTAATATTCCCTCCCAAGTAATTAATATAGAGGATCACATCACTCATAATTTAAGTCTTAATCAATTAATTATATTAATAATTCCATTGATCCTATCATTTATCATTTATTTAATTTTTCCTCCATTTAACAGTATTGATGTTTATAAAATAATACTGATGGTTTTGTTAATCAGTTCAATCAGTGCACTAGCAATTAGACTTAACAATAAGCTTATCTTAAATTGGCTCATCGTAATCATACTTTATCTTTTAAGGCCAAGATACTACGTTTTTAATAAAAATCAATTCAAGCAACTATCATCAAATTATAATCTCCAAGATTTCAAAAAACCTAAAAAAAATAATCATCATAAAATCAATCAACCAAAGATAAATAAATTTCAGACAATTTCTATTGATAATTTAACTGATCAAAAAAGTTCTAATTTTAGTTTTAAAATCACTAAACAAGGAAAAATTTATGTTAGATTTTTTAAAAAATAATACTAAAGCTTCGTCAAAACAACAGCTAGACATTGTTAGTATTGAAGATGATTTACTTCATCTTTCCGACCACCGTTACCGAGCAATTATTCAAATATCAACTATTAATTTTGAATTAAAAAGTGAATCAGAAAAAGATATAATAACCGAAATTTATCAAAATTTTTTAAACGCACTACCTTCACGAATCCAAATTTATATTCAGGTTAGGGAATTAGATCTTAAAACTTACACATCAAATTTTAGAGCGTCGTTAAAAAATAAAGCTAATTATATTAAGTACAAAAATCAAATTAATAATTATATCGACTTTGTTAATAATCTAAGTCACAAAAACAAAATTTTAACTAGATTATTTTATCTAATTATACCTCTTGACGATTTCAATAATAACTATATCGAAGCTAAGGATAAATTAAACATTAACTGCGATATCATTCAAAAAAACTTAACCAAATTAAAACTATCGACTAAACGATTAACCAGTTTAGATATCTTTAATTTATTTTATGAAATTTATAATCCCGATATTTATAAAATTCAACCAATCAATCAAGAATTAATTAAGAACTTGAAAAAGGGGATAATATGATTAAAATTAAACTAAAAAATAATCATCCTAAAAATAATAATTTTTTATTAGGTCAACAAGATCATCTAGACTTAATTAGTTACTCTGGACTAGAAGAAAACACTCATCACTTAAATATTAATAATCAACTTTTAAAAACAATTTTTATTTCAGGTTATCCCTATGTAGCCTCAACCGGGTGGTTAAATAATCTAATTAATTACAACCACGATATAGACTTAAGCTATCATATTGATTTAATTAATAGTATCGACGCTTTGCCCAAACTACAAAGAAAAATCACCGAACTAGAGTCAACCAAAAGATTAATGCGCAAAAACGGTAAGCTAATTGGTCCAGATATAGCTGATCCTCTCCAATCAGCTATATCGTTAAGGGATAAAATTATGCGAGGTCAAGAAAAATTATTCCAAATTGGTATCTATATTACTATTAAAGCTAACAATTTAAACGACTTGGAAGAAAAAACAAAAAATATTGAAACTATTCTAGCCAGTCATCTTTTTTATACAAAAAATGCTACCTACCAACAATTAGATGCCTATGAATCGACTCTGCCCAAAGCCAAAGATCTAATCAATCAAAAAAGAAACTTAGACAGTACGGCTTTATCACTAACTTTTCCGTTTATTAGCAGTGAATTGGTTCAAGAAAACGGTATTTTATATGGTGTTAATAAAAACAATAACTCTTTGGTGATTATTGATCGCTTTAATTTAAATAATGCTAACTCAATTATTTTTGCTCAATCAGGATCTGGTAAAAGCTATGCGATGAAAATAGAAATAATGAGGCAATTAATTAAAGATGTTCAAGTTATTATCATTGATCCAGAACAAGAATATAAAAAATTATCCGAAGAATTTGACGGCACATATATTCAATTATCAACAAACTCAAAACAAAAAATTAATTTATTTGACCTTGAACTAAGTCACCAAACAAAAGAATCATTGTCTGATCATATCCAAAATATTATCTCAATTATATCGTTGATGGTTGATGGTTTAAATTCAGAAGATAAATCAATTCTAGATAAAGCTATCATCAACATTTATGAAAAATTTAAAGAAGAGACCCCAATTCTACAAAATCTATATGATGAAGTTAAAGAATTAGGTAGCCAGAATTTGGCTAACCGTCTGGAAAAATTTATATCTGGTAGTTTAAAAGAAATATTTAATTTTCAAACTAATATTGATCTGGCTAATAATTTAATTATCTTTGATATTAAGGATATTGCTGATAATTTAAGACAATTAGTGATCATGATTATTTCTAATTTTGTAAATTATCAAGTTAAATTAAATCCCAAAAAAAGATTATTAATCATCGACGAAGGGTGGCTATTAATGCAACACGAAGAAAGTGCTAAATTTATCGCCGGGTTAACTAGACGGTCACGAAAATATTATCTAGGAGTATCTATTATTTCTCAACAAGCTAATGATTTTCTTAATAACGAATATGGAAAAGTTATTGCTTCTCAAAGTAGTTTAAGAATATTAATGAGACAAGACTCAACGACAATTAAAAATGTTGTTCAAGAATTTAATCTCAGTGAATTTGAAGAAAACTTTCTTTTAACATCTGACCAGGGAGAAGCTTTAATTATTGCTGATACCTACCATGTAGCAGTAAAAATCACAGCCAGTAAACATGAACACCCAATTATTACTACCAATCCTAATGAAATTTATCAATCATGATTTTTTTAAAAAGACAACTCACACCAGCTAAATTAAAATATGAATTAATTATTACCATTTCAATACTAAGCTTAATATTATTACTACCAATTATTTCTGTTTCCGCTTTAATAGGCAATAATAACATCAGCTTAAATCATCAACTTTATACTGGTCCGATTGATCCGTCGGACCATTACGCTTGGGGTAACTGTACCTACTGGGTTTATTTATTAAGACAACAAATTGGTCAACCAATACCAAACACCTGGGGTAACGCTAATACTTGGGCTAAACGAGCGGCTCAAGATGGTTATATTATCAACCATACACCAAGCGTTGATTCTATTATGCAAACAACTCAACCTCCTTTAGGTCATGTTGCTTTTGTAATCAAAGTCAATCCAATTAATGACAATTGGACGATTAGCGAAATGAATGTTTATGGCTTAGACGTGGTTGATCAAAAAACTCTAACAATCAAGCAAGCAAAATATTTCAATTTTATTCATAATCCACCAAATATAGTTTATAAAAAAACATTACCTAATCCTGTTTAACATACAAAAATATACCACCTATCAAAATTAAACTTGATATAATCAGTGGTGTTAGAATCGGTCCAATCCAAGTAACTGGTATTAAAAAGAAAACATCTTTAGTGAATAAACTCCTAGGCCAATTATCTAAAATTTTTAAAAATAAATAATAAGCTAAATCCCAGGTCGCAAAACCAATCATAAAAACCGCTAATTTCTGTAATTTATTTTTACCAACTAAAACGGCTAAA
Source organism: bacterium (assembly GCA_027448765.1). Taxonomy (GTDB): domain Bacteria; phylum Patescibacteriota; class Saccharimonadia; order Saccharimonadales; family UBA4665; genus JAJZWG01. Next base: position 1,172 of record DAIDMV010000002.1, on the reverse strand, counting down.
CAAAAAAGCATGACTATAGTAGCAGCTTCTCTCACCACTTCAACCTCATTGATTTTTGAATTAATTAATAAAGCTTGAATCGGATCAACAAAGGTGATAAATTTTAAATTTAAAATAACGTGGTACTTTGTTAAATCGTAATTACTATGAAAATGAATAATTTTTCTTAAATAAAAAACAACTGCCGCTTCAACATATCCAAAAGCTATACCAAATAATAACAATGAAGAAATTCTTATGATTAGATTATCTTTTTTAGTACTCATATAGTAATTATAAAACGATAAATTAAGTTTTTACTTAAAAACATCGTCAACCATTTGTAATAACTGAGAAGGTGTTAAGTGAGCTTTGACTAAATATTTATCGTATTTTAAAAATTTAATCGAAGTAGGGACTTCATCAAAACTGATATTGGTCAGAATAAAAACCTTAAAAGGCAACTCTTCATGAAGTTCATATAACTTTGATAATAATTCGGCTCCACCCATTATTGGCATCTTTAAATCCAATAGAATTAATTCAGGTTTGAAATCTTCTATTAGACTCAAAGCTTCAAGACCATTATTGGCCACTTTAACCAAATAACCCCCCAATTCCAATTTAAACTTATAGATATTTTGGATATTAAGGTTGTCTTCAATTACTGCAACTTTATGCATCACTAATCTTCATACTAACAAATCAATAAAATCTTACAAAATCATTAATTGAATTCTTGACTAAAAACATAAAACTATTTGACCTAATTAATGTTAACAGTTAATAACCGACCTATTAATCTTGTATAGTTTGTTATTCCTTTGACAAAATTTTCAGGCAAGATTAATCCGTTTTGATCATATGCATGAAACTCTATACCATTAATTTTGTTAGGTTCAACAATACCATTAACCATAAAATTAGACCGACTTAATGTACCATCGTTATATCGATTTAATACGACTATATCGTCTCTTCGAAGCGATGGATTTGATTCAACTATAACAATGTTATTTTCCATAATTAAAATTATAACATTTTATCATAAAATAAGCAAATTATGCGTAATATCTCACCACCTTTGCAACATATAAAGCGGCTGTTCTAAACTGTATTAACTACTAAATTAAACAGGAGAACAGCCACTATGAGCTATTCTAGCAATCCTAACCTACCTAAAGCGAGAGCTT
>DAIDMV010000001.1:14438-72888 GCA_027448765.1 bacterium | reverse complement strand
AAGCTCTCGCTTTAGGTAGGTTAGGATTGCTAGAATAGCTCATAGTGGCTGTTCTCCTGTTTAATTTAGTAGTTAATACAGTTTAGAACAGCCGCTTTATATGTTGCAAAGGTGGTGAGATATTACGGAATTATTGATTTTTTAATATATTATGTTATAATAAAAGAATGAATTTTATAGATAAAATGCCATTACTAAATTCCGAAAAAAGACGACAAAAACATTATGTTCAACGTTGGATCGGTGTTATTTGTATAGCGATCGGTGGAGTGGTGCTTGTGGAAAATGCTTTATCCAGTCATGAACCAACACCCAAGAACACTGAACAAACTACTGTTCGATCAGGCCAAACAGCCTGGTCAATTGCTAGTCACGAAAATAATACCGTAGCCAATAATCCTAGTCTAATGGCTCAACAAATTCAACAAATCGATAACCAAATTCCAAAAAATCAAAATGGTATGTTATATCCGGGTGAAACAATCTATTTGCCTGCTGGTTCTAAAAATGGCGTCCCAATTCCTAAAAAATAAACTAAGGTGTAATCCACGCGATTTACTCAATAATTTAATTAAACTAACAAGTATCGTGATCAGTAATTTTATAACTTCATATACATGGTTAAGGCTTAATTAGCTTTGGTCGGGATGAGAGGATTTGAACCTCCGGCCTCACGGTCCCAAACCGTGCGCGCTAGCCAAACTGCGCCACATCCCGTAATGATATTTTTCAATTATAGCTAAATTTTATTCAAATTACTATTAATTTATCCCCTCAAATTAATAGTTTCTATATACTTAACTTTATAATCAGTATCCAAACTAATATTAACAGCATTAAATTGCCATTTTCCATCGTTCTCTAATATGTTTTTTGTTTTTTGACCGGTTAGCCAACGATTAATGATTATATTTGATTTTACTCCAAGTGATGAATTAAGAGCTCCACACATACCAACATCAGTTATGTGAGCAGTGCCACCCGGCAATATTCTAGCGTCGTTTGTCGGAACATGCCAATGATCACCTATAACGGCCTGAACTCGTCCATCAAGATAATGACCAATCATAACTTTTTCACTACTATAATCTCCGTGAAAATTAACTATTATAGCCTTAATAGAACGGTCATTCTTAACTAATGTTAATATTTCGTCAGCTATTTTTAAAGGATTATCGGTTATTATGCCAGCGTCCTTACCAACAATTTGACCTAATAAACTAAAAAATAATATATTACCTAAAGGTGTAACTAAAATTTTATATCTTTTCTGAAATCCATAATTTGCTAAACCAACAATCATATGATTATTACTTTCTATTAATGAATTTATTTCTTTATAATGATATATGTGGTTACCTGCTGTGAATCCGTCGATTCCAAGAGATTTTAATTTATAAAAATCCTTAATTGAAATCCCCTTACCCAAAGTCACATTCTCTGCTTGAGCTAAAATAACATCAATTTGATATTTTTTTTTAATAGTGACTAAATTATTTTCAACGACTTGTACGCCAAACGGACCCATTATGTCGCCAATATACAATATATTCATCGATAATTATTTAGCAAACTCAATGGCTCTAGTTTCTCTAATGACATTAACCTTAATTGTTCCCGGATATTGCATAGTGGATTCAATTTTAACAGCAATATCCCTAGCTAACTTAATAGCTGATAAATCATCAATACTTTCAGGTTTTACAAAAACTCTAATTTCTCTTCCAGCACTAATGGCATAGGTTTTTTCAATACCTTTAAAACTATTAGCAACATTTTCTAAATCTCGCATTCTTTCACCAAAATTTTCAGCTGATATATTTCTTGCACCAGGCCTAGAAGCACTAATAGCATCAACAACTCTAATAATTAAAGCTTCGACTGAAGTAGCTTCAACATCGTCATGATGCTGTTCGGCCGCTTGAGCTACAGCTTCTGGAGCACCGTATTTTCTTAACATTTCACCACTAATGTGATGGTGCTTGCCTTCCATTTTATGAGTTAAAGCTTTACCCAAATCGTGGACCAAAGCAGAATATTTAGCAATTTTAACATCAGCACCTAATTCCTCGGCAATCATGCCCGCAATATGAGCCATTTCAACAGAATGCTTTAAAACATTTTGACCATAACTAGTTCTATATTTTAATTCACCCAATAATCGAATGACTTCTTTTGGAATACCAACAACTCCTACTTCACGAGCTGCATCTTCACCAGCTCTGGCTATTTCTTTGTCTAAATTAGCCTGAGCTTTTGCTACAACTTCTTCGATTCGTCCAGGATGAATTCTACCATCTTTAATTAACATTTCCAGAGATTGACGAGCAACTTCTCTTCTAATGGGGTCAAAACTACTTAAAACAATATAACCAGGTGTATCATCAACTAAAATATCCACACCCGTTGCTTTTTGAAGAGCTTGGATATTACGGCCTTCCTTGCCGATAATTCGTCCTTTCATTTCTTCATCTTCAAGTTTAAGTGACGTAATCGTTCTTTCGGCAGTAACTTCACTGGACATTCTCTCCATAGCCGTCGTAATAATTAAGGCTGAATTTTCTTCAGCTAACTCTTTAGCCTCATTCTGTAATTTATTAACTAGGCCAACTAAATCATTTCTAATGTCTTTTTCCGTCATTTCCATTAATTTTTGGGCAGCATCAGTTTTAGATAATTTAGAAATTTTTTCAAGTTTTTCTTGTTGTTTTAAGCGAATATCTCTAATTTCATTTTTAAGTTTTTCAATCTCATCTTCGTTTTTCCGAATACTTTCCTGTCTTTGATCTAACTCTTCAAGTTTTTTATCTAAATTCTCTTGTCTATCGATTAATCTTTTTTCAAGTTTTTGTGATTCAATCCGTCTTTTTTGATCTTCTTCCTTAGAATCTTCTAATAATTTTATACTGTCCTGATGAGCCTTGCTAATTATTTTATCGGCTTCTTTTTTAGCTTTATCTACTTCATTTTTAGCTAAATCTTCATTTGATTTAATTCGCTTTTTTGTAATTAACTGATTACCAAAAAAACCAATGACTAAACCAGCCACTGTCAAAATGCCTTCAATCATATATACCCCTTCTTAAAATCAAAAATAAAAAAATTTATTTAGACTATCAAATATTTAATTAATTTAAGAAAATCACCAATTTTATTGAATTTCTCTAATAAAAACTATACATTTGTGATTAAAAATCGTCAACTCAAACTTATTTTCTAGGTTGAGTAATTTTAATTGGTTGGTCATAAATTGGATGAACGATTTTATCGTTATCTTGACCTAATAATCGATTAATACCCTCATTAATCCAACTATCATTATTGATTGATGATGTACCTACAATTGGAATATTGAGACCATAACTAATAGCATTCATTAAACTAATACCAATCCTTAAACCAGTAAAAGAACCTGGACCCCTATAAACTACTAAACCATCCAAATCAATTAATTTTTTTTTATTTTTATTTAAAAAATTTTTTATTTTTTGATTTAATTCTAAAGCTAATCTATGCTCACTTAACCACTGATAATTATCGATCATTTTATTTTTATCATATAAAAATAGCCAAGAAATATTTTGATCAGTTTTAAGCGCTAAAATAATCATATTAAATTTATTAAATATTTTAAATTTGGACTACATCGAAAACTTAGCTTTCGACTATCATAATCTTCAATTTTAAAATCTATCGTTAAATAATCTTTAATCATTAAATCTTTAATAATTTGAGCCCACTCTATAACTATAACATCTTGACCGTTATTAATAATTTCAATTAATTCATTTTTCATTAAACCAGGATCATTTAACCGAAAAAAATCAAAATGATGAATAATAAATCGTGGACAACTATATTGATTTTTCACTAAAAAACTAGGTGAATTAACCTGGTCTAAACTACCTGCTCCTTTGGCTATGCTAGCCGTTAAAGTAGTTTTACCACTACCTAGGTCACCGTTCAAGACTATAACTTCTCCGCCTTTCAAATTGTGTCCAAGCTTAGAACCAATTTGTTGAGTTTTTTTTAAATTATCCGATTTAATTTCTTTGAGACATACATCCATCTCTATATTGTAAACATTTATTAGTTTGATACCAATGATTTATAATTAGAATATGTTAGTTTTAGATTCAAGCATTAATCAAAAGCCTATTATCTCGTTGAAAGATGGTGAAATAATCGCAACCATCACTAAACCCCTTATCAATCCAGATAATCTTACTTTACCAGCTTTTTACTGCTTAACTAGAAATCGTCAACTTAAGATTATACTAGATCAAGATATTCGTGAGATCAATTTTAATTATCTAATGATTAACGATGAATCAAATCTTAGCGACCCAAACGATTTAATTAGACTTCAAAACATTATTAATATTAACTATAATCTCATTAATAAATCAGTCGAAACCATTAGTCGTAAAAAAATTGGTAGAGTTACAGATTTTACAATTAATCTTGCGTCAATGTATGTTAATAATTTAGAAGTTACTCCATCGATATATCGAAATTTTCGTGGCTCTAATTTAAAAATTCATCGTTCACAAATTATTGAGTTAAATGACCGAAAAATAATCATAGAAGATTTAGATCAAAAAATTAAATCAGGATTGCCGCTACCAATTATTGATTAGTTAAGGCTGATTTTATTTGCTGATAATCAAAACCTTGATTAATTAAATAGTTAATCAATTTTTGAGAATTTTTATAACTACTAATTTTTTGTTTTTTTAGGATTAACTTTTTTAAAACTTCTTCATCGCTATAATTAACTAAAATTGCATCAATATCGGCTTTTTTAAAACCTTTTTTTAGTAAATTAAACCGGATCATTTTAATTGATCGTAAATTTAAATTTAAACTATCATTAATAAAAGCTTCGATAAAGCGATTGTCGTTTAAAAAATTATTTTGATTTAATTTTTTAACAATAGACTCAATAATAGATTGATCCAAATTAAATTTAGCTAAATAAGTTTTAATTTCTTTAGTTGTTCTTTGTCGATAATTGATTAGATTCAAACAACTTAAATAATTCTTATCTATTAAAGCTGCTATTTCAAATTCTGAAAATATGTCCTGCTCAAATAACTTATTAACTGTTAATCCATAATCAAGCACTAAGGATGCACTAACTAAAAACTTTTGACCATCGTCAAACACAACTTGGAATAATTGACCAATTTGTTTAATTTGGATAATTTTCATTAACTTTAAGTTTTTTTAGATTCAGCCAACAAAACTTTCTCAGTAATTTCATCCATAATTTTAGGATTTTCAGCCAAGTAATTTTTAACCGCTTCACGACCTTGACCAATTTTATTTTCCTGATAAGAGAACCAAGCACCTGCCTTATCAATAATACTATGATTTATTGCCAAATCTAATAAATCAGCGGTTTTAGAAATTCCCTGATTATACATAATATCGAATTCAGCTTCTCGAAATGGCGGTGCAACTTTATTTTTGACTACCTTGACCTTTGTACGGTTACCGATAATACTGTCGCCTAACTTAATTTGTCCCGTTCGACGAATATCCATCCGGACGCTAGCATAAAACTTAAGAGCATTACCACCAGTAGTTGTTTCTGGATTTCCAAACATAACTCCAATTTTCATTCTAATTTGATTAATAAAAACAACTGTTACGTTTGATCGACTAATAATACCAGTTAATTTTCTTAAAGCTTGACTCATTAATCGAGCCTGTAATCCCATGTGGCTATCACCCATTTCACCTTCTATTTCGGCTCTAGGCACCAAAGCAGCCACCGAATCAATTACTATAATATCGACAGCGTTTGATCTAACAAGAGTTTCGACGATCTCTAAAGCTTGTTCGCCACTATCTGGTTGAGAAAGTAACAAATTATCTGTATCAACACCGATTCTTTTAGCGTAACTTGGATCTAAAGCATGTTCTGCATCAATAAAGGCTGCAATACCGCCTTTTTTTTGAACTTCTGCAATCGCATGAAGAGTTAAGGTTGTTTTACCGGAACTCTCTGGTCCATAAATCTCAACAATTCTACCTTTTGGTAAACCACCACCTAACGCCAAATCTAACGACAAACTACCTGTCGAAATAGATTCAACCATTTTAGACGAAAAGTCACCTAGCTTCATAATAGAACCTTTACCAAACTGTTTTTCAATCGATTCAAGAGCCACATTCAAAGCTTTTGATTTTTGCTCAGTCTGATTATTTTTTACATCGCTATCTTTTTTCATGACAATTACCTTATTTTACGGTTAATATTATCCACCTTTTATAGTAATAGTTTAGCATTAAAAAGATAAATATAAACTAACAAGCTGTTCCGGCGGCAAAACTAGCTAATTGATAAACTACATATTGATTGAGTGAATTTTTCATCAATATTACTCCATATTGATTTTCGTATTGTTGGAGGCTTAATTTAGCCGAACCATGAGAATAAGGTGTTGTAGTCGACGGAAAATTAGTCTTATAGTATTCCTGAAAAACTGGATTACTGGTTGCTAGCTGATAAACTTTTTGATTATTTAATTTTCCAACGGCAGTTAAGTCACTACTATTTACACCCTTGACTGTTACATATCCTTTACCGTTTAAAGAACAACTCGAAAAAGTATCAACATATTTATTGTTATTTATTTGACCATTGTTCCAAATAATCGATGGAGTCGAATTATTGGCAATTGGTTGTTTTAATTGATATAAACCAGCAAAATCATTTTGTAATGTACCAAAAATTGCATTATCGTTAAGAGATGAGACTAAGTTACTAGAATAATCAAAGTAACTGTAATTTCCGTGCTGGCCAATTAAACTCAAGTGACTAATATTTACAGGGTTCAAATCTCCAAAACCAATTAATATACCAGCTAAATTTTTAATAAACCAATTACCCCCAACCACAGAATTATCTTTCGTTAGTGTAGTACTATTAGTTAAATTAACTGTGCTTGGAAAATTTAATGAATTAGCGATTGAATTACTCAAATTAACTGTCACAGATGAGGTTAATTCATTTTGTGGAGTCGAACTACTAGAGTTACTGCTTAACTCACTATAGTTTGGGTAATTTTTTAAATTATACTGCTTAATTAATTCGTATTGTGTTGTCGATTCTTTGATAAAAACAGCGTAGAAATACCCATCACTCGAACCTGCCATTTGTGAGTTAAAATCAACCGCTACAATAATTGGCTTATTACTGGTAGTTGTGCCAACTTGGTAAAAATAAAATATATTGCAATTAGGAAGAGTGTTGTTCTTTGGCATCGTTTTACAAGCGTTTTTATAAATTGGTTGATATGACAATAATTTTGGCTGAGATAAAAAATTAGCCTGTCCAATCCTAACGCCAGTACCTGAATATGTACCAGAACTAGCCGAATTACTTGAATTTAAATTAGACAAGCTATTATCGTTCTTTTTTAATAAATATTTATAAGCCAAAAAAGCACCCAGGATAATTACAATCAACACAATAATTAAAATTATAATTTTAAATTTTCGACTACTTTTAGTAGGTTGATTGTATGAATTATTGGAAACAAAATCACCCGAAGGGTTGACTGGTTGGTCTGGATTTGGTTGTGGTGTTATAATAGGTTGTTGGTTAGTTTCTTGATTATTGTTAGTTATATTAGAGTTATCATTTGGTTGAAAAGGGTTTACTGGTTGACCTGGATTTGGTTGTGGTGTTATAGGTTGTTGGTTAGTTTCTTGATTATTGTTAGAATTACTATCCATCCTATTACCTTTTTAAATTATAATTAATTCAAGTATAATCAATTGCGTAAGCATAAGCAATTTTGGTATTATTGTGGTATGCGTATACCTGATTCATTGGTGGAAAAATTGTTATTGAGCAATAACTTTCTTGATGATGAAAAATTAAAAAACCTAAAAGAACAAGAAAAAACTACTAAAAAACCCCTACAAGATCTAGTGGTCAATAATAATATAATTTCAGAAAAAGACCTCACAAAACTTTATGCTAACGAAATTGATATTCCGTATATCGAATTAAATACTAAAAGTATTAAACCCGATACTTTAAATTTATTACCAGAAAGAATTGCTAATCAATATAAAGCAATAGTTTTTGATGTTGATAAAAACAATACAAAATTAATTGCCATGGAAGATCCTGATGATATTCAGAGTATTAATTTTCTTCAAAAACAATTAGACAATAATATTCGAATCTATATTACGACCACAACTTTACTGGAAAACGCTCTTGATCAATATCGAGGCAACATTAATAATGAATTAACCAGAGTGATTGCTTCACAGGATAATAATGAAGACAAAGAAGAAATTGATAGCAATGATCTAGCTGAAGATTCTCCAATCGCTCAAACTATTAATCTAATTATTGAATATGGCATCAAAGCTGGAGCTAGTGATATTCACATAGAGCCAAGAGAAAATGTGGTTGTTATCAGATACAGAATCGATGGACTTTTAAAAGAAGCCAATCGCTTACCAATCAAATTATTAGGCTCAATCACCAGTCGAATTAAAATATTGGCTAATTTAAAAATTGATGAACATCGGGTTCCTCAAGATGGACGTTTCAAAGTTGAAGTTAATGGTATAGTTTACGCTCTAAGAATTTCAACCTTGCCAATTTTAGATGGAGAAAAAATAGCTATTAGAATTTTAAATGAATCTTCTAAAGCTGCTGACTTTATCGAATTAGGTTTTTGGGGAAATTCTTTAACTGAATTTAATAGTGCCATTACTCAACCTCATGGTTTGATTTTGGTGACTGGTCCAACCGGTTCCGGTAAGTCAACTACTCTATTTAGTGTTTTAAGCAGTCTTAATACACCAGATGTAAATATCTCTACTATAGAAGATCCAATTGAATATCATATAATCGGAGTTAATCAGACTCAAGTTAATCCAATAGCTGGCATGACTTTTGCTAATGGATTGAGAGCTTTATTAAGACAAGATCCGAATATTATCATGTTAGGCGAAGTTAGAGATCATGAAACCGCTGATTTAGCCGTTCAAGCCGCTTTAACTGGTCACCTAGTTTTTTCAACCCTTCACACCAACAATGCAGCCACTAGTTTACCAAGACTACTAGACATGGGCGTGGAACCATTTTTAATTGCTTCAACAGTACGAGTAGTAGTTGCTCAACGACTAGTTCGACAATTGTGCCCTAATTGTCGGATTAGTTTCACTCCAGACGAAAGCTACATAAAAAGAATTAACGGAATTTTTAATTTAAAAAATGATCTCAAAAAGATTTATCAACTAGAAACAGTTGCTCTTAAAGACGGTATCGGCATCGATAAGAGCAATCAAAAATATTCTATCAGTGATCTTAGTAGTAGCGAGACTAAAATACATCGTTTTTTCAATAATAATCCAGATGGTTGTGACCTTTGTAATCATGCCGGCTTTAAAGGCAGAATTGGCATCTACGAAGTTTTAACTAATTCTAATAATATTCAAAAATTAATTATCAGCAATTCATCTAGTGAAGTTATTGAATCAACGGCCAATAATAACGGCATGCTGCCTATGCAAATCGATGGATTAATCAAAGCCTTAAGAGGACAAACTACTGTTGAAGAAATTCTAAGAGTTACTACGACTGAAGTAGTACAATAAAAATATGAACTTTATATATAAAGCAACCACTAAAGACGGTCGAACAATATCTGGCACAGCTGAAGCTATTAACAAACAAGCTCTTTTAATGTTACTACACAAACAAAATATTAACCCGATCTTAATAGAAGTTGAGAAAAAAACCAAACTTAGTCTCAATATGGAAATAGGCCTCAAAAGAAAGGTTAAATCTCAAGATCTTGTCATCTTCACAAGACAATTATCAACCATGATAAGTGCTGGTGTGCCTTTAGCTAGATCCTTATCAGCCCTTGCCGATGATAGTGAAAGCCCTTACTTAAGAGAAATTCTAAATGCTGTCACAAAAGACGTTGAAAGCGGAAAAACTCTAGCCGAATCTTTTGCTAAATATCCAACCGTTTTTTCAGAAGTCTTCGTAGCTATGATACGAGCTGGTGAAGAAGGCGGTATCTTAGACAAAATATTGAAAAGATTAGCTGGACAAGTTGAATTAGACGAATCAATTAAAAAGAAAATTAAATCAGCGATGATGTACCCAATAGTTATTTTAGTTGTTACAGTTTTAGCTTTTTTCGGAATTATGCTTTTTATTATGCCGAAAATTGCTCACATCATCACTTCTCTGGCTGGGCCAAAAGCTAAACTACCTATTTATAGTCAAGTTTTACTTGATTTCTCAAGATACTGTACCGACAATACTATTATTCATTTCATTCCAGGTTTAAATGCTATACCAATTATCAACAGTACGCCAAATTTGATTATAGTTTTTATTATCCTGATAATAGGCTTTTACCGTTTTCTTAAATATATTAAGACCGAAAAAGGTAAATACCGCTTCCATAGTTGGCTACTTAAAATCCCAATCGTTAAAATTGTTGTTTTAAAAGTAGCTATTTCGAGATTTTCTAGAACTTTTGCTTCTTTAATGGCAGCCGGAGTAACTGTTTTGGATGCTCTTGAAATTACTGGTTCAGCTATTGGCAATAAAGTTATTGAGGCTGAACTAAAAGTCGCCGCCAAAGAAGTTCAAGAAGGTAAACAGTTATCCGAACCAATCTCTAAAAGTCAGCACTTTCCGCCAATAGTAGCTCAAATGTTATTAGTAGGAGAAGAAACCGGACAAATAGACCAAGTACTTAGTAAAATTGCTGATTTTTACGAAGAAGAAGTTGGCGTTCTGATTGATGGTCTGGCTGCTTTAATTGAACCTATTATGATTATCTTTCTTGGAGCTGCGGTTGGTTTAATTGCTCTTTCTGTTATGGGTCCAATCGCTAATTTAACTAGACAAATCCCAACTAGTAGCAATTAAATACTACTAATGACTCTTCCAACTTGATTTTCAGTATTTATTGATTATAATCTTAATTAGATAACTAAAAATAAAAGTTTTTAGAAATCATTTAACATTTAAATAAGGAGGGTGGGACCTATGATCTCCCTAAAAAAACGTCAAGAAGGCTTTACGCTGATAGAACTTTTAATAGTTATAGTTGTGATAGGTATACTAGCAACTATTGTTTTAATTACTTATAACGGTATTCAAGCTAAAGCTAGAAACGCAAAAAGAGTCACCGATTTAGATGCGATTCAAACTCAGCTTGAAGCATTTTATACCACTAATGGATACTATCCTTCATATGCTGATTTAAATTCACCGTCTTGGGTAAAAACGAATATGCCCAGCCTAGAAGTTACAGCATTACTTGATCCATCAACAACTTGCACACAATCATCTTCCACTAACTGTTTAAGCAGTAGCTCAACCGCTCCAACAACTGTTGGTAATTACGATTACTATCCAACAGATAGTACTGGTAGTTCAGCTAATTGTGAAGCTAACGATACAACTTGTAGCCAATATACCTTGTCAGCTTTCTTAGAAGCTGGTGGTGGTCTTGATACCAAAGTAAGTCTTAATTAATTAAGATTTAAACAATAATAAAAGTCCTCTTCATTGAGGACTTTTATTATTAAAACAACTAAAATTTGTTATACTATAACAAATTATGGTGGTAAAATGAAAAATCCTAAAATTCCTTATTTCTATAACGATAAACCTATATTTGGCTTAGACATTGGACCAAGCTCATTAAAGGTGATGCAGATAAGTCTTTCAAAAAACAAAAAAACACGTATTACAGGATATGGGTTTACTAGTTTCGATCACACTGTTATCGAAAACGGTATTATTATCGATTATAAAAATATTGCTAAATCAGCTTATGAATTGTTTGATAAATACTTAATCGGGTCGATCAACACGAAAAGAGTGGCCCTGGCTATACCGGCCTATCGAACCTTCACTAGATCAATAACCTTACCAAAGTTAGAAAATAAAGAAATTCATGAAGCGATCAGTCTAGAGGCAGAACAATATATTCCAATACCAATTGAAAAATTATACATTGATTATGAAATCATAAAAAAGTCTAAAACAACTGATGATTACTTAGTGATTGGTGTTCCTAAAGAAATAGTTGATTCTTATTTAAATTTATCACAAATATTGGGTCTTGAAGCAGTTTTAATTGAACCAACCCTGCATTCATCGGCTAGATTATTTTCACTTGATCCAAGCAGTAATCAATCTACTATTATTATTGATTTTGGATCAAAATCAGCTGATATATCTATTTATGACCAAGGACATATTTTAATTACCGGAACAGTTCAAGCCGGAGGATCAATCTTTACAGCCGCAATCCAAAAAAAGTTAAATGTTAGCGAAGAAGAAGCTGGTTTAATAAAAACAAAGTATGGTTTACAAGTTAGTAAAAAACAAACCGAAATGAAAGAGGCTTTAAGTCCTATCTTAAACGAAGTCATTAAAGAAATAAGTTCTATGAAGCGTTATTATGAAGAACATTACAGCAATAAAAGACCGGTTGAACAAATAGTCACTCTTGGTGGTGGTGCCAATATGCCCGGATTAAGTGAATATCTAATTGATTCTATTAGATTACCAGTCAAGCATTCTGATCCCTGGCAATATATTAATTTTAAAGGCCTACAACCACCTGCCGTAGCAGATAAACCAATGTATGCAACAGTTGCGGGTTTAAGCTTATTAAATCCTTCGGAGCTTTTTCATGATTAATCTATTGCCTCCTGACATTAAAAAAGATTATGACTATGCCAGAAAAAACATAGTTTTAAGAAAATATTTAATAATTTCTTTAATTGGTTTAATTGGTTTAATAATTATAACTACTTACGGCTTAATTTCATATCAGCATAGTTATAAAAATGATCAAACTCAAATCAATAACACGACCACTAAACTTGAACATGAAAACATTGCTTCAACTAATCAAAAAATTCAAAAGTTTACAACAACCTTTAGATTGGTCACAAAAGTATTATCTCAAGAAATTCTTTTTTCTAAATTAATTACTGCTATCGGTGCCGCAATGCCTTCTGGAACAGCCTTAACTGGTTTAAGCGTTAACAATACATCAACCGGAATTAATTTAACGGCCAAAGCGACTAACTACAATAGCGCTACTCAAATACAGGTTAATTTAAGTGATCCTCATCGAAATTTATTTAAAAACGTTGACATAATTTCGATTGACAATACATCACAAGCTCAATATTCATATACAATTTCTTTAAGAGCTTTATTTAATAATACCAATCAATTTTTAATGATTAACCAAGGTAAAAAATCATGACACATCGACAATCTTACTGGTTAATGATTAGTTTGTTAGTTATAGTTTTACTATCATCGATTGTTTTAACCTTTAATATTAGCTCGATCTTTGATAAAAAATCTCAAAGCTTGAATCAAAGTCAAAACCAAATATCTGTTTTAAATCAAAAACAACTTAGTTTAATAGCCGCTAAAGGAGAATTAAATAAATATCAATCACTTTATAAAATTGCTCAAACTGTTGTACCGCAAAACAAAGATCAAACCCAAACTGTTCGTCAAATCGTTAAAATTGCTAGCCAAAATAATATAGTTATCAGTTCGATTACTTTTCCTTCTTCTAGTCTTGGACTCAGCAGCGGAGGCTCAGCAATTGCCGGAGAGGTGGTGCCAAAAAATCTAGGTTTATCTTCTTTAAATAATCCGGCTTTATCGCAATTATCGCCTGTCGGTACTATTCCAGGTCTTTACACCTTACCAATTACCATTACCAGTTCTAATCAAACAAACCAATTATCAACTTTTAATCAATTTATAGGTTTTTTAAAAGCTCTAGAAAACAATCGACAAACTGCCCAAATAACTTCTTTAGTTATTACTCCTAATTCTCAAAACACTAATCTAGTATCCTTTACTATTTCATTAAATATTTACATTAACCCTAAGATTTAATCACTATGAAAAAAAATACTATTAATCTAAATCAATTAAAAAATATTATAAAAACTACGGCCAAATACAAGTTTTTTATTTACTTAATTTTTATCTTAATTTTATATGGTTATTTAATTATTAAAGTTACTAATCTAAATCAAATAAACACAAATTTAACACCTAGTCCTAAAAACAATAACATTTTAATGCCACAAACTATTAAACCAACAGTCATCAATCAATTAAAAAATCTAAACAATAATAGCGTACAAGTTAAAGCTTTATTCCAAAGTTCAAGATCTAATCCTTTTTAATATTTAGATGAGTGTAAGCTTTGTTGGTAACAATACGTCCTCTTGGTGTTCTTTCAATCAAGCCGACTTGCATTAAATATGGCTCATAAAAATCTTCAATAGTAATATTATCTTCGGACATAATAGCCGATAAAGCGCCTAAACCTATCGGTCCGCCGTTATAACTTTCTATGATAGTTCTTAAAATTAAACGGTCTCCGTGATCAAGTCCCATGTCATCAATTTCCAATAAATTAAGCGTCTCAATAGCAGTATCATAATCTATTGATTTTAAGCCTTTAACGTCAGCATAGTCTCTAACACGTTTTAAAAGACGGTTGGCTATTCTAGGCGTTAACCTAGATCTTAAAGCTAATTCATAAGCCGCTTTTTCTTCAATTGAAATATGTAAAATCGCAGCAGATCTATGGAGAATTTGCTGAATTTCATCAACTGTATAATACTCCAGTCTATGCAAAATACCGAAACGATCTCTTAATGGTGCCGATAATGCGCCTGTTCTAGTAGTAGCACCTATAATAGTAATTTTCGGCAAATCGAACCTCATGCTTTCAGCGGTTGGACCCTTACCAAAAAAAATATCTATCTTAAAATCTTCCATGGCACTATACAAAGATTCTTCAATGTTACGGCCCAATCGATGAATTTCATCGATAAAAAGGATATCGCCATCTTCTAGTTTCGTTAAGAGACTTGCTAAATCACCAATTCGTTCAATAGCTGGACCACTAGTTATTTTTAACTGAGCATTCATTTCGGTCGCTATAACGTTCGCCATTGAAGTTTTACCTAAACCTGGAGGACCGTAAAGAAGAATATGGTCTAATGGCTCTTGACGCATTTTTGCAGCTTTAATCGAGACTTTAAGAGTTCTTTTTAATTTTTCTTGGCCGATATAGCTTTTAAAATCTTTCGGTCTTAAAGAATTCTCATTATCTTGATTAAAACTTTTAATCAAATCATCATCTTTTGGACTCACTATTCTATCAACTGACATTACAAATAGTATAACCTAATTTTAAGGAATTCGAGTTGGATCCCAGCAAGTTCTTTGATTACTAGGTAATTTTTGAATCATTAATAAATCGTCAGAATCTAATTCAAAGTCAAAAATATTAATGTTTTCTTGAAGTCTAATTGGTGTAACAGTTTTAGGTAAAATAACTAAATTATTTTGAATTAACCATCTCAGCATAACTTGAGCATAAGTTTTATGGTGCTTAGTCGCAATAGACTTAATGATTTGATTATCCATAGTCTTAGAATGTGCTAATGGTGAATAGGCTTCAACTGTAATCTGGTTAGATTGACAATATTTAATCAAATCCAGTTGCCGCAAAAAAACATGCAATTCAACTTGATTGACGACTGGTTTATATGAGCTATATTTTTTTAAAGATTCTAAATGCTTAATAGTATAATTACTAACACCAATTGATTTAACTTTTTTGTCTTGTAACAATTTTTCGAGATTCAACCAAGCTTTTTTTCTTAAGACACTAACTGGAAAATGAAGCAACAATAAATCTACATAATCCGTTTGTAAATCTTTTAATGATTGCTCAAAAGATCTCATTAATCTTTTTTCGGAAAAATTTTGGACAGCGATTTTAGTCGTTAAAAATAAATCTTGCCTTTTCAATCCAGATCTTTTCCAAGATTGACCGACTAAATATTCGTTTTTATATGCTTGAGCAGAATCAAAGTGCCGATAACCTAGCTTAATTGCCTCATCAAACATTCTATTAAAATCATCTGGATTTTTAACTTGCCATAAACCTAGACCGACTTGTGGAATTAAGTTGTCATTATATAGTTTAATTAAAGGTATTTGGTTCATATTAGTGGCCTCTTAAAGCTTGCTTAATTTTTTCTAAACTAGATAAATTTTTATCAACACCACTTAATAAATCACTAGCTTCTTTTTTATTATAACCCATAGCCATTAAACCTCGAACAGCATCATCGTCTTCATAAAAATTATTTATAACCGAACTATTACTATTTGATGATGACAAATTAACCTTATCTTTAAGGTCAATAATAATTCTTTCAGCAACTCTTTTACCAACGCCGTTAGCGTGTTGAATATAACTAATATCAGCTTGATTAATAGCTTGCTTAATTTTTTCAATCGAACCAAGACTTAAAATTGCTATAGCTACCTTTGGACCAACACCATTAACATTGATTAATTTAATAAAAAGCTCCCTCGAATCTAAATCTAAAAAACCATACAAATCATCAGACTGCTCCCGGATATATTCATAAACAAAAAATTTGTATTCTTGATTAGATTCAAGATTATTTAAATCAATTAAACTAACTAAAACTCCATAGCCAACACCATTAACATTAACTGTTATATTGTTGTCATAACTTTTTTCAACTAGACCATATAATGAAACTATCATCTAATTTAGAGTATCATAAGATTAACGATTTGTAATAACATGAGTAATTGCAGCAGCTAAAGCATCAGCGCAATCGTCTGGCTTTGGGGTGTAATTTAATTTTAAAAATCTTTTAACCATCATTTGAATTTGTTTTTTTTCAGCTCGACCGTAGCCGGTAATTGTCAACTTAATTTGAAGTGGCGTATATTCAAAAATAGTTAGATCATACTGAGCGGCTAATAATAAGACTACCCCTCTTGCCTGCGAAACAGTCATACCGGTAGTTACATTTTGTGAAAAAAATAGTTTTTCAATCGACATTTGATCAGGATGATTTGCATCAATAATAGTTTTTAAATCATCATAAATAGTTTTTAATCTAACGGCATCTGAATCTTTTGAACTAGTTTTAATAACTCCGGCATCAACCAAACTCATCTGTCTTTTTACTACATCAATAACTCCAAAACCCAAAATACCGGTGCCAGGATCTATACCCAAAATTCGCAAAGTTAAATTTTTTCTATCACTTCGTCAGCGATATTAAAATTATAAAAAACTTCACTAACATCATCGATTTCATCTAAAGCATCCATTAATCTTAAAATTTTACCGGCTGTTGAAGGATCATTAATTTCTATAATTTGATTTGGTAAATAGGTTAAACCAGCTTCTATGATATCAACTCCTTGATTTCTTAATCCATCCCGCACTAAAGCCATTTTTTTAAGATCGGTATAAGCAATAATTTCTTGATCTGCTTCTATAACATCATCAACATCTAAATCTAAAGCTTTTAACAAAATATCATCATAATTGCCTCTCATTTTAATCATACCTTTGTGATTAAACTGGAAAACAACCGATCCCTTATCAGCAATCGATCCACCATGTTTTGTAAAAGCTAATCTTATTTCTGGATAAGTTCTATTAATATTATCAGTTAAAGCATTAACCAAAATTGCAACTCCAGTAGGACCATAACCTTCGTATAAAACTTCCTCTAAAACACTAGCGTTTTTATCCAAAACTCGATTAATAGCTCGTTGAATATTAGCCATTGGCATATTATTGGCTTTAGCTTTATCAATAGCGAGCCTTAGACTAAAATTAGTTTCTGGATCAGTACCACTTCTAGCAGCAATAACAATAGCATTACTAAGTTTAGTAAAGATTTGGCCTTTAGCAGCGTCTTTTAGACCCTTTTGTCTTTTGATAGTTGACCATTTGGAATGTCCAGACATTTTATGCTATCCTTTTATAATTATATCTGTTATTATATCATTTTATTAGATATAATATACTAATGTTGTTAATGGTTGTATCAACAATAAAGATAAATTAACATCAATCATACGGACCCATAGCTCAGCTGGTTAGAGCACCTGCCTTTTAAGCAGGGTGTCGTGAGTTCAAGTCTCACTGGGTCCTCCACGAATAAAGAATCATCAATTATTACTAGTAAGTTCATTGTTTTACATCCGTTAATTCTTGGGGGTAACAACTTTAGATTTCAAATGACTAAAATTTTCTGCAAAAGTTTATAGAAGTTACCCCCAACTATACTCAAATAGGGTTGACAATAAATATACAAAGTGTATACTTTGTTATATGAAGACAGCTATTTTAAACGTTAAAGTTAATGAACAGATAAAAAAGCAAGCTCAGGTAGTAGCTGGCTCTTTTGGCATACCTCTTAGCACTCTTGTAAACGCTTACCTTATGGAATTAGTTGAAACAGGACAGATTCATTTTAGTGCGGTTGAAATAATGACTCCTAAAATGGAAAAACTGATAGAGCAAGCAGAGAAGGAAATAGAGTCCGGTGAGCTTAGTCCAGCATTCAATACGGCTCAAGAAGCAATAGATTACCTTAAAAGCCTTTAGTTTATGTTGTATCACCAGATTCAATTTACGAAAGGCTTTACTAAACAATTTAAAAAGCTTCGTGAAACTCAACAAAATCGTTTCTATGAACGTTTAGATTTATTTAAGAAGAACCCTAATGATAAAGTACTCCGCGACCATGCTTTAAAAGGTAACTACAAGGGATGTCGTAGTATAGATATTCAAGGTGATTTAAGAGTGATTTACTATATTAAAGACGGCAGAGTTATTATATTTGCCTTAATTGGTACCCATAGCCAGCTATACGGTTAAATTATATGTAAATTGGTAATAAAAACGGCTGGATGAAGTCTCAACTCAGTTGTAATAGTTTTACACTAGGCCCTCCAATACGCTGACACTTTAAATAGAGGTAATTTACCTCTATTTTTTGATACACTAATAATATGCCTTCAATAGGCGAACTAGATAAATTGATTGATATAACTTCAAAATCACTCAGTACAGTTATTCCGATTGTTGAAAAAGAATTAGACGCCACAAAGATAGACATCATATTTGTCTCCGCAGTAGCGTTAGTCATTCCAGAATATGGCATTAGTGGTAATTCGCCAAGCCCTGATCATGTTTGTGTTTCATTTGACTCCAAATTCAAACAAAATTACCCAAGACGGATTAAACGAAACCCCATTGCACGAAATCCATCATTGTATGAGATGACGTAAACCAGGCTATGGTGAGACTTTGGGTGAGGCAGTGATTTCAGAAGGTATGGCTTGTCTATACGAAGAACAGCATGATGGCAGAACTCCAATCTATGGCAATGGTAGCTTAAAAGATAAACAAATCGCTAAAGCTAACAAACTAATTAATTCAAAAATCTATGACCATAGTGATTAGTTTTTGAGGAGAAAAGACATAGATAGGTGGTTTGGATATAGCGATACTTATAAACTTTGTAAAGACTATTATGCAAAAACTAAGAAAAGTGCCTCTGAACTTGTGAATATAGACGCTCAAAAAATCTTAGCCACTAGTAATCTTTAAATTATTGTATGATTGGAAAATAGTTGCATGACTACGATGACCCTCCACAACCACGAGCAATGTGCTGTTCTACTTAAATGGGTTAATAATTTTTAGATCACCTAACTTCTGACCGTCTTGCATATCTTCACTGTATAATACTTCTGCACTAGCATTTCGTGCGGCTGTAATAACTAAAGAGTCCCAAAATGTGTATCCATATTGATCTTCTATTTCTGAAGCCTCAGCTATGTCTGTAGGAGCGATTTGATAAATTGACCACGGGAAGAAATCTCTAATTACCGCTCTGGCTTCAGTGGCGGGCAGTTTACTCGACAATTTACGAGTTAAAGTTACATAGAACTCTTGGAGTACTTGAGTACTAATAATCCCCGAACGATTATTCCAACAATCGACCAAAATAGCTTTAGCTGTTTGACGCTTAGATTTTTCATCCAAATCATAAGCGTATACTAGGATATTCGTATCTAAAAAAATCATCTGTTATATAATTCTTCTCGTTTGGGCATCTTGCCACCACCTAGAGAATAACCCTTATCAAGCCTTGCAAGAGCCAGCTTTTTATTACGCTCGTAGTCGGATTCTTGGGCTGCAATCAACTGTATCTGATCAGATAAAAACTTACTCAAGGAGGATGACCTTTTGGCCGCCAAGACTTTAGCGTCACGGATTATCGACTGATCCAGTTGTACTGTTATATTCTGCTTCATGTAATTACTATAACAAATTCACGTGCTACACGCAATGGTTTCGTTTAATGTAGCAATAAATAAGTTAGGACTCTCTCTTTTGATTCAGTTGCGATAAAGTCACACTTGGTCCTCTACGAACCAAAAAAGACTACAATAATGTCTTGTTTGGTGTCAAAGTGGCACATAATATTTATTGCCGCAGGTGCAATTGAACATGGTCCCCAAAAGTACTAACAACCTTGCCAGCAACAAGGTCGACGCATTCCTTTTTTCAGCTCAGAGACCACTCGTTTAATATGATCATCTTGTTTTATGTTGTTTACTGTCACGGTCCACTAGATCCATTCATTGCGTGACAGTGGCGTAAGGCTTTGCCGGACTACTCGTGCTTTAGGCCAAGCAATAACTTTCTTTTAATTGGCTGGTATTTTACGAACTGTACCATCGTCTATATCTTCTTTGTTCGTAGATTTATTTTACCTCATTTTAACAGAGCAAGTAGCTCGACATTAATACCCTTAGATGTTCCTGATTTCGGTTACCACAGCTTCCACGATGACGATCGTCTAGCTAAATTAAAATATGTCTTGCTAAAGCTTTCTGGTTGCATAATATTGTTAGATAAATAACTTTGAAACTCACGCATTAATAACTCTTTCTAAGACAGTATTTCTTTAATCGAGAAGTGAAAATTATTCTTGGGGTGCACTTCTAACATGACTTGTGTTAGAACTTTTATGCTTATTAGTAGTTAAAGTCAGTATTGACATATATATAAACTTACTATAATTTTTATATGTAATTAGTATAGGATTTATATGGCATCACAAATAATCAACATTTCATTTCCAGAAGAATTAGTTAAGAAAATCGATGCTGTAGCTAAAGCAAATTATGCTACTCGTAGTGAATTTATACGTCAATCTGTAGTAAACCGATTGCAATTAAAAGATAATGATGTCTGGGATGCTTTAGCAGCAGGAGCTGATGAATTACAGTTGAAAGCCAAACGATCAGGCTACACGTCAGACGATGACTTTATACGAGCCGGCAAAGAGGTTAGAAAAACGAAAAGTAAAGCCTAAATAGTCATGGGGGTCCGTTTACGACACTAGTGTTTTAGCTACAATTCTTTCTCGACGTGAAGAGATATTACGTTTGCAACAAGCAGTTTCAAGAGAGCATGTTAAATTAGTTACCTCCCCTTTTATTCTTAAAGAACTAGAAACTGTATTAACTAAAAAATTTAAGCTCACTAAACAAGGGGCTAAAAGTCGTATTCATCTTTTATCTAGAGTCGCAGAAGTTATTACACCTCAATTTGTAGAAAAAATCGTTCGTGATATTGATGTCACCGGTGATGTCCGTGCACTGTATACGGTCAAAGGCGATATTGTTATTATCTTCGGTTTTATAGGTACTCACAGTCAACTATATAAATAGCAAAATCTTTACTAATCTCAGTTGCGCTAAGGTCACACTTAGCTCTCCAGTCTTTCCCTATAAAATTCTGCCCCATCATGCTACCTTATATATAATTAAGCATTTGGATATCTAGATGGGTTTTCAATTTGACTGCATGATCCTAACTGACTTAATGTTCCACCAAGCCAAATGCTTGAAGCGTAAGCAAATATCGCTTCAACTTTTCCTTGCCCATTCTTCTCGACACCAAAACTAGCGTTGCCACTTTCTGCTTCAGATAATGCCTGTGAATTAATTTCCGAAACAGGTACTTTAATAACATCCCATACTTTTGTACTTTGCCCATATGCATTAGAGATTGATTCACCTTTAACTTGACATACGACAGATACAGAATTGCCAATATGTTGTCCATAAGTTTCATAGGGCCAATCAACATGTGCTATGTTTCCTGAAACAGAATAAGCATTAACTATATCGTTAGTTGTTAAAGGACGTTCTTCTTTAGGGCTTTTATATAAGGGTTGGTAACAAGGCCTAGGATATCCCTGCTCACAAGAAACCCCTCCTTTAGTCAACTTAGAAAAGTTGGGTACCTCATTTACTGATTTCACTCTTGGGGTGGTTGAAGTAGGTTTTGATTCACCACAGCCAGATAAAAATAGTGCTGTTACGGCTAACGATGCGGCCAAATGCTTAATAGTAAAACGTCTTGACGTAAGAATTTCTGACATATAATACATTTTACCACGAATGCTACCTATTAGCTATAATGTCAAATTAATTTTATTCATTCTTTTGAATTCGAGCCTGTCTATGTTGACTATCAAGAAGTTGCCTCCATTTAAGAAATTCTTGGGTGAAAAATATACAACTTACTTCTTTACAGGACCTACACTACGACAAAATCAGCGTCTTCAGACGATTTTTAATTACCTCCGGGTATAAACTCTTTTTTATCCTGAGTAACTGAAATTTCACTAAAACCAATTTAATTTTACCCTTTCTTATAGTATCTTTCTCTAATGACCACTAGCTAGCTAATAAATTATTGATAAAGCAGGAATCTGCTAAAATAGCGGTCTTGGGACTAGCAACTCTCTCAACATGTTGAGGGTTATTAGGGTCAAACTTAGCTTGTGATAGATAATTGAAAACTTCGGTTGCAAACTTACCGTTAGTTAATTGATGTCTATAAGCTATTTATAATTTATTTAAAAACAAATATCATTTAAAAAATCTTAATAAACTTTAACTTCACCCAAAGATTTTGGTTGGGGTTGATAAACATCCTGATATTTGTAAATACCAGGATACTGAGCTATAAAAGATTTTTGTTGCTGCTTATAAATAAAACCTAGGCTTAAAAGTTGATAAATACTTGATTGATCAATCTGCCTTGGTGCAAAAAACATTGGTCCAGGTTGAGTGAAGGTAGATTTATTATAAATAACAATACTAGTTCCGGTTTTAACAGAAATTAGATTTGGCATAAAACCAAAGCTGTCATAAAAAATCTTAAAAGTTTTTTTTGTAAGAGCATAAAAACTATTTTTAGATTTATTATAGCAAAGGCCTGATGGATAATAACCCAAAGAACCAACACCAATTTCACCCCTAACTTCAGGTTTATTATTAGCTTGAAACTGCCAAACACCAGATTTATTAATCTGAAAACTTTTAGCACCACCCGGAGGTATTGTTCCTAAATTTAAAGCATTATTTTGATTGGGCTGATTAGCTAAAGCTTCAAATAATAAATTTTTATTAGTAGTGTTTCTAACGGTTACTTGGCTATTAAGTGGTACCGTTAATTCATTTGGCTCAAAACCATATTTATCAAAATATATAACTATTTTATTAGAACAATTATTGACACTACTTTTTTTATGAATAATTGGGCTAGCTTCAGTCGTCAAGGTTGAAGGATGTTTTTCGATTAATACTTTCTTTTTTTCTGGCTTAAAAGCCAAAATTAAACAAATAACACAAACTAAGATTAATATAACTCTTACCATAAAATATTTAAACTCATTATACTGCTATTAATAATCTTTTTTAATCATTATTAAATTTAGTGTTATTATGAAAGCAATAACTTTAAATTTATTTTAAGTAATTAATCAGTTAAAAATATTAAAATAAAAAACTATGAAAAAACCTAAAACTTACTTTTTGAAGGATAGTTTATTAATTGGAAAAAGAACTCTTCTAATTACTCTTAAACCAAAGACTTCAGAAGATGAATTAGACTTTTTAGCCGGTCAATATGCTTCAATTAATTTTGTACATAATTTTCGTCCTTCTCCTGCTCGATGTTTTTCAATTGTTAGTTCGCCATACGAAAAAAATGAATTGCAATTTGCTGTTAGAATTGGAGGTGATTTCACTAAAAAACTCAAAAAGCTTCCTGTTGATACCAAATTTCAAGTTAATGGACCATATGGAGATTTTGTTATCGATGAAAATCTAGATAAACATGCTATTTTTTTGGCAGCCGGCATCGGGGTTACTCCCTTTATTAGTATGATTAAATATCTCTCAGACGTTAAATCTAAAATCACTATGACGCTTTTTTATAGTAATACTACTCAGGACAATATTCCATTTTATGATGAATTAATGAGGTTAACAAACATTAATCCAAATTTTAAAGTTATCTTCTTTGTTAGTAATGGCCCGATGGATCCAGACAAAAAAGGTTTTTTTATTTCTAATTATATTGAGATCGAGCACATTAAAAGGATCGTTAAACGACGAACAAATAGTTTTACTTATTTTATATGTGGTCCGACGAAGTTTATTAATGATCTAAATCACGATTTAATCGCTATTAATGTTAAACCAGAAAAAATTATTATTGAACAATTCACGTCTAGTAATCAAATTAGTTCAATCTCTAACGTACCCAATAAAAAATTAGAAAAAAATATTTATATATTACTTGGGGCAGCTATGATTTTTGGAATTATTTTCATCACAATGATCGATAATCTTTGGGCTATACCTCAGGTTCAAAATTTAATTTATAAACAAAATAATAACAATGGTTTCATTATCCATATCAATCAAAATAATCCTAACAGCATTTACCTACACGACAACCATTCTCCTATTACTAGTGTTTCATAAATGGAATATTTTTTTCAAAAGAAATATTTTGCTTTAAATTCAGATATTTTTATTTCAATTGTTAGCAAAAATAATCGTCAACCAACAGATTTATTTCTATCAATTATTAAAACGATAGATGAATTCGAAAAAAAATATTCTCGTTTTCAAACAAATAGTCAATTAACCAATCTTAATCATCACACTAACCAAAAATTTCATATTTCAGCTGAATTTATCAAAATTTTAAAAGAAGCTAAAAGACTGAGTGAAATTACCAAAGGATTGTTTAATCCTTTTATACTACCTAATTTACAACAAGCGGGCTATTTAGGCTCATGGCCTCACCCAGATTACGCCCAAACTACCATTAACTACAAAAACGGAACTTTCCAGACAATTGATAAATTAGAAATTGGAGATGATTGGGTTAAAATCCCCAAACACTCGGCTATTGATTTAGGTGGTATCGGAAAAGGATATCTACTAGATAAAATTTCTAATAAACTTTTAAAATCCGGTTACAATAATTATTGGCTATCTATCGGTGGCGATATTATAGTTAACGGACACGACGAAAACAAACAAGATTGGCAAATTAAAATCGCTCAAGCCATCAACACTAATAGTTTTTACAAAATAATTAACAACAATTCAAACCAATTACTTAGCGTTGCGACTTCAGGTATTACGAAACGCCGTGGGTTAAATTGGAATCATATTATCAATCCATCAACCCTTAAACCAGTCAATAATGATATCTTAACGGTCACAGTTAGTGGCAATAAAGCAACCGAAACAGATGTTTTTGCTAAAGCCATTTTGATCGATGAAAGTTTGTTGGATAAATTGGAATCAATCAACTTAGTTCGTGAATGTTATATCCAAAGAAAAATCAATGATGATGTTTTTTTGAATTAGTTTTTTTATGTTTAAAACGCTCTAACAATAAAAAAACTAAAATAATCAAACAATCTATAATTATAATGACTGGTTTATTCGCAATTAACTGATGAAAGAAATTATTGTTAAGCAAAAACGATACTTGATTAGTTTTAATTAATGGTAAAGTTAAAAAAACAGCTAAGACAATAAAACATATGCTGGCAATTAAATTAGTCACTTTGTGAATACCGTGGACGCTTTTAACCATAAAAATAAAAGTTAAAACAACTGGTAAGTATAAAATAATTAATTTGGAGTCATAGGTTTGTGATACATCAACAAAATTTGATGAATTAAACAGATTAACCAATTTGTTAACATTACCTGGCAATAAATTAGTCAATAAATAACCTATCAATAAACTAAAAAATAAATAAACCGCATTAACTCCAAAAATATAGATAATTAAAGCTGGAATTACCAACAAGGCTATTAAATAAATTTCATGAGTCATGAATTTAATATAGCATAATCAGTTTATTTGTTCACTTTTAAGCACCGATTCGATCTTTGTGTCGACCGGCTCGGGCAGCCAAAACAGCATAATTAACTATCTGAGTTGCTACATCTTTACCAGTAATTAATTCGGGTGTTTTGATGCTAGCCGATGAATTAACTTCTAACACCAATGGGCCTCTTTCTGAACGCATCATATCAACACCACAGACCGTTAATCCGGTAGCTCGAGCAGCTTTTTGAGCGGTTTTCTTTTCTTCATCAGTTAATTTAACTATCTTACCGACACCACCTTGATGAGTATTTGCTCTAAAATCATCATCAAGACTTTGACGAAGAATGCTAGCTACTACCTTTCCATTAATAACTAAAGCTCGAATATCTGTTCCGGCACTTTCTTGAATAAATTCTTGAACCAAAAAACTTACTCCTTCGACATAAAAAGCTTGCATTACTGCTTTAGCGGCTTTTTTTGTTTCAGCCAAAACAACACCATTACCGTGAGTTCCTCTAGCTACTTTGATAATAACCGGTGCACCGCCAACCTGTTCAATAACTCCATCAAAATCTGAAGTATCTCGAGCAAAAACTGTTTTTGGAATCCCAATACCAGCTTTAGATAATAGTTGCATGCTTCTAAGTTTATCTCTTGATCGAACAATTGAAATTGAACTAGCCGTAGTAAAAACATTTTGCATTTCAAACTGTCTGACTATGGCTGAACCGTATTTTGTTAAATTTTGAGCTATACGTGGAATCACTATATCAACATCTTTGACTTCTTCACCCATGTAATAAACCTTGGGTTCGTTTTTTTCTAATGTTACATAGCATTTAGCGTAATTAATAACTCTGACTTCATGATCCAGATCAATACTAGCTTCCTTAAGTCTTTTAGTCGTATAATTACCCGGACCTTTCGACAATATAACAATATTCATATTTTTATTCCCTTCCTATAAGCTATTTTCTAATTTTAAATCACCAACATCGACTAAAAAACGATTTTTTAAAATATTACGGCCGATTAAAATCGGATATTTCATTTTTGAACGATCTGTCAAACTAAACCAAGCTTTTAAATTCTGGTTGTGTAGTTCAATGTTTAATTTAACTCTATAACGTTTCTCAACTATGCCGTTAGAACTTTTAATTTTAATGTAGTCATATTGTTGAAAAACTATTTTATGACCAGTAAAATAGATCGAATTAGGATCAAAAAAAACAACTTCAAGACCATTGGATTTAACTGTCACACTACTAGCTGAAATAGTTGATAGGTGTGCACCAGTATCAATTCGACTAATTATATTTTTAATATTTAAATTTATTAAATCAATCTTCTCGATTGGCCCAATTATTGTTTTAGTTAGCACTTTTAAATTAAATCATATTTTATATTTTTTTTCAAGGGCTATAAACCACCATGATGATAAACTCTTAAAAAAACGATGACTATAATAATCAAAACGACCAAAATAACCGAAACTAACATTGAAATAAATCCAGCTGAATTATTTATAAATTTTCGTTTTATTTTCATCTTATATTTTTAATTATATACTATTATGATGAAATCAGAGTCCAATCAATCATTAGAATATGACATGGTTCGACGCGCCAGTCATCAAAACGGCTATATTGCAGGTGTATTATTGACTAAATATATTTTAGAACTCGAAAAATCTAATCACGATGAGTTAACTGGCCTGTTAAATCGACATGGTTTAAATGATGAATTAAAGGATAAAGACTTGAGCGACTATAGCTTAATATATTGTGATGTCAATAATTTTAAAAAAATTAATGATTTATTCGGCCACAATAAAGGTGATTATTTTTTACAGCAACTGGCTGATAAACTCAAAAAATCTTATCGCCCAGAAGACTTAATCGCTAGATTGGGTGGTGATGAGTTTGTTTTATTGATTAATCACAAACAAAGAAGTTTGGAAACTATTAGTCTGGAAGAAAAAACTAATATTATTAAAGACCGATTTTCTCAGTTAGTAACATCCATTATCGGCTCGCAGCCTAAAAAATACCACGAACAAAATTTAGGTATAGCTTTTGGTGTGGTCAGTTATCAAGAAAATGATAGCCTATTTAGTATGATTAATCGAGCTGACCAATTAATGTACCACGCTAAGGATAAGTCTAAAGATTTTTAAGGGTTTCTAACAATTCCTTTTGATGACGATTTAAATGAGTTGGCGTATCAACATAAATAGTGACAATATGAGCCCCTCTTCCATTGCCTTTAAAATGAACGACACCATGATTAGACAACTTAAAATCAGTCCCATTTTGTGTACCGGCTGGTATTTTCATTCTGACTAAGCCGTCAATTGTATCTACGTTAATTTCTGTACCTAAAGCCGCATCAATCATATTAATATGCTCTGAACTTAGTATTAAGTCACCTTCTCGAGTAAATTTTTTATCAGCTTTTACCCTGATATTTACATATAAGTCACCCTTCGAACCACCTGCAACCGCTTCACCGTGTTCACGTAGTCTAATGACTGCACCATCATCAATGCCAGAAGGTATTTTTAAAGTTATTAACTGTTTTTTTAACTTAGTGCCTTTACCTCTACAAACAGAGCACAGTTTTTCGGGAACTTTACCTGATCCATGACAAGTAGGACAGATTGAAGCTTGTTGGATATTACCAAATATGGTTCGACTAACCGTTACAACTTGTCCATTACCATGACAAGTAGGACAAGTTTTAAGTTCATAACCCGGCTCAACTGTGGAACCTTTACAATGCTCGCAGACATCGTCAAGGTTAACCGTTAGCTCTATTTCAGTACCAAAAACAGCGTCACGAAAATCAATTTCAGCTTCAGCTTCGACATCTTGACCCTGTGATCGTTGTTGGCGTGAGCTTTTTGTGTTTTGACCGCCACCGAAAAAACTATTAAAAATATCGCCAAGACCTAAATCACCAAAATCAAAATTAATGTTTTGACCGCCACCGAATCCCTCAAACCCCTCAAATCCATTAAAACCAGACGAGCCTCCAACACCAGCTTTACCAAATTGATCGTATCTTTGTCTTTTTTCGGGATCTTTTAAAACCTCATAAGCTTCATTAATTTTTTTAAAATTAGCCTCATCACCACCTCTATCAGGGTGATGTTCGATTGCAGCTCGACGAAAAGCTTTTTTTATTTCATCAGGACTAGCATTTTTTGAGACACCAAGTATCTCATAATAATCATCGCTGGCCATTAACTAGCATCTCCCTTATATTATTTATCAACAACTTCGCCTTCTATTGGTTGATCGTCATCATTTTTTTTGTCGGTTTGATCAGTATTTTGATCATTCTGCTGAGTTTCTTCCTTTGGTGCTTCATACATTTTAGCACCAATTGGCATCAATTTATCATTTAAAGTCTTAATAGCTTGTTCAATATCTTCTTTAGAATTACTGTCGGCGGCTGTTTTTTTAGCTTCATCAATAGCTTCATTTAAAGTTTTTAAATCATCCTCAGAAATTTTATCTTTACTGTCGGTTGTTAATTTTTCAGCCTGATAGATAGTACTCTCTAAAGTATTTTTGACTTCAACTAATTCTTTACGCTGTTTGTCTTCTTCGGCATGAGTCTCGGCTTCTTTAGCCATTTTTTCAACTTCAGATTTATCTAAATTACCTGAACCAGTAATAGTAATACTTTGTTCTTTACTAGTACCTTTATCTTTTGCAGTTACATTTAAAATACCGTTAGCATCAATATTAAAGGTTACCTCAATTTGAGGTACTCCTCTTGGAGCTGGAGCAATTCCATCTAAAACAAATCTACCCAATGATTTATTACCATCGATCATGTCTCTTTCGCCTTGAGCAACGTGAATTTCAACTTGAGATTGATTATCGGCTGCGGTTGAAAATACTTCACTCTTAGATGTTGGAATAGTCGTATTGCGTTCAATTAGTTTTGTCATCACACCACCCATAGTTTCGATACCCAGAGATAAAGGTGTTACATCTAATAACAAGACATCCTTAACGTCACCCTGTAAAACTCCACCCTGAATAGCAGCACCAATTGCAACTACCTCATCAGGGTTAACACCTTTCATTGGATCCTTACCAAAAATAGATTTAACTTTTTCTTGTACGGATGGCATTCTAGTCATACCACCGACCAAAACCACAGAACTAATATCACTAGCTTTTAAGCCAGCATCTTTTAAGGCTTTTTGGCATGGTTCGGCTGTTTTATCAATCAAGTTAATCACTAATTGTTCTAATTTAGCTCGAGTTAATTTATGCTCAAAATGTTTAGGACCATCAGCGTCAGCTGTTAAGAATGGTAAATTAATATTTACCTCTTGAGCTGTTGATAGTTCAATTTTAGCCTTTTCGGCTTCATCTCTTAAACGTTGCAGGGCTGGCTTGTCATTACTAATATCGATACCCTGTTCTTTTTTAAACTCATCAATAAAGTAATTAACAATTGCTCGGTCAAAATCTGCTCCACCTAAATGTGTGTCACCATTAGTTGACTTTACCTCAAAAACACCATCACCCAATTCTAAGATTGAGACATCAAATGTACCTCCACCTAAATCATAAACTGCAATTTTTTCATCGGATTTTTCAGCTTTGTCTAAACCATAAGCTAAAGCTGCGGCTGTTGGTTCATTAATAATTCTTTTAACCTCTAAGCCGGCTATTTTACCAGCATCTTTAGTAGCTTGCCTTTGACTATCATCAAAATAAGCTGGCACAGTAATAACAGCTTCTGTGACTTTATCTCCAAGAAATGCCTCAGCATCAGTTTTTAATTTAGTTAAAATCATAGCACTAATTTCTTCAGGACTATAGTCTTTATCGCCCATTTTAACTTTTACTGAATTGCCACTTTTAACAATTTCATAGCCCATTAACTTCAAATCACGCTGAACTTCAGTATCATTCCAATTTCTTCCGATTAATCTTTTAACCTCATAGATGGTATTTTTAGAATTAGTGACCTGTTGACGACGAGCCAATTGACCAACTAATCTTTCCTTATTTTTGCCAACAGCAACAACAGATGGCGTGGTTCGATTACCTTCACTATTGGCAATAATTTCTGGTTTACCAGATTGCATAACTGCCATAGCTGAATTGGTTGTTCCTAGATCGATTCCGATTATTTTACTCATTTTTATCTCCTTTTTTTCAAATTATCAGCAAACTTAATATTCAAGCGCTAACTTACAATTATATTAACTAATTGGCACTCAACTGTCAAGAGTGCTAATTAGTTTGTCTTTTAACTTTAACTAAAGCGGGCCGTAAAACATCTGATCCCAACATATAACCAGCCTGTAATTCTTCACTAACAATCTCATTTTCACCGTCTGAATTATCATCAAGTGCAATTGCTTCATGAAAATTAGGATCAAAAGTCTGATTAAGGCTGACGATTTTGCGAACACCTATTTTTTCAAAAACAGTCTCAAACTGTTTAACAATTCCATTAATACCTTCAATATAAGGATTATCTTTTAAATCTTTTGGAACATGTTTTAAGGATCTTTCAAAATTATCAACTATCGGTAATAGATCTTTAATGATTTCAGTCTTATGATAAATTGCTAAAGATTTTTTTTCTTCATCAAAGCGACGACGCAAATTAATCGCATCAGCTCTTTCTCGCTTCAACTGCTCAACTAATTCTTGAACTTGATTAGTTAAGCTTTCAATTTCAGTTGTTCGTTCATGAACGTTAGGTTGATTTTTTTTGCTACTTTTTTCTTCTGACATTTTGATCTCCTTACAAAATAATTCCAAGCTCTTGACCAGCTCTTTTAACTAACGACATAACATTACGATAACTTTGACGAGTTGGACCCAAAGTACCGATATAACTTTTATCTGAAAATTTACCCTTAAAACAAGAAATAATTAACGTACAGCCTGCCGATCGACCAACTGGGTTTTCTTGACCGATGTAAACACTCAGTGTTTCATTGGGGGCAGCTTCTTTAATCCATGGTTCTAAATTATCTAATAGTCTAGCAACCCTCATTACCTGTTGAGAATCAATAAACTCTGGTTGACCAAAAAGATAGCTTAAACCACTGATGTAAAGTTGATCACCAATTGTTGCCAATGCTAAGTTATGAGTTAATTCAACTAAAGTATCCACCGCATTCTTAATGGCTTGTTCTGGTTCTCCGCTATGAATTACTCTGGAAGCTAACGCATTCTCAAATCTAGGCTTATTAAACGGTACTTGCTCATTGGTATTTAACAAATTAACATAAAATCGATAACCTTTATCCGTTGGAATACGACCAGCACTAGTATGGGGTTGAGTTATATATCCCTTAGACTCTAATTCAAACATGTCTGAACGAATAGTTGCAGAAGAAACCTGAAAGACTTTGGCCAATAAATTACTGCCTACTGGACTAGCAACTTCTGCGTATTGTTCTACTATTGCACAAAGAATATTTTTTTGCCTATCAGTCATCATCTTTTAACCTAAAAATTTAATTAGTCTAATTATAACTTTTTTGGCACTCAACTGTCAAGAGTGCTAAATCTATCAAGAAACTTCTTGATTTCTAAATTTAAACTTTTTAATAATTCTGTTTTATTTTGATGAGATGCATCTAAAAAATTAGTTACTAAATAATTATCGATTTGTTGAGCTGAAAGTTTAAAGTCATTATTAATAATAATTTCACCATTTAGATCTTTAGAAAAGGTATCTATGATTTTTTGAGCAGTTCTTAGACGCATCAGTAGTTCAGAAATAGGCATATCAGGATCTCTTCTATAAAGTCGATTCATCCAAATATCAAAAGACGGAGGAATAATAAAAAATAATTTAGTTTTATGATTGTACTGCAAAATTTTTTGAGCGCCTCCTAAATCTATGTCTGTAATAGCAAATTTATTAATCTTTTTTGCCTTTTTCAATTCATTAAGACTTAGGCCCGAAACTTGTTGTTGGTGAATGACTTCAGCTTCTAGATAATCACCCTTTTTTAAACCCTCCAAGAATTGATCTTCATTAATAAAATTATATTCACGGCCATTTTTTTCCAAAATTCCGTTGTTGAGTCTTGGCTGTCTAGTAGTGTCGGAGACCAAAAAATAATATCGATCCGTCTGAGACAATTGTTTAATGATAGTACTACGACCAGACCCAGAAAAACCAAGTAATAAAATTAATTTGGTTTGATTTAATAAATTAAGGCTAGCTTGATTAGCTTGGTAATTTTTTAAAATTTTTTGAAACTGGTGTAAATTATCTAAACGATTCATTAATCCTTCCTTAATAATACTTGAAATGCTTCAGCGGGAATATCGACTTTACCAAATTTTTTCATTCTACTTTTACCTTTTTTTTGTTTAGCTAAAACTTTCTTTTTTCTAGATACATCACCGCCATAAAGTCCGGTTGTGACATCTTTTCGAAAAGCTGAAATATCTTCTCTAGCAATAATTTTACTATTAATACCAGCTTGAAGTGAAACTTTAAAATTTTGACGAGGGATTATTTCTTTTAATTTTAAGACCACTCTTTGAGCTATTTGTCTCGACTCTTGACGATGAACAATCATTGCTAAAGCGTCAATTTTTTCTTGCGCTACATAAAAATCAATCTTGACTAAATCAGCCGCTCGATAATCAGCCATATCGTAATTAAGCGAGCCAAAGCCACTG
The DNA here is from genome assembly GCA_027448765.1 of bacterium. Classification (GTDB taxonomy): domain Bacteria; phylum Patescibacteriota; class Saccharimonadia; order Saccharimonadales; family UBA4665; genus JAJZWG01. The sequence continues at coordinate 39,038 of DAIDMV010000001.1, read as the reverse complement.
GTAATTGTCTTTAAATTATCATAAAAATCTGTTAACAAATTAGCTAGTGGCGCTTCAAAAGATACTAAAGCTTGATTTTCAATATAGCTAATATTTTTTTGCTGGCCACGACTTGATGAAATTAATTGAACAATTGCTCCAACAAATTCTTTAGGACTAATTATTTCACCTTTAATCCAAGGTTCTTTAATCGATTCAATAGAAGTAATGTCTGGCAATTCAGTGGCGCTTTGAATATTTTTAACGGTACCATTATTTAAAAATATTTCATAATCTGTTGATGGATTAGTAATAATTAGATCAAGATTATACTCACGTTCTAATCTTTCTTTAACTATATCTAAATGCAATAAACCTAAAAAACCAATTCTAACGCCAAAACCTAAAATCGGTGAATTTTCTAAACTATATCTAAGAGAAGAATCATTTAAAGCTAATTTTTCTATGGCCACCTTCAAGTCATTATAATATTCATTACTAGCTGGATAAAAACCAGCGTAAACAAATGGCTTGACCTCTTTATAACCATCGAGGGGTATAATATCTAATTCTGTTTCTAGAGTTAAGGTATCACCAACTCTTGCGTCTTGAGTTGAATGAAAATTAGTAACAACATAACCGATTTCTCCAGACGATAAACCTTTCACTGAAAACTGCTGTGGTTTCAAAACACCAACTTCTAAAGCTTGTCCTTTGACTTTATTCGATAGCATCATTATTTTTTGATTTGCTAGTAATTGACCATCAAAAATCCTAATATACAAAACAACTCCACGATAATCATCAAAATAAGAATCAAATATTAAGGCACGTAAATTTTTTTGATTATAATCTGGCTGAGGTATATTGGCAATAATTGATTCTAAAACATTCTCAACACCTTGTCCTGTTTTAGCTGAAATTTTTAAAATGTGTGATGAATCGACAGCCAATAAATCTATTAATTCACGCTCAACTTTTTCAACGTTAGCTGCTGGTAAATCAACTTTATTGATAACAGGAATTATAGTTAGATTGTTCTCAATCGCTAAATACAAATTTGCTAAAGTTTGAGCCTGGATACCTTGGGTTGCATCAACCACCAAAATTGCTCCCTCACAAGCCGCCAAAGATCTAGAAACTTCATAACTAAAATCAACATGCCCTGGTGTGTCAATTAGATTTAACTCAACTCCTTTATAAAGCATCTGAACTGATGCTAATTTAATAGTTATACCCTTTTCACGCTCTAGATCCATTTTATCTAAAACCTGATTTTTCATTTCACGGGCTTGAATTGTACCTGTCATTTCTAACAAACGATCGGCTAGGGTTGATTTGCCGTGATCGATATGAGCGATAATACAAAAATTACGAATACTTTTTTTTATCATACTTAATACTGAATTTTAATCGGTTTGAGTATAAACTTCTTGATAGTTTTTAAAAAAGGTTTAACTTCATCAAGACGGAATAAAGCTGAAGACAAAATATGAACTATAAAAATAGCTGCTACGATTAAAAATAATTTACCACCTAAAACAATCACACCTTTATCTTTTAACTCCAGAGGATAAAACTGGACCATAACATATCCAGCAATACCACTAAATATACTAGCTAGTCCAATTTTTAAAACACTTTTAAAAAAACTAAAATCGAAAATTTTTCTATCACGCATTATCATCACTGTAACCAAAATTAAAACTTCGACAATACCAACTATCGATTGGGCAATTGCTAAACCGGCAAGGCCAAAGGCTGATTTTTTTGCTAAAGTAACCGCTAAAACAATGTTTAAAGCAATCACAAAAAAAGAAACAAAAAGAGGAGTTTTATTGTCTTTATGAGAATAAAACCATCTAGAAACAATTGAGTACATAATTCTAGAAAATATAGCAAAGGTTAAAAAACCTAACACAATAGAAATATCATTATCTCCCCTGGTATAGATTAATCTAGCCAAATAACCTCGACAATAAAAAGTTACAAAACAAACTGGCACACCAATCCAAATCATCGTTTTTAATATTTGTCGAAAATCTTGCCGGAATAGATCTGGTCGTTTTTGGCTTAGTCTTAAATTAAGACGTGGAAACGCAGCTGTAGCGATAGTCGTACCCACTAATAAAATTGGAGCGGTCGATAAAGTATAAGCATTAGCAAAATTAGAAATAGCACCAGCTCCCAAACCACTAGCAATGTGAGTTTCAACAATATTTTCAATTTGATCAATTCCTTGATCGACTGAACGAGCAGGTAAATTGCGTAAAACCTGTTTAAAATCTTTTGATCGCCACAAGATTTTCGGTTGCCAGTAAAAATTAGTCTTATAAAGCCCAATCACTACAATCAATAATTGAATAATCGCCCCTATTAATGCACCAATCCCCAAACCAACTAAACCAATATTATGTCTAAACAAATAAATGCTTATTATAATTGAAGCATTATAAAACAAAGGTGCTATAGCATAGAAAAAAAACCGTCCCATAGTTTGTTGAACACTGGTTAAAATACCAGACAAAGTAAACAACAGAGGGTTAAAAGCTAAATATCTCATGATATTGGCAGCAGTGTTAATTTCATTTGGTGGTAAATGAGGGGCGACAACATATTGAATTAAAGGATGAGCAAAAATAATGATCAAAATACCGACAGCAAGCATAATCAAAGACAATAAATTCATTAAAGAATCTGATAATTCCCACATGGCACGTCTGGTACTATTTTGATATTTATCAGCTAGAATTGGAATAAAAGCAACTCCCAAAGCCCCAGCCGATAAAGTAAAAAACAATAAATCTGGGATATTAAAAGCTGCGAAATAAGCATCAGTAGAATTGACACCAATTAAAGGAAAGTTAGCATTAACCAGCTTAGTTCTAAGTAAGCCAAGTAATTGACCTAAAATAGTCGCAGCAATTAAAATAAATGCGGCCGTTGAAACTGAAGACAGTTTTTTTCTAGAACTAGTGTTAGTCTTGGTTTCTTCCATAAAATTACAATCAGTATAGAACAGATTATTCTAACTAGCTAGCAGAAAAATAAATCAATATAACATCGCTATTTTAGGTAATTTTGATCCATCTAATATTTTAGCTACTTCTTCAGAATCTATTGTTTCTTTTTCTATTAAAACATCCTTCAATTTTTCTAAATAATCTAAGTTAGTTTTAATAATAGCTCTAGCCCGATTAGCCGATTCATTGATAAGATTTTCGATTTCATTATCAATTATTTTAGCGGTTGAATCTGAATAATCTCTATCATGAATTAATTTATCCATAGTCACACTTTCATCGTTCTTAAATACTTGGTTGCGTAATTTATCCCCCATACCTTGATTAACAACCATGTCTCGAGCTAACTCAGCGGCACCTTGTAAATCCGAACTGGCACCAGTTGTAACTTTATTTTTACCAAATATGATTTCTTCAGCAATACGACCACCCAAACCTCGAGCTAAAATATCTTTCAATTGAACAATTGAACTAAAGATTCGGTCTTCCGGCGGAATAAACCAAGTTACTCCACCGGTTCCACCACGAGGAATAATTGTTATTTTATGGACAGGATCACTATCAGGTAAAACATGTCCAACTAAGGCATGGCCAGCTTCGTGATAAGCTGTAACTTTCTTGTCTAAATCGCTCATAACTTTATTTTTTCGTTCTGGACCAATTGCAACACGTTCAAATGCTTCAGTGACATCATTAGATAAAATTTGACTATGAGAATTACGGGCAGCAATAATTGCTGCTTCATTAGTTATATTGGCCAAATCTGCTCCAGAAAAACCGGCTGTTTTAGCGGCTAGAGAATCAATATCAAAATCTTTAGCCAAGGGTTTACTTTTAAAATGAATGTCTAGAATAGCGGCTCGATCTTTTCTGTCTGGTAAACCAATATTAACTCGACGATCAAATCGACCTGGTCTTAATAAAGCTGAATCTAAAACGTCAGCCCGGTTAGTAGCCGCTAAAACAATCACATTTTGACCTTGCTCAAAACCATCCATCTCAACCAATATTTGATTTAAGGTTTGCTCTCTTTCGTCATGTCCTCCACCCATACCGCTACCTCTTTTTCGGCCAACTGCATCGATTTCATCAATAAAAATTATACATGGAGCATTTTTCTTAGCCTTAGAGAATAGATCTCTTACTCTCGAAGCTCCAACACCAACAAACATTTCAACAAATTCTGAACCTGAAATGCTAAAAAACGGTACATTGGCTTCACCAGCTGTTGCTCTTGCCAGCATTGTTTTACCAGTTCCCGGAGGACCAATTAATAAAACACCTTTTGGAATTTTTGCCCCTAAAGATGCATATTTTTTAGGATATTTTAGAAATTGTACGACTTCTTCTAAATCTTGTTTAGATTCATCAGCCCCAGCTACATCTTTAAACAATACTTTATCTTTTTCATTGCCATAAAGTCTAGCTCGACTCTTACCAAAATTAAGAGCTTGATTACCCTGACCTTGAACACTTTTAAGCATAAAGAAAATAACACCACCTATTAGTAAAACTGGCAGAATGGCCTCACCTATTGATAACCAAATTGACGATGAGCTACTTTGGGGTTTATAAATAACGTTAACCTTATTATAATTTAAGCCAAGATTTTTAAGACTTGTGTTAGTGGCAGTATAGCTTTCTAAAGTCGCAGTGCTAGGTTTTTTCGGTACAATTAATAATTTATTGGAACTAGCGCTAACTGTTATGCTTTTATAATCTCCAGCGTTAGCATTACTAATCACTTGACTTAAAGGCAAAACATCAACTTTTTTACTAGAATTTGATGAAGAGGCTAAGATAGCTAATCCTAGTAAAACAACAATTATTAAAAAACCGATATTCTTAAAATTATTGCGATTATTCTTTTTATTATTGATTGTTTGACCGTTCATGAATTATATTATACTTTCATAGATTAAAAATTACTAGCACTTATAATGCTTGAGTGCTAAATATTCTTTCTCGACCTGAATATAGCAATTATTTTTTATATCAATTTTCTTACCAGTCTCAAGTAATTGACTATTTTTATATAATCTTAAAATAGCTTTTTTATCAAAATTACGCAAATTATTTTGTCTTAGCCAAAAAGCTAAAAAATCTTTAGCAACCAAATCGGGGCAATTATTGATAAAACTTTTTTTTATTTTAGTTTTGTCATTTTGATTGAGTAAACTTAAAAATAGCTGATCAATTTTTTGATTTAAAACTTCTGTTTGTTGAATCTTTGTAACTAGCCAATCTAATTGAAATTGATTAAACATTGGAACGATCCTATGTCTAATAAAATTACGACTATATTTTAAATCAAAATTAGTTGAATCGTCTCGCCAAATCAAATTATGATCTTTGGCATAATCAATAATATCTATTTTTTTAAATTTTATTAAAGGATGAAGGATATTTGAATTGCTCATTAATGGGCTCAAACCTACTCTTCCAGTACCTCTCAAAATATTAAAAATAACTGTTTCAATTAAATCATCTTGATGGTGAGCTGTTATAATTTGGTCAACTTTTAATTTTTTTTGCAACGTAAACAAGAAATCATAACGAAACTTTCTGGCTAATTCTTCTGAAACCATCGGCCCTAGATGTCCTTCTTGATAAAAAAATTTTAAATTATTAGACTTTGCGACATTCTCCACTAACAATCGGTCCTCTTTAGAATCTTGTCTAATACCATGATCATAATGAGCTATTAGAAACTGATACAAAGACTCATTGTTGAATTGGGCTAATAATAAATTCAATAAAACCATTGAATCAACACCACCCGAAACAGCAACAATATATTTACCCGGTTGAAGATTGACTCTCATAAATATATAATAGACTATAGTGAAAAAACTTTATTTAATTAGACATGGTCTAAGTCTTAACAACACCATCGGCTTATTTTCTGGACACACCGAAACACCATTAGTTGATGAAGGCCGAGAACAAGCTAAACAAGCAGGTTTATATATAAAAAAACATCAGCTTGAGATAGATTGCATAGTATCTTCCCCTTTGCAGCGAACTATTGAAACCGCCAAGATAATAGCTAAAGAGATTAATTTTAACGATCAAGATATTATTATTAACGATTTACTTATTGAAAGAAACTATGGTCCATTTGAAGGTAAACCGTATATACCTCATTTTGAACATCCAGACATTGAATCAATTGAATCTTTACAAAAAAGAGCCGATGAGGCTTTAGAGTTTTTGAAAAATTTAAAGGCTAATAATATATTACTTGTTACCCATGGAGCGATAGGGCGTGCATTGCAAGTAAGTTTAAATCCTGATTTAGAATTTCATAAAACTCAAAAATTATTAAATAGTCAAATCATCCAAATATTATGATATTATATAGCCATATTTCGGCGACGTAGCTCAGTTGGTTAGAGCACAGGACTCATAAGCCTGGGGTCGGTGGTTCAAATCCACTCGTCGCTACCAAATTGATATTTCGAAGTGTTTAAGTTAATCTACCCTTATGACAGGAAAATACAACCCTAAGAAAAAGCTTGATTCCGATAATCATCCTCTTATGAATGTTACATTTGAACACCTAGCCGCTATGCGGGCTCATGAACAAAAAAGATTCAGTGCTCTCTAGAACAACTAGAATCAATGCTTAACGACCGTACAATTGATATAAAATTGAAATTAAGTCCTGTAATTCTAGGTTTAGAGAAAGATCGAAGAGAATATCTTGTAGATCATCTTAAACAAGTTGATGCCTTTGTAGTTGATGTAGTTAATATAAAACAGGCTAATCCAGACTTAACAGATGAAGCTATGCATGAACAAGTAGCCTCTGATGCTGCCCAAAACCCAACCAATGAGACAGCTATAAGATTAGGAATATCTACTATGCTCTTATCTGAAGCAGATCGTGCCCATATATTCACTAAATTCATTTAGCTACTGCTCTATTCTAAAAACTCAAAACCTTTAGCATATTACTGCTCATAAGAATATCTAAACCTAAAATTTCAAGCCCATGTTTTCTCAGTATAACTTCAACCTCACTCTTAACTAATCTTATTATCCGCCACATGTTCGTCAGATCAAATTTGAATTTATTTCACCCCATACAACTAATCCGTACCATGTATTGACATGTTGGGTAACGTTTAGTAACATATAGTCATGTCTAATAACACACTTCCCGAAATTGTTTACACTCCCGAGCAGGTCGCAACTATGCTACAACTATCTAAAAATACAGTTTACGATTTAATTAGTAGAGGCGAGTTGGTTGCTAAACGGTTTGGTAGGGTTTATCGAATACCGGCTAGTTCACTTAGCTTCATGTTTACTGGCCTAGATGCTGATTTGTATGCCGCCGAACAAGTAGACGCAGCCTCATTCGCTCAAATACATAAAGAGCTATCAACAGTACGCGCAAGGCTGTAATATGGCTGGAAAATCGATACAAGTTTTTATTGACTCGGATGTCATAATTTCTTCTCTACTTTCAACATCTGGCGCCGCCTATACGTTATTGCACGATACAAAGGGAATCAAGTTATATCTGTCCAACTTCTCTAGCTTAGAACTTGAGAGAGTCGTCAATCGACTACAACTTAACCCTAAAAAACTACAAAAAACCATTAATACACGTTTTACTACCGTAAAGATTAATCAATCGTATGAAAAAATACAGGAACAATTCATTCATTATGTACGAGATGTTGATGATGCCCACATCGTTGCTGGTGCCAAGATAGCAAAAGTTACGTTTCTAATATCCTACAATATTCGCCACTTTGAATCCGAAAAATTAAGACAAGATTTTAAGATTATCCTTTTAACACCTGGCTGGTTCTTGCAATACTTGCGTAGTTTATAGTCTTTACGCCAGCTCGCACATCCTAAACAAATGATTTTCAAAAAAGATTTTATGGTAGTTTTAAAACTGAACTAGGTTCATTGAAAAACATAACTAGTGAGGGTGAGTTATATGAACTCGTCGCATTTACATTAAATTATTACAACACTAGACAAATTCATACCAAACTTAAAACAAATCCTAAACAATTGAGACAAAACTATAAACTAAATAACAGAGATTTAACAGTAGTCAGAGACAAAGTGCTCCATATTTCAAGGTCTTGATATTGTGTTTGTTCTAAACAGAACAGCTATCTCTATTTAGTTAGTTTGTGTAAGCTGATGATGGGACATCACTATTCTCCTTTGTAGTTAATTGTTAGTGGTAACTACTAGTCTACAGAAGAACCGGTGATGTCCTTATTTAGTTAGTGGTGCAATTTCAGTTAGATTCCAAGAGATTGAAATTGACAATATGTCTATATTAGGTTAGTATATGGTTATTATGGCTGAAAGATTACCAACTCCGGAAAACATTCCTAGATCGAATGAACAAATTAGCACCAGCTTAACGTTAGACGAAGCGATTACATCACTAGCGGCACTTGCGATAAAAAAAGGCTTAGAGTCACCACCTGAATCAATTCTTCAAACACACTTATTTGAAGAGGATATGGTCGAAGAAGAAGCTAATAGCCAATATAATCGTGCACCCATTCGACAACATTTCGAGCGAACTTCTATAAAATCTCGGAACAGCTACATTGGCATAGAACATTTTCGGCTATTAGCTAAAGCAGCACAAGTTAGATCTACAGAAGCAACTGCTATATTTAAAGTATTGGCTTTTCCAAGCGCAATAATCACAATCACACCCGAGGAACATATGGCTCAATATAAGAATCTGTCGAAGCTGTTCAGCCCAGTTGCTACATTTACATTATCACAATTCAAAAAAACTGAGCTATACAGAATAAAAACACGCGTAGAACCAATAGATCTCAGTGCTATTGGTATTAATGTAGCTCGAAGAAGCGATTTAGATTATCCGATAATTCCCCATGAATTATTAGACAATGTTTTCCAAGGTAGGCTTAATAATCAAGAGAAAATACAAGAAACATTAATTCAAGTAGGTGGTCTTATTGATATCCCTAATAATATAGGCAACGTACAACTATCTGGTATGACTGAAGGAAAATTTAATAATCTAACTAAAATTTCAAAATACTTAGAAGATTTAGTAAATAAAATTCCTGAATCTGACTAAAATTAATAAATTGCTCAATAGCATCAAAGACACAAAATCCTTCATTAATATTTTGGTATCAACTCGCATGCCAAACATTTTAGATTTTATTTGGTTCTCAAATATTCCCCACTAAGTATTTGCTTCAGATTTACATATTAAATAGGGTTAAATAATAATTTTTAACCAATAATAGATCTTGTGTATGTTACTTAGCTATACTTATTCTTACAATAAATAATAAACTAGATTTTTCTTAAGATTCTATCTATTTTTAAAATTTGACTGTCAGAGGTTTCCGACAACTCATAGCTCAAGCTAAAAGATTGCATATTTCCCCCTTTTTTTATTAGTTTTTGTTTTTGATAATAAATTACCAATACTTATATCATAGTTTTCAAAAATTATTTTTACAAGCTGTTTATTTATTTTTTAATAATAAATTGTAGTTTTTTTTACTTTTAAAAATAATGACAATAATCAATAAAAGACAAATCAAAATAATTGAAGAACCCAAATAAAAATCAACTGTTGGCAATGGAGATTGATTAACGACAATTGGTCGAGAATTTTTTGAGGTTAAAGCTTGATTGGTTTTAGAATTATTTAAATTATTAACAGACAAATTAATATTATTAGCATTAGAATTAAGAATGTTTTGGTTCAATCCAGTTTGAACATTGTTAGAATTTTGACTTAAAGCTCCATTGTTACCAACTATACCTTGTGGGTTTGAAGTACCGCCTAAAGAAGAATTACTACCACCTTGATTAACTGAATTCATATTTTCTATTCTATAATAATTAAACTATAATCACTAGTCTACTATTCTTAAGGTCTTAATAAAATTTGACGCCAAGACAAAACATTATAACCTGATGTTAAAGGAAAATCAGGTGGAGGATTATATTTTAAATTATAGTCGTACTGCGTTGTATTGTTTAAGATACCAGAGATATAACTACTTTCTGGACTGTAATAGGCCGCATTACCACACTGATTACTGCCATCTAACCAAGTCCAAGTCCAAGTTTGTCGAGTACCGACTGATCCATAAAAAAGAAATTTTTGATTTGGTCCGACCCAACCAGTTGTACAAAGCCATGGATACGACTGATAAACATCGGGAAACCAAACATTACCATTTTCTGCCAACAACGCAGCATCGACTTCAAAAGTAAAAGACGAATCACTTGGAGGTGGTGGAGCGTATGGTGCAATAATAACTGAATTTTGAGCAATCAAACCGATCGTATCTGAACCATTCTTAGTCCCATAAACTAGTGGCCCAGCGATTTCAATATTGGCATAATGATTTGAGTTCGTAGCGGTCAATCGACCAGCAGCTATACTAACATTGCCATTAAAGTCTGGATTAGATAAAACCCAAACATTAGCTTCGGCAAAAATAACTCCCTTAGAAGGAATTGGAATATTAGACGAGATAGCGGTTAAACTTAAAGCTGTTTGATAATTTGATTGAGCATCGTTTTGCCCATTAACATCATACAAATTATAAGTATTATTAGGGTTCAACTGAATTAAATAACCTTCAGTGGGACTATAAGCCCCTTTTCTAGCCGGTAAATAAGATGACGTTAACGATTTAGGTGTTTCTGAACAAACATGAGGAGAATTATCTAAAGGTGCCGTTAAAGAATCTTCAGAAAATGCTTCTTGCTTCATATTACAAAGACTAGATGAAATTTCATTAAAATTAACTGTTGGAACTGGGTAAATCCAATCAGCTTTTGATCTTGTACTACAATTAACTGGTGTAGTTACTGTTGTACTACACCAAACACCAGGTTCGGGAGTAGTACCATTCCCACCTAAACTGGTTGATGGCACATAACTACTATTTGCACTACTAACAGTTGAAGTGTTGGGACCATCCATTCTAATGCCTTGATTAGAATCGACTGGCCCATCGGCAGTTTCAGTAGCCCCAAACCATAAAGCCGAATCACTAACTACACCATAACTAGCAAAAGACGGTACACCAATTTGGGCTTGAACAGTTTGTTTAACCGAACTATTCAAAACTTGACCAGTTGATGTGACCTGTACGATTGTTGAATTATTGACTGGTGGTTTAATATACAATGTATAAGTACCCTCGACTCGTCCATTGGCACCAACATAATTATGAACATAAGGCCCATAACCTAAAGTAGGATTTTTCGTATAATTAGTCGTACCATCCGTATAGTTAGTAGCATTAATGTCAAGATGCCATTGATAATAATTAATACCAGCTTCAGCTATATTAAGAGCTTGTTGAGTTTGTAAATTATTACTAGCTACAAAAAAATTATTTAAAGTCACTCCGGTAATAGCTGAACCTAAAATAGAAAAAGCTATAATAACTGAAATTAAACCTGGTAACATTTTTTAACCTTTAACATTATTGTACAACACTTCTATTTCTTAAACTGATTATTAAATCAAGTGATTGAGATTTGTTGTTAAAACCAGCAACAGGAGAAATTAAGTTAATACCGACACTAATAATCAAATTATTATCACTAATTGGAGGATAAAGAATATTTTGACCTAAGCCGTAATAAGTAAATAAACCCTTTACCGAACTATAATCATATTTTGAAATTACGACATATTGCTTGGTCTCAGAAGTAATTGGTTGTCCAATTGGCGGATTGGCACTCATGGGAGTAACCGAAGCTAAAAGTTGATTTTTTTGACTATTAAGATAATAAGTTACCTCCGAAACATACGGATCGCTAATATTAAAATATGAATACAATGTTAGGCTGTTGGCAGAAGCATTGACTATACTGGTTGCTCCTCTTACCACATTACCTATTCTAGTTGATTCAACTTGTAAATTGGTTAGCTCGATACTGTTTTGTTGTTGATCTAAAAAAGAAATTAAGGTGTTATTAAAAAATACTCCGAAAGTTGCAAATAAAACTCCGACCACTAAGATAACTACCATTAATTCAATTAAGGTAAATCCTTGTTTATTAATATTGAATTCCTTGACAGGATTATTATGAAACAATGATACCTCCTAATAACGGTGCAGCTGGTAATTTAAATGTATAACCTTGGGTTTGAATTTGTAATTCAGTATTACCGGTTATAACACCAGTTAAATTAACCTGACAATTTAAATTTGTACCATTGCCGGTACCCGTACATTGAGCCTTAAAAGTATTGGTATTTTGAATAAAACTTATCTGAGTTTGACAACTACTAGCAGAATTACCACAAGGTAAATTAGTGCCTGTAATGTTAAAACTAAAGTCCGATAAAGTACTAGACGTTTCGCTAACCGTAGATGGTGTTAAAGTATCAATTCTTGGAAAAGCTGGATTTGAAGTCAAAATCAACCTAACTTCTTGTAAATAATCGTTACCCTGATAAGGAAAATATGGTCCAGTATAAGTAGACGATAAAAAGGTTGGCACAACAACTGGATAGAATGAATTATTGCCTGAATAAGCCACGGCCGCGGCTAAATAATAATTAGTACCCCCAACAGAGCATCCTTTATTGCCATTGGTTCCACAAAAATAATAATTACCGGGTACTAAATTCTGCAATCCAACATAACCAGAAGAATTGGTGACAGGAGAAACATTTGGTGAAACTTGACTATTGTAATAATAATCATAATTTGTACTAGAAGTATATTCTTTGTAACCTCCTTTAATGGCTACCGTAGCACTACCAATTGGAGTGCCGCTAACATTAGTCGTATTAATCAATAAACTATATTGTCCCATGGGTTTAAGAGTTAAAGTTACATAATCAGAGTTTTGTTGCAATAAATCTTGATTGGAATAAACTGGTACTAAATTTCCAAAACTAGCTATAGTTGATAAACTTGAATATCCCGAATAAGACGCTGAAACAGTATAATCGAACTTACGGTCTGGTGGCATGCCATAAAAAACAGCAATACCATTTTGGTCTGTTGTTTCTGTAGCATTAACACTTGGTGAAACAGAAGAATTCACAACATGGACTGTTGCACCAACAATTGGATTACCATTATTATCAATTACTTTCACGATAATGTTACCACTGTTATTAATAACACCTGAAACTGGGGGCGCGATTTGGGTGTCCAATTTAGCTAGAATTAAGTTTGAACTATCAGTCACAACAACCCTAATATCTTTATAGTCCTCGGCATCGCCTGGATTAGGAGCACCCTGTGGAGGAGGATAATTTCTACAATACTCTTCTTCAAGTTGCAAACTAGGATAAGAACCACAACCATTATAAGCATCGTCAACATAGACTATTTCGGTTTTAATAATATAGGTATGGCCATTAATAGTTTTATTAACTGAAGCCGGTAAATATGAATTAGCGACAATTGGACCATTCTGTATGGCTAAATTTTGATAAGGAACTGTTTGATAATATTCCATCTGATTAGTTGCAAGAGTTAATGCTTCGGCTTCACGACTAGCCACAATACTGCTGTGTACAACTGAAATATAAAGATTAAAAAAGGCGACAACAATAATTAACAAAACTACCAAACTAAGCATTAATTCAATTAACGTAAAACCCTCATTGTTTTTTAGCATCACCTAATTATTATAAATAAAACATAAGAAATTAATAAATTAAAATACCGTCTTTAAATAAGACGGTATTAAAATATTAAAATCTAAAGATAATTATTTAGAGTTTTTAGATTCAATAACGATTTTTTTAGGTTTTGGTAATTCCTTATAAGGCACTGAAACTACTAATAAACCATGAGAGAATTTAGCTTTAATATTGTCTAAGTCAACATTTTTAGGTAATGAAAAACTTCGATAATAATTTGTAGCACTTTCACGATGTAAATATTTTTTATCATTTTTCTCGTTATGTTCAGCACTAATTTCTAAATTACCTTCATTTTCGGAAACATTAATCTCGTTTTCTTTAAAATGAGGTAAATGGACTTCAATGCTGACTGCCTTGTCATCACCATAAATATCGGTTACCGGCAAAGCTGAATTATTATTAGAAAAATCACTTAAAAAATCATTTATTTGATTTTGAAAATTATTTAGATCTGCAAATGGATCAAATCTTACTATTGGCATTTTAATCCTCCTTTTTTAGTTATTTAATGCTTCTTTAAGCATCATTAACAATATACCTAACTAGCACTCTAATGTCAAGAGTGCTAGTTATAGTAAAATAATCAACACTTTAATTACTGGCCAGCGTTTAAAAATTCTGCTTAACAAGGCATGACCCGAATCATAATGTGCCACCGCTTCCGCGACTCGCTACAACCTAGCATAGATCAAGACCATTTCGATAAATGTTCCAGACTCTTCAGGTGTGTAACCAAATTTTAATTCAAGCTTACTACGTATCTCTAGAATAATCTCGGATGAAATATATAGTTGGTATGGGCCATTCGGTCTTGCTCGCTGTAACTGGATTCGAGCAAGCTACTTTACTTACTTGTGACCAGATAGACGTTGGTGTCGAATACGGTCTTTATAGTTTTCATCTCTCTCCAAATATTCATATAGCTCGTTCTCGGACTGAATGCCAAGTTTACCAAGCAAAGCATCGTACTTATCGGTATTTTTGTCGAGTTGCTGATTGAATTGATAAATAGCTATCATGTCGCGAAATAAATCACTCTTTGATTTTTTAGCATGTTTAGCCCATGCCGTAAAATCACGCTTAATGTTTTCTTCTATTGAAAAACTCATTGTACTCATGATTATATGGTAATGTTGGGGTAAATTGACGTCAATAATTATTTATTGATAACGGATACGATTCAGCTAATTTTAAGCACCAAGGTCATGGATCATGGTAATGATTTAAATTGTCCAGCCCTCATATAGAGGAATGTTCAGTTCTAAAACCTATGTAAAGTTTTAGTCTGGATAATGACGGCTATTTGAGTGGTTCGAGCCTAACATAGCTACTTTTGAACTTTTTTGAAAATATGGGTTAAAACGTATGATTTAACAAAAGTAAATAATAAGAGACCGCTTATAGAACACGGTCTCTTGTTTTGGGTGCATGATCTGGTTGCGGGGACAGGACTCGAACCTGTGACCTCGTGGTTATGAGCCACGCGAGCTGCCGCTGCTCCACCCCGCTATATACATTTCTAGTTTTTTATACTACCACACTACAGGCTATTGTCAATTTAAGTTATTTAACAAATAACTTGTTTGATATAATATCTTGCTATGGGGGCGTAGCTCATCGGTTAGAGCAGGCGGCTCATAACCGCTTGGTAGTTGGTTCGATTCCAACCTCCCCCACCAAATAAAATTTTATAATTTAACTGTTAATTTGCGCCCAATGATTAATAAACTCTACGAAGCCTGAAATTTCTTTGGCGTTTAAACCTTGAAATAAATTTTGATTTTCTAGACCTAAAGCAACTAATAGTTTATTTTGTAGTTTAATACCTTTAGCGGTTAGACTTATATCTTTAATTCGACGATCATTGATTGACTCTTGTCGAGTTAAAATTTCTTTTTTAACTAAAGCATCGATAATTCCAGTTATATTAGATGGATCACACTGAAATAAATTTTTAAAATAATTCATTGGAAAAGATTTATTATGATCGATTGATATTAACGTCATTAGCTGCATAACTGTTAGGTCATACTTTAAACTCAGTTGATATGTTTCGTTTTTAAAATGCATCGAAAATTCAATTAAATTTCTATAAAATAAACTATCTAAATTTGTCATATTAAATATTTGCCATATTAAATAGTTGACATCATCAACTATTAATCATACTATATTCTAGTATATTAATAAAATCAAGGTGAATATGAAAGAAAAAATTAAGTCGCATTGGCTTATATTGGTTGTTCTAGCTTTTGCACAATTTATGGTTGTCTTAGATTCTTCGGTGGTCAATGTGGCCCTACCCCACATTCAAAGGACTTTTGATCTATCGACATCTAATTTACAATGGATCATTACAGCTTATACTTTAACTTTTGGTGGCTTTTTATTATTTGGGGGCCGAGCGGCTGATCTGTACGGTCGCAAAAAAATATTCTTAATTGGTGTGCTTTTTTTTGGTCTAATGTCATTAATAGACGGTTTTTCTAGATCTGGAGGTATGTTAATCGGTTCTAGAATTTTACAAGGCTTAGGTGCTGCTTTTATGTCACCAGCTGCTTTATCAATTGTTCTAACTAAATACAGAGAAGGACATAGTAGAAATATTGCTCTATCTGTTTGGGGTGCTGTTGCGTCTGGTGGCGCCGCCGCTGGTGTTTTACTGGGCGGGATTTTAACTCAATATTACGGCTGGCGCTGGAATTTTTTTATCAACGTGCCAATTAGCATTTTAATCTTTATTGTTGCCTATAAAATCGTACCAAGTCATGATGCAGAAGAAAACAATAACACAATTGACATTGCCGGTGCGGCCAGCGTAACAATCAGTATGTTATCTTTGGTTTACGGGCTAACCCAAGGACCAACCTATGGTTGGCTAAGTCTGTCAACTTTACCATTTTTTGGAATCACTATCGTCGGTCTAGTCTTCTTCTATTTTAACGAGAACAGACAAAAACACCCTCTTTTACCGCTAAATATCTTCAAGAACAAAAACTTAACAGGTGCTAATCTAACAATATTTCCCGTAGTTGCTAGTGTTTATGCTTTATTCTTCTTTTTATCTTTATATATTCAAAATATTTTAGGTTATTCACCCGTTAAAACTGGTTTATCGTTTTTAATTGTTCCAATCGCAATCATAATTGCAGCCACTCAAATACCAAAAATTATTAAAATATTTGGTTCTAAATATGTACTTATAGGTGGCACTGTTTTAATCGCCATAGCTTTAATTGATTTAACTAGATTACCAATTCACAGTAACTACTGGACAGATATTCTACCTTCGTTAATAATTTTAGGACTAGGAGCTGGAGCTAGTTTTGTTTCAGGTACTATTATTGCTACCTCTGGAGTAGAAGAACACAAATCAGGTTTAGCTTCAGGTATTTTAAATACTTCTCAGCAAATTGGTGGATCGGTTGGTTTAGCAATATTGACCGGCGTAACATCATCTTATGCACTAAAAATAGCTAAACATTTACCAAAAAACATAAACCCTCAATCAATACCTGTTTATATAGCCGTACACAGTTATAGAGATGCTTTTGCGGCCGGTGCCATTATAGCTGTTATTGGTATAGTTCTAGCTTTAATTTTAATTAAAAATACTAAACCGAAAAAAACTGAAAAAATTATTATAGGTTAGTCATAAAATCATCTAAAATTTTATTAACAGCTTCAATACTTTTTTGAGTCATTATTTTTTGTCTTAAGTCGCTGGAATTATTAAAACCATTTAAATATAGTTTTGCGAACTTAAATAATTTAAACAACCTAGCGTCAGCATGTTCATTATAAGTACTGTTAAAACTATCGAGATGAGCTTTGAATAAATTAATTTTTTGAGTAATAGAATACTGGTTCCATTGATCAGATTCTAAACTAAAAGCCAAAGGATTCTTTAAAATACCACGGCCAATCATAATTCCATCAATCTGATATTGTTGAGCTAATTTAAGTCCAGTTTGTCTATTATCGACATCACCGTTACCAACTAACAATATGTCTGGATTAATGCTATCTCTCAGCTGTTTAATTTTAGTCATATAATCCCACTGAGCAGCTATTTTACTCATATCTTTTTTTGTTCTCATGTGTACAGTCAACAATTGAATCGGTAAACTTAATAAAAATTCATGCCAAGATAAATCTATTTGGTTAAAACCAAGTCTGGTTTTGACGCTAACCGGTAATTCCCCAGCCCCCTCAACTGTAGCTAAAATTATTTCTTTGGCTAACTGACGGTTATTAATTAAGGCCGAACAACAACCGTTTTTAACAACTGTTTTATCTGGACATCCCATATTTAAATCAATACCACTAAAACCCATGGTTTTTATTTCTTGAGCAATGTTAAAAAAATTAGTTGGGTTCTTGCCCCATAGTTGAGCAACCAAGGGTTTTTCTTGGATAGAAAATTTTAGTTTGACTTCTAGATTATGACGTCCTGGTGACATTAAACCATCAACGTTAACAAATTCTGTTAGCATATAATCAGGCCTGCTTAAACCAGCTATTATTTGCCTAAAAACCGTATCAGTCACATCATCCATGGGAGCTAAAGCAAAAAATGGTTTTGGTAACATTTTATAAAAATTTTTCATTTTTATTCCCAATTAAAAACTCGAAAAGCAATGGCATAAATAACAATAAACCAAATAAAAACTAAACCAATTTCTGGCCCAATTTGAGTTAAATTTTTACCAGCCGTAGTTAAAAGTCTTAAACCATTAATGACTGGTGTTAACGGCAAAAAACTACTAATTCTTTGTAGCCAAACTGGCATTTCAAATTGCGGGAAAAAAGTTCCGGACAAAAACAACATCGGAAAAATTATAATATTAGCGAGCGGTGCAGCTTGACGTGCATTCTTTGCCCAGCCGCCAATAGCTAATCCGATACCTAAAATCATGAAAACACTAAATATCGTAAAAATTAAAATTTCTATCAAATTACCATTAATCTGTAAGTTAAAAAATAGAATGGCGACAATAAATTGGACAGTGATAGCTATAACCCCAATTAAAGCTTGCGATAACATAGTTGCTAAAAAATACTGCCAGACTTTAATTGGTGTAGTATGAAGACGTCGCAAAACACCTTGTTTTTTTAACTCAGGGAAAATTTCAATTTGACTAAAAATACCAATACCAATAATGCTAAAACCTAATATGCCGGCAAAAGTATAATCAAAAGTTGTTAGACTATGATAGTTTAATTTTTGCGATAAAACTGTAAATGGTTTAGAAGATTTTACTAAATGATTATTGAAATTTTTAATTACAGTACTGTCAATTAACGAACTAATTGTTTGAGCTGCAAGACTTGAATTTTCTGTATATAAGACTTTTACTTGACCAGTCGGAAGATCATTTTTTATTTGACCAAAATCTTTGTTTAAAACAATAGTGGCATCAATCTTATTGTAAATCATATCATGTTGAGCCACACTCAAAGATCGAACCGTCTGATTAACCTTAAAAACTTTATTTGATTTTAAACCAACTATAAACTGCTTAGAAGCCAAAGATGACGACTGGTTAATAATAGCTACATTAAAAGAAATACTATTATTGCCATTGACTATGAAGCCAAAAACGATTAAAAAAATTAACGGGAATAAAACTGCAAAAAATATGGCTAATCGATCACGAAAAAATCGCTTAATATTAATTTTTGTAAATATTAATACAGTTTTTAAAGCAGCCATTTTAATTTTCTCTCAATTCCTTACCTGTTAAATCAATAAAAACGTCTTCTAAATTAGCCTGCTCAACTTTTTGATCTTTTTTAAAACCTTTTTTAATTAAATTATTAATTAATTTTTTAGGTTTATCGAGTGCAATGATTTGACCCTTGTCCATAACAGCCACCCGATCACATAATAATTCGGCTTCATCCATATAATGAGTGGTTAAAATAATAGTTACACCTTTATTCCTAATTGTCTTAATTAATTCCCATAAATTTCTTCTAGCTTGAGGATCCAATCCGGTTGTTGGTTCGTCTAAGAAAAAAATTTTTGGATTATGAACTAAAGCCACGGCAACACTAAAACGTTGTCTTTGACCACCCGATAAAGATTCGACATAACTATTAGCCCTGTCAAGTAACCCAACATCATTCAGTAATTGACGCCAATCAACTTTAACTCTATAAGTAGCTCCAAACATTTCTAATATTTCTTTTAATTTTTGTTTATCTTGAAAAGCTGGTGTTTGCGGTTGAATACCAATAATCTTTTTAACACTTAAGGAATCTTTACTAACATCAAAACCATTAACTATAATTTGACCCTCATCAATTGGCCTTAGTGTTTCGATCATTTCTAATGTGGTAGTCTTACCGGCTCCATTAGGACCTAAAATGCCAAATATTTCACCCTGATTAACTGTTAAATTCAAACCATTGACAACAGCATGATTATTGTAAAATTTTTTTAAATTTTTAACCTCTAAAATAATGGTTTTTTTATCAGTAAACATTCAGAATATTTTAACATAAAAAACACCTAAGCAGTAATTGCTTAGGTGTCTAGTAAAAGATTAATAACTAAATATTATTTCTTTTTCAAAGTCAAAAATCCATTTTTTGGACTTTCCTGAACAACTCGATCATTTGGTAGATCACAAGCTGTTGCTCTTTTGTCTTTTGAAAAATAATAAATAGTATTCTTTTGTCCACCCTTAAGCGTAACTTCTTGACAATTCAAATGAAATGTAACGCCTTTTGAATTAGTGTGCTGATAAGCCATTGTTTAAGCTCTCCCTCTTAAATTTAATATTACTATCTCAACATACTCCTAAAATTCTATATTTGTCAATATTTAATTGCTCTGTTAGTAGGATATCCACAAATCTACATCTGTTAGCCAGTATAAAAGATATTTTTTTAATTTTAGCTTGCGAAAATTAATCAGCTATTATAAACTAACTGAGTAAGCATAAAAATTAAGGTGGAGACATATAATATGGATTTTACAAATCGTTCTTCCCAACAAATGTCTGATGCGGCAACAATGAGTCCTCAGTCAAATATGGGAAAAATAAAAACCAATCAAACAAACAAATCATCTGATAAAAATGATAAAAACAAAGTTTTAAATATAATTTCAATTATCTTTGGAATTGCTGTCGTAATTTTAGTGGTAGCCTTATTGGTTTATATTGCTTTATCGAATTCAAGTAGTAATTCAGAAAGCTCATATATTTACAAAAATAAACTTCAAGCTGTTTTTCTAAACACTGGCCAAGTCTATTTTGGTAATATTCAAAAAATTAATTCCAGCTATTTTGTTTTAACAAATATTTTTTATTTACAAACAAATTCATCATCTTCATCGTCTACTACAAGCAAATCATCAACATCTTCACCAAGCGTTTCGCTGGTTAAATTAGGTTGTGAACTTCATGCTCCATACGATAGAATGGTTATTAATGCTTCCCAAGTAACTTTCTGGGAAAATCTAAAATCAAGTGGAAAAGTTTCTCAAGCTGTAGCTGCATTCAATAAAGCTCATCCAAATGGACAACAAACTTGTTCCAATCAAACAAGCTCAGCTCCAACAAGCAGTTCAAGCGTTCAACCGAGTACACAAAACTCAGCTAACGCCCCTGTCTCAACTACCAAAAAAGGTTAACGACTAATTAGTCTAACCTAGAGAATAATAAAACCTCCTTTTACAGGAGGTTTTATTATTGTTGTAAGCTATAGCAATAGTTCGTTCATTATATTTAAGAGTTACTAACTCCCAAGATTGCTTAAGAGACAATTAGTAAATTAGAAGCTAACAACTACTTAAGATTAATAAGGGTAATTTCCTCCTGTTTTATAGAGTTAAATTTATTTAGTTACCAGTCTAAGCCAAAGATTAATAATATATACTACGAGACCAATTAAAAATAATAATATACTTACTACAAGAGTGATACCAGCTAAATCTGGTGACCAAGTCGGTGTAATAAAATCAAATTCAAATAAACTGGGTGAAATTGGATTAATTTTAACACCATGCTGAGTGACATATTTTTCTATACAAGGAACTCGTGGGCCACCTAAAAAATCAACTGTTCCTATTGGTATAACCTTTTGACAATAATCTTCAGCCTGAGTGTAAAGACCAAGATTGGCTTGAGCTAGTTGTTGACTCTGAGCCTTAACTGCTCTTTCATAACTATATTTTAATTGGATAGGAGGATAGACAGAGTCATTGCCCGAATTTAAATTAGTGTTCATATTGCTAATCACATAAGCTTGTAACTTATCTAAAGCTTGTTGAACATTAACGCCTTTTTTATCAGCCACAGCAACTTGATTACGCAACTTAATCATCGTTAAATTATTATTACGAAGACTAACGACAGCTACAATAAAAAAAATTAACCCGATGGCAAAAAAATAACGTACTTTAATGTGTTTCGTGTAATGAGAGTAAGAATAATGAAGCGATTTTTTATCCATTAATAACATTATGACACAGATAATAAAACTATTGATTAATCATAAACTATACATGATACTTAAACTACTATGCATATATTTTTTTCAGGAATCGGTGGAACCGGTATAGGACCAATTGCACAAATCGCACATCAAGCTGGATTTGATGTTAGTGGTTCTGATAAAAGAGATTCTAGCTATATTAAGTATCTTCAACAACAAGGCTTAAAAAACATTAATATTGGTCAAGAAAAAGAGTTTATAGCTAAAATTCATCAGCAGAATCCTATAGATTGGTTTGTTTATAGCTCAGCCATTCAATTCGAAAATCAAAATTCAGAAGAAATAATATTTTGTCAAAGTCATAATATCAAAACATCAAAAAGAGATCAGTTTGTTAATTATTTTATTAAAAAAAATCAACTAAAGATGATAGCCATTGCTGGCACTCATGGTAAAACAACCTTAACGGCTATGGTAGTTTATCTTTTTAAATCTTTAAATATACCTCTAACGTATGTTTTACCCGCCAAAACATCATTTGGACAAATGGGAGAATACAATTCAAAGGGCTCATATTTTGTCTATGAAGCAGATGAATTTGATAGGAACTTTTTATCATTTCAACCCTTTCAAAGTATTATCAGTGGATTAGCTTATGATCATCAAGAGATTTATTCCACACATACAGATTATCTCGATGCGTTTTCTAAATTTATCAATCAAAGCAACCACACTATTTTATACCAACGAGAATTAAGTCTTTTCAAGCAAAATTCTTTAGATAATGTTAAAATTTTTGATCAGACTAATTCATTAATAAATAAAATAAAACTTTTGGGTAAATATAATCGTCAAGATGCTTATCTAGCTCTTCAATCTCTATTAGATATCAAGCCAGAACTATCTATTGATGATTTAATTGAAATTATCAATAATTTTCCAGGCCTATCAAGACGAATGGAAAAAATTAAGACCAACCTTTACACTGACTATGCTCATACGCCTGAAAAAATCAAAGCTGCCATCAATGTTGCACAAGAACTTTGTAATGAATTAAAAAAACAGCATCAAACTAGCGGTAAAATTATTATAGTTTACGAACCTTTAACTAATCGACGACAACACTATATCAAAGAACAATATAAAAATTTGTTTAATAAAATTGATAAACTATACTGGGTACCAAGCTATTTAGCTAGAGAAGATCCGTCGTTAGATATCTTAAAACCGGAAAATTTACTCCAGTATTTATCAGAACCCAAGAAAGCTCAATCTCAAAACCTTAACGAGCAACTAAAAAATAAAATCAACCAACACTTAAAAAATAATGATCTAGTGATAGCTTTGAGCGGTGGAGGCGGTGATAGTCTTGATGAATGGTTGAGAAAAAATTTTCAATAATTTAGTCTTACCAATTTTTACCCCTAATATAAATTATATAGACAGCTGTTAATACGATTAATAAAATGATTACAATGATCCATCTTACTTTATGATGAGGTTTAGATGAATGCTCATTGTTTAACTCATCTTCCAACATATCTTCTAAAATTAATAGATCGTTAGACTCATTTTTTTCTATTTCTTCTATAACAGAATCATCAATATCTAAATCATCGTTGACTATGTTATTAGTTTTAGTAACTTCCAAATTGGCCGGAGAATCTTTTATAACGTTAACCTTAATATCTTGATTCGAATCATGATTTTCAAATTTGTTATCATCTAAAACTAAAATTTTTTCGGTCGATGAACTGGTATTATCACTGAAACTATCGACAATAGCTTGATCATTATTAGGAGCCTGACTATCGTCAATAATTTTTAGGTCTGACATATCTGTTGAAGTTGTTTGATCATCATCAGGAATTTCAACATTCATCATTCTATCAATCTTTTTTTCTAGCTCATGATTGAATTGATTATAACTATTAACAGACTTAGCTTTTTTCGTCATTCTTACAAATAAGCATAACAATTAAAACTTAATACTTCAATTAATCAAATATTTTAAAATAAGCTATAATTAAAATATAATAATTAATAATTAAGGTTTGTCTATGAAAATTAAATTACTAAAAATTTCAAAAAACCTAGAACCATTTTTTAAAAACTTACCTCCCCTTTCTCATAAGACAAAAAATTGGTTCTATAGATACTTACCGATCATAGCCTTAATCGTCGGTATTTTATATGGTCTATATGCTCTTGCTTTCTGGCAAACCGGACATACTTCAATCATAGGTCCAAACACTACTTATACCCAAAGTGGTTTACCGATTAATCCGATTTATAATTTAAATATTTTCTATTATATCAACTTTATTCTATTACTAGTAAACACTGTTATTTTTATTGCTGCCTACTTTAGTCTTAAAACTAAAACAGACAACGGCTGGCTAACTGTTTTTGGTGGGTTGCTAGTTTATGTCCTCTACGCTATTATCGCGCTTTTTTCTCCCATTGATGGTGGTT
>DAIDMV010000001.1:12757-14341 GCA_027448765.1 bacterium | reverse complement strand
TTTTGGTGCTTTTATTATGACTTTAATTTTTTGTCTTATAGGTTTTTATATACTCTATCAAATTAAACCCCTCTATACCGTCAAATTAAAAACTAAAAAAGTTAAAGCTAAAAAGACTAAGTAATTTGAATTGATTCAACTATATTATAAGCTTGTTGAGAAACGATCGGTTGATTCACGAAATTAGAGTTAACGACCATTGATTTAATATTGTGACAGTTTTTATTGATGCATTGATTGAATGAAATAATGATTAAAGGACTTAACTTTTCCATATCACCTATTGGAATAACTTGTTTAAACTCATAACCAAAACTACCCGTTAAATAAATAGCGTTCAACCCACCTACAGCAGTAGTTGAAGGATACTGTGCAAAGGTTAAATAAGTCTGATTACTCTGCAAACTAGTCGGCTTTTTATATTTAACAATTTTAGAATTTAAAACAGCTAAAGAAAAATTACCAAATTGTGGGGGAATAACAGTTTTTTGATTAATTATGACCTCAACCCGTCCTTTAGTTTGATGGTGTAGATCGTTTAAAATGCTAGTAATCGGAGAATTAATTTCAATTAAACCATGATGATTATTAAAAACAATCCAATTGGCTGGATAACTAAAATTAATACTAGAAGAAGTTGAAATGTACTTTTTAATTGCGACGTTTTTTATAATCGGACTTTTTTTAACAGTTTTCGATTCTTTATTGATTAATACGACTATGCCACTAATTAAAGCAATAACTATTAAAAAAACAATAAAGGCTAAAAATATTTTCAATCGTCTTTGATGCTGTCGTTTACGTCTATTATAACGACTATTTGATAAGTTAACGTTAGTTAACCTATCATCAGATTGATGAATGGCTTCGGGTTTAAAATCAGGTTCATTAAATTGAAAAGACATCTAATTATATTGTATCAAAAAATAATCAGTTGTCGTCAATAGCTAGGGAGCCAGGCGATTAATATCTCTTGGAAATAAAATTGCTTCTTTAACATTGTTAAGTCCAAGAACTTTTTCTGTTAATCGATCAATACCAAAACCAAAACCACCGTGTGGGGGTAAACCATATTTAAAAGCTGAAACATAGGCAGCGAAGCCGATACTATCAGGATCAACACCAGCTGACTTCATTTGCTCAAGCAGAATTTCATAACGATGTTCTCTCTGGGGAACAGTTGAAATTTCAATACCTCTAAATAATAAATCAGCCGATCGTGCTTGATTGTTATCGCCTTTCATATGATAAAATTTCATTTTGGCTTGAGGTAAACCGGTTGCAAAAACTGCTTCGCAGCCTAATTGCTTTTTAGCATAATCACAGATCCATCTTTCTTCGTCTGGTGTTAAATCTAACTCCTGAGAAACGTCAATCTTAGTATTTTTTTGATACAATTCATGGATTTCAGCCATCGTAAAACGTGGGAATTCTGGCTTTAAAATTAACTCTGGTGCATTTAATTGTTTTAAAATTTTATTTTCTTGATCATAAACTTGAGTTAAAACATGATATAGCATATCTTGGATTAAATCTAAGATATCATCGTGATCTTTTATAAAGCCCATTTCTACATCAAGCATG
>DAIDMV010000001.1:0-12659 GCA_027448765.1 bacterium | reverse complement strand
GCATTTAATTGTTTTAAAATTTTATTTTCTTGATCATAAACTTGAGTTAAAACATGATATAGCATATCTTGGATTAAATCTAAGATATCATCGTGATCTTTTATAAAGCCCATTTCTACATCAAGCATGGTTACTTCAGAAACGTGACGAGTTGTGGCACTAAGTTCAGCCCTAAAAGCTGGGCCTATTTCAAAAACTCTTTCAAAAACTCCAACCATTATCTGTTTATAAAGCTGTGGGCTTTGAGCTAAGGTTGCTTCTTTACCAAAATAATCTAATTTAAAAACTTCTGCCCCGCCTTCAGCGGCTCCACCAACCAATTTCGGTGTATTGATTTCTATAAAATCATGGGTTGTTAAATAATGGCGGATTTCTCGTAATAAAGCAGCTCTAACCCTAAAAACGTTAGCTTCATTAATATTTCTCAGACCTATAGCTCGATAATCAAATAGAGTATCTAGATTATCTGATTTATGCGACAGAGGTTTATCTATTTCAATTGGTGGTTCATTTTCAACGGCAACTACGACGTTAATCTGAGGCTGATGAATCTCATAACCACCAGGAGCTCTATCTTCTTTAAAAACACTACCTTGAACTTCTAAAACAGTACCTATTTGAAGGCCACGTAATTTTTCAACTTCTTTTTTTTCTTCAACAACAATCTGAATTAACCCATGACGATCCCTAAGATTAATAAATGTAATGCCGCCGAGTATTCTTTTTTTATGAATGAAACCAGCTACGAAAACTGATTGATCCACAAATTGATTTAATTGATCAGATAAAACTCTATTATTTTCAGATTTATTATTTTTCACCTGTTAATTTTATCATACTTTAAACTTCTAAAACAAAAATCCAATTAACAATATCCCTAAGATAAACTAGCCCTAAATAAGTATTATAATCATCCTGAACAATTAAATAATCCTTTTTAGAATTAATAAAATAACTTAGTGTTTCCAATAAAGAGAAGCGATTTGAAATAAACTGAATACTACTATCCATAAAATCTTCGATGTGACCGTTATTTTTTAAAACAAATATTTCTTCCGGAACAATACCTACTATTTCGCCATCAAGAGTAACAGGTAAAAATGGTCTGTCGGTTTTTTTAACATCGTCAATTATAATCGGCGTAATTAAATCTTTTGGTTCCATGACTGGGTAATAATCTTTATCGATTATAAAACTAGAGACAGAGTATTTTTCTAAATTTATTAAGTTTTTAATTCTTTTTAAATCTTCTTTTAAAATTCGATTATCATCCTGGGTTAATTGTCTCTCGATCAATTCATCAACATCATTTAAATCATAAATACCGGTATGTAATTTTTTTTCAGAAACACTTTTATTTAATAGTTTTTTCTTATTTAGTTTATATGTAATTTTAATAATTAAAGATAAAAAAATTCTTCCTAAAAAGCGAATCATTTTACCAACTCGAGACCGAACCAAACCAACAAATATTAAAAATAGGATAATAATTATCACTAAACCGTCTAAAGTCGATAATGACTTGACTAATATAAATATATCTAAAGCCGATAGAATGGCAATGATAATATAAAGAGAAGTTTCAATTTGATTTTTAAAAATAACTAGTTGCTTTATTTTAATCGATAAAGAATCATTACGTCTTTTAATCTCTCTCTCGGGTAAATAATTAATTAATTTTATTGTGCTAATTAAACACATAACAATGAAGAGCAAGATGACAGCAAAAATTAATGAAAGCATAACTGTTTTGATTATAGAATTAAAGTTTAATTTAATCTAGTCTTGAAAACTAAATTAAAATAAATTTTTTCCAATCAGTATTTTGTTTATAGACTGGTATATAGTAGGTTACAACTTTTTTTTGTTTAATTTTTATTGTCATTTATGTTTATTGCTTAACGTTTAAATTATACCACTACATAAGCTTAAACAAAATCACGCCATTTTAAGTACAACCAATTGTCTATAATGTATTGTCTAGAACTACTCAATAACCCCTCCCCAGTTGAGTAAGTTTTTAGAATTTGTCTTAAACTAAATTCTTGGTTTAAATTTTTATTCAACCAAATCACAGGGTCTTTAATTTTTAAATCGTTAAAAATCGTTTTTAGTTGATTGACTTGCTTTTGACTAGAAGCATTAATCACAAAATCATTTTTAGATAAATATTGTAAAAAACTTGCCCGCCCTAAATGCTCAAAAACTATTGATTCGTCAATCATCACTATGCTAGAAAAATTATTGTGATTGATACTATTAATAATTTTTTGAATATTTAAGATTTTTTGATTCATCTCATAACACCTTAAGGAATGATGGATTTTAATAGCCTGATTGATTAATTTGATTCGATGAACAATATGCGTGTATTGATCTATCGATGATAGTCTTTCTGGAATTAAAAAAACTGTTTTTAATTGGAAATGATCACGAAACTTAATAACTTGTTCTAAATTCGCTTGATTAACTGGGTCAAAAGAACCAACATAATAACCAATTCTATCTATTTTCATATTAATATTTTAACAAAGATAGCTTATTTTAATCTAAAAGAATTAAGGACTTGATATAAAACATTAAAATTAGGCTGAACACTATAACTAGTAAAAGTGAAAAAAAACTGTTGAGCACCCAATGATGGTGATCGTAAAATAAGCGTATTAATACCAGCCTTAGAACCAGTGCCAACAACATCTCGTTCATAATTACCACTGTCACACAAGAAATTGACCCCCTGCCATCTAGCCGAAACAATGGTCGCAGTAGTATTTGAACTTGTTTTCGTAAAATTAATACAGTTTGAAGATACTGTTCCGTTCAATAAGATAGATGAACCAACGGCTTGAACCGATAATTCACGATTAACAGCCATATTAACCGGTATAACACTTTGATAAATATCCAAGACATCATTAGACCTATTTGATTGGAATTGAAATATTTTATAAAGGCTGGAGTGAATACTGACAGTTCGCCAAGTTTTTGGCAAAGAAAAAGTAAAATCTGGTTCATTGATCGTTTGGTTTGGTGAACTAGGAGCAGAATAATATTTAACTATGGCTTGACTTTGATGAATAGTAGCCTTTTGGTGTGATAAAAGTATAACAAAATAAACGATTAAACCAATAAATATTAAAGATACTGTAAACAAAAATATATATCTAGTTTTATGTTTATAGATACGTTTATTAAAGCGGTACATATCAATAATGATTTACTTTTTTAACTATATTATGGTAGCGACCAGTGAAATTAATGATTGGTTGATCAAGCTTTAATAATCTCAAAAAATCAATTGAGACCTTCATGTCATTTAAATCCTGATTATCAATTATTTTTTTTTCTTCTATTTGATAAAAAATATCATTAATCTTTTCGATTAACCATTTTTCGTCTTTGATATTTAATTGGTTTGACCTAATATGAAACTCTAAAACCGAATTTGTTAATTCGAGAGAGCGAGCTGTTTTAGATCTTTTAACTAATTGACCTCTTTGAATTAAATTATCAATATGCTTGGCAACAATTGAAACAGAAGAATAATTTAAAGCTGATTTAATTTCGCGGTAAGTTGGACTATAGCCATTTTGGTCAATAAAATTTTTGATAAAAATTAAAATTTTATTTTGTTGTTTTGTTGGCAACCTCTTAATCACCCCACCAGTGTTAATTGGCTCATTCATAAAATAATTATATAATTACTATCATGTTTGAGCAAATAGAGAGTTTTTATGGTTTACCCTTATTAAACAATCTGGAAGTATATGATTTTATCTTTAGTGACACAAATAAACTAAACAATAAAATTGAAAATTATTCGATTAGACCAAATCTAAAATCATTAATTGACTTAGTAGTTGATGAATCAATTGATTTTGAAACAATACAACCTAACCACAACACCAAGATATTAACAGAAGAAATGGCGGTAATTTATGGAATTAAAACTATTCATTATTTAATATCGGATATTAATAATTCTCGGCAAAAAAAACTTGAAAACAGACTAAACCCTATTTTAGATTTTTTCAATCATGAAAATAATCAAACTCTAGACTTATTGGTCGTTAATTATCCTAAAATTCAAGAAAATGATCAACAACAATTCATTGATTATAAAAAATACACGTCAGGTTATAATCAAAGATTAATTGAATTAATTGAAAAAATTGGCTATTCGAAAACTAAAGGCCAGCAAGAACTTCAAGAAGCGTTTTACCTAGGAGTTTTTAATTACATAGCCCTGTTAATTGATTTATATGTTGATTATAATTTTTATCAAATTATTGATATATAGCTTTATTTTTTAGACGACTGAGACGCCAATGACAATCCGATAGGAATCCATAAAACGTAGCTAATAGTATCATCAGTAAATTCTGGCAATAATAAATTCACTAAACAAATACCCAGTAAAGCACAAAATAATATTAAAGATAGCTGAGATTTTTTATTTTGCCATAAGCCATATAAAACATAAATCAGAATTAGTACAAA
The DNA here is from genome assembly GCA_027448765.1 of bacterium. Lineage (GTDB taxonomy): Bacteria > Patescibacteriota > Saccharimonadia > Saccharimonadales > UBA4665 > JAJZWG01. The sequence continues at coordinate 8,159 of DAIDMV010000001.1, read as the reverse complement.
TATAAATAAGCCTAACCACCCCTGCTCAATACCGATTTGTAAAAAATAATTTTCAGAAATTACGGCTGGTTTAGAATTATATATTGAAGCTGGTCCTGCTGTTCCAGTACCACTACCAAGTGGGTTCTGTAAAACATGGATTAGTCCTGTGTTTAAAGCTTTTAAGTGATTACCATCAGAACTTGTCGCAGCGGCTGAATGACTAGAATAATGAAAGACCAAATTCTGATAAGTAGTATTATTTCTGAAAACAATAAAACTTAAACCAAATAGAATTACTAGACCAATTAAAGTCATAATAACTATTTTTCTTAATTGCTTGGTTGGTAATTTTAAATAAAAAACTAAAAAAACGGCTAAGGCAGCTCCTAGCCAAGCACTTCTCGAAAAACTAAATATTAAGGCCATAAGTGCCAACAAAGCACCAATCACAACAAGTGTCTTTTTTTTAGAATCATAAAATATCACAGCCAATAAGGTAATTGGTAGAATTAGATAAGCCCCCAGGGGATTAGAACCCCTTAAAAAAGATATAACTCGAACAAAATTACTATTACTATTAATCGTTTGGAACGGTTGGATGGTGTGAGAGTTATAACCAAAATGACTTAAAAAATTATGTGGTAAAAAAAAGAACTGAACAATAGCAAAAATAATCACAATCATGGCTGGCCAAAAGATAAATTTAATCAACTGATTGTCTGATAATTTAATTTTTAAACCAGCTAAATAGCTAACAGAAAAAACTAAGAAAAATCTTAGGTCAACGATTAAACCAAACTCCAAAGATTTGGTTGTCACCTGATTCATATATTTAGCTACAAAACCAGAAACAAGCACGATAATTGCAAATACTATAATTAACTTAATGATAGTATTGGAAAAAAACTGTTTTCTAAGTTTATCGTCAGTTATAATTAAATAAACACCGACTATAGTCAAAAATAACAAAATAAACTCTTTATATAGCCTAACAAACGTATAGTGTCCTATTAAGCTAGTAGTAAAAACGCTAATAAAAGCGTAAAAAGGCATAGTAATTAATAAAAATATTAAACCGTATTTTAGAATTTTAAAAGATATGTCTTTTTTATCTACCATCAACATATTGTAACTAATAATCTAATTCTTGAAAACCTACAATAGGGTTTATAATGAAGGATAATCTATGAAGAGCAATAATCAGCTTATATATAATATGATATTAATCTTGGGGGATTTTTTAGCATTGGTTTTTGCCTTTTCAATGGCTTATATATTTCGGGTTACTCTCGATCATCGAGCTTTCTCTGTAGCAATTCACGCTAGAACTTACCTTATAATATTTTTATCATTAATGCCTTTTTGGATTTTAATTTTTGCTATGTTCAATCTATATTCTGAAAGAGTTCTAGAAAAAAGATTCAACGAGATGATGAGATTAATTTTAGCTTCATTGGTTGGTATTTTATTTGTAATTTCTTTTTCGTATTTATTTGATATAGCTATTTTCCCGGCTAAAATAGTTGTCTTATACGGTTTACTTTTAGCCTTATTCTTTGTTTTTTTGTTCAGAACACTAGCTCGAATAGTTAGACAACAGTTGTTTAAATACAATATTGGCATTACCAATATTGTCATAGTGGGTAACAACCTAGCCGCCAAAGAAATAGCCTACTACGTTAACAACACTTCAAAAACTGGCTATAAAATTATCGCCATGGTCGGCTTAAATAATAAAAAATATTATCCGTATTTTTCTAGCTTTAATTCATTCATTAAAAATGATTTAAAAGATGAAGTTTCTACTATTATTCAAACTGAACTATTTCTTGATAATCAAAAAAATGATGAAATCTTAACTTTCTGTCAAGAAAATCATGTTTCATATCGTTTCATTCCTGGTAATAATGAGCTGTTTATTGGTAATATCACTGTTGATTTATTCCATTCTATGCCAATTGTCGCCGTCCATCAAACACCATTAATTGGTTGGGGTCGAATTATTAAAAGATTATTTGATATAGTTGGCTCAATTATTTTAATTGTTTTATCTTCACCGTTTATGTTGGTTGTTTTAATAATTTTAATGCTAGATCACGGCGATCCAATTTTTAGCCAAACAAGACTATCTAGGTTTGGACAAAAAATTAAAATTTATAAATTTAGAACCTACTATCATCAGTATCATCGAATGTCTCCAGAAAAAGGTTTTAAAAAAATGGATCGAGAAGATTTAGCCATCCTATATCGAAAAAATGGTGATTACCTAGAAAATGATCCAAGAATTTCAAAAATCGGTCGATTCTTAAGACAAACCAGTTTAGATGAATTGCCTCAACTATTTAACGTTTTGAAAGGTGACTTATCCTTGGTTGGACCAAGACCATTAGAGCCATTCGAATTAAACAAATACGGTAAAAAGAATTTAATTTTAAGTGTTAAAAGTGGTTTAACTGGTTTGGCTGTTATATCTGGACGACGTAATATACCTTATGACGAAAGAAGAAAATTAGATATTTACTATGTTCAACATTGGAGTTTCTTATACGATATCATTATCTTAATTAAGACGATTAAAATTGTCTTCAATAGAAACGGCGCCAAATAAAAATGGCAAAAAAACTAAAAGTAGCTATTGTTTGTGATTGGTTAACTGGGATTGGCGGAGCTGAGCGAGTTGTTTTAGAATTACATCATCTTTTCCCAGAAGCACCAATATACACTTCTCAATACGATAAAAACAAAATTGATTGGTTTGACGATGCAGATATTAGGACTACCTGGTTACAATTATTACCAAAAAGTTTAAAAAAATTTTTACCGTTATTAAGAGCTATTACTTTTTCACGCTTAAACTTAAGTCAATATGACCTAGTCATATCTAGTAGTGGCGCTGAAGCTAAAGCTGTTCATACCTCTAAAACAACTCTCCACATTAATTATTGTCATTCACCTACCCATTATTATTGGATTAGAAAAGATGAATACTTTAATAATCCTGGTTTCCCTATTGGTTTTAATTGGTTAGCAAAAATAGGTTTAAAAATTATGCTAGAACCATTAAAACAATGGGATAAGCGAGCTGCTAAAAAGCCCGACTTAATGATTGCTAATTCAACTCACACTCAAAACATGATAAGAAAATATTATCACAGAGATTCAATCGTCATTCATCCACCAGTCGAATATAATCGCTTTAAATTAAGCGTCAGTTCTAACAACGTCAGGCATGGTTTATTGGTTGCTGGTAGACAAAGCCCATATAAAAAATTCGATTTAGCCATTAAAGCCTGTAATCAATTAAACATTCCTTTGATAGTCATTGGCAATGGTCCAGACCATAAAAGACTAGTAAAATTAGCTGGTCGCAATATTACTTTCCTGACCAACGTTAATGATAATCAAATTGTTGAGCACTTCCAATCATCATTGGGCTTTATTTTACCCAATATGGATGATTTCGGTATTGTAGCGGTTGAAGCCTTATCGGCTGGTACTCCAGTGATCGCTTATCACAAGGGTGGAGCCTTAGATTATGTTATAGAAAATCAAAATGGTTATTTTTTTAAAAAACAAACTGTTGAAAGCCTGATTAAAGCTATCGAGAAATTACAAAACCGTAATTTTAATTATAATAAAATATCAGATAATGCTAAAATTTATTCAACTGCTAATTTTAAAAACTCTATAAAAAATTATATTGATGATCAGTTAAATATTTTTTTTCAGTAAAGTTTTCAATCTTTTTTAAGTATCAGATTTTAAATTAAATATAGGTAAATTGTGGAAATTAAGCAAATCAATACGAAAATCAATTTTATTAATAAAAAAATTAATCTTTTTGTTCGAAAATACAAAAAGTTAATCTTAATTTTTCTACCTTTTATAGTTTATTTGATTTTAAGTTTATTGTTTTTTGGACCAAACAACATTAGTGATTTTAAAACTAAGTTTTTTATTCCCTCATCAGATCCTGAATTTTTTACCTGGCTACTTAATTGGTGGCCTTATTCTATTGTTCATCATCTTAATCTTTTTCAAACTAACTATATCTGGTTTAAACGCGGTTATGATGTTTTGTGGCTAACCTCTTCACCATTTCTTGGTCTTTTAATGTCACCAGTTACCCTAGCCTTTAATGCTGTAGTTTCTTTTAATCTTTTAGTTATTCTTTCACCCGTATTTAATGCTCTTGGCATGTTTTATTTACTTTATTATCTTAGCCGTAAAATTACACCATCCTTAATTGGTGGCTATATTTTTGGATTCTCGAGTTTTGTAATCAGCGAACTACTTGGACACACCCAACTATATTTTTTAGTCTTTATTCCGTTGATTATTTTAGTTATTCTGGCCAGATTTAATGATCATATTTCTAAAAAATGGTTTTTAATTCTTAGTAGTCTATTATTAATTTGCCAATTTCTAGTTTCGCTAGAAATAATTACTACCTTTTTATCGTTTTTACTGCTTTTTAGCATATTAATATTTCTATTTATTAAAACCTATCGAGAAAAGATTATTAAACTTTTTAAAGAATACATTCTGTCCGGTTTAATTGCTTTAGTTGTTTTATCTCCAGTTTTATACTCAATGCTAACCAATTATAAATATGCTAGCTCGCAAATTAATAGTCCAGTATTTTTTTCAATTAATCTACTGAATTTTATCATTCCAACTAACCTTGCTTATTTTGGAGCAAGTCTTTTTAATAATATATCGAGCCATTTTACGGGTAATATTTCTGAACAAGGCGGATATTTAACCATACCACTTATTTTAATCATACTTTTTTATTTAAAATCTAACTGGTCAAAAACAATCACTAAAGTTTTGGGCCTGATGACTTTATTTATTGTTGTTGCTAGTTTAGGTCCTTCATTACATATTGATGGTGTTGATAACAAAATTCCCTTACCTTGGATTATTATTGATCATATACCGATTATTAAACAAGCACTTCCATCCAGAACCACAGTTTATATATTCTTTTTAGCTAGCATCATAACTGTTTTATGGCTAATTCAAAAAAGTAAGCCCATCATATCATCGATTAAATATTTATTAGCTCTTAGTGTCATTGTTTTATTAATACCTAATTTAGGTGGTTCGGCAGCTTGGCAAAGCATACCAACTCCTCAATATTTTAAAAATATCTCTCAAGTTGTTCCAACTACCTCTAATCAGTCATTGTTAATTTTACCCTACGGAAGAACCGGTGAAGGTGCTTATCTTCAATATGTCTCTAAATTAAGCTTTAAACTACAGGATGCGCCTGGTTTTACTCCAAAAATTTATGCCAATAATCCTTTAGTTCAAGCTTTTTACAATAATACTAAGCTCAATAACTTCAATAGTTTATTTACTCAATACGTTAAGCAAAATCAAATTAAAGCTACTATTTGCCTTAATACTACTTCACCAATTATTATTAATGAGCTCAACCAACTTCATTGGTCAAAAAGATATTTAGACAATACGGTTATCTATCAAACTCCTAAACAGTACTTAATTAGTTAGTAAATTAATTGTTTCAAGTATATTAACGGTTTCCTGCCAATTATTCACCTCTATAGAGTCAATACCCATAGCTTTAACTGGATAATCATTACCACCAGGCTGTAATTTGTCGCCAAAAAATAATATTTCTTCTTGTTTAATTTTTAAACTTTCAATAAGTTTTTTCATTCCAAATGCTTTATCGATTCCCAAAAAAGTAATATCGATTGAAGTCGTACCACCAATTCTTACCTCTAGCTGATCTAATTTTTGATCCAATATTTTTTTTATTTCAAGTCTTTTAATACCGTCGGGATCATACTTATATTTTAATTCAGCAGGTGCATTTTGTCCCAAGGCCGAATAAGTAACCTGAGTTCCTCGGTCCTCAATAATATCACCATAAGTTTTTTTCGGCCAATAATTTAAAGATTTAGCGGCTTTTTCTAATTCTAATATAATTTTTTTTCGTTGTGAAAGAGACAAATCTTGGCTATATATTTTTTGCCAATTTTTATTCTTTTTAGAATAGACGTAATATTGAGTACCACATGTTGGCATTAAGTGAAATTGAGTCAGAAGATTCTCTTCAATGTTTAACCTATCAATGATTTGATTTAAAAATTGTTCAAATTTACCACCAGAAATAATACAAATTTGAAATTTCTTAGCAATCTTAATTAAAGCCTCAGCCATCCGATCATCGATCGGTGACTTGGTAACAGCCAAAGTATCATCAATATCAAAAGCTAAAATTTTTTTCATTTATAAATTTATTATATATTATATTTATTAATGATTAATAAAATTCTAACAAAACAAACAACTAAAGAGATTGGTTTATCGGTTTTAATTGTATCTATCTGGCAATTATGTCTTCAAACAATAAGTCAATTTGTCTTACCAATAACAAAACTAGCCATGCCTTCAACTCTTCCGAATGTGGGAATATTTTCGGTTTGGTTTAAATGGGACAGTGGCTGGTATTACAATATAGTCAAAAATGGCTATCAATATGTTCATACTATAAAACCCGTTCAACAAACAATTGTTTTTTTCCCAGCTTTTCCATTAATTACTCGTTTCATACATTTTTTAACAGGGCTATCCTATTCTTTTTCGGGAATATTAATTAATTATATTTTTACTATTGGTATAATTCTCTTAATTTTAAAAATATGGCCTATATTTATTGATAAATATTCTAAACTAAATTCAGAGTATAAGTTAAAAAATTATTTTCTACCGGTAATCTTAGTGTTGTGTATTCCAACTGTTTTTGTGTTTAGTACATATTATTCCGACGCCACATTAATTTTTTTTATAACACTGTCACTCTATTTAGCTTTTAAGAAAAAATATATTCTGGCGGCATTAGCAGCAGGCATTGCATCGGCGACCATTATTACTGGAGTGGTGGCTGGTGTTGGTTTAATTTTTATTTATATTGAGCAAAAACAACTATGGAAATCAAAAATAAATATCATCATAAAAGAATTATTAAAGTTGTTTGGCCTTGGTTTACTTAGCATATGGGGGTTACTGTATTATATGTTATTTCTTCAATTACGATTTAATTCATTTTTCGCTTTTTATACTGATGAAAAAGCTTGGGGTCGTAATAACGTATCGCTATTGACTAATCTTAAAGACATCTGGTATAACAATTTTTCTAAAATTTTTGATCCTCAATTTTTTGGGGGACATGTAAATTATTTAGTCAATCTAAGTGATATGTTGGCTACTGTTGGTATTATTTTAATAATAATCTGGTCAATTAAGCACAAAAATCTATGGCTAAGCGTTTATTCTTTCATAGCCTTAATTTTACCCCTTAGCAGTGGATCAATGATTTCTATGAATCGATATTTTTTAATTTTAATTCCGGCGGTAGTTTTAATCTTATCTACTCTAAATAAAAGATTTTATAATTATTTATATTTTTTATTACCATTTTTATTTATTTTAGAAATAATCTTGGCAATTTATTTTCTTAGTAATATGTATGTTTTTTAGAGTTTTTTGCTAATATCGCCGATTTTTTGAGATAATTCCTTTTTTGTTATCAAAAGCCCATTTTTAGTATTAATGACTACCACATCATTTAAACCAATTACTACTAAGGGTTTTTTTTGATAATTATAAATATAAGAATCTTTAACAGCCTCAACCACAATATTACCAGCTAAATAATTATTATCCGAAAGAGGTTCTTTGATTAACATAGCTAGGTCTCTAAAAGACCCTAAATCCAACCAATTAAAACCGGCTGGCACAACATACAAATCTTTAATCTTTTCTATTAAAGCATAGTCAATCGAGTTATTGTTTAAGGACTGATAAATTTTTTTATTTTTTTGATTAGTAGCCAATAACTGATAGGTTTTTAATAAATCTAAGTTATAATTCTGAAAGTTTTCTTTAAAAGTATTAATTGAACCTATAAAATAACCACCATTCCATAAATACTTTTCAGAATTAAAGTATTTTTCTGCCAGTTCTAATTTAGGTTTTTCTTTAAAACTATCAACCCTATAAACTTGATTAATTGTCTTTTGGTTTATTTTTTTTAGTTGTCCTAGTTTTATATAACCAAAACCCGTAGCTGCGTAAGTTGGTTTAATGCCAACTAAAACTATTTTTTTAAGTTCTTGAGATATTTTTTCAGCATCTAAAAA